>NZ_CVTK01000057.1:72127-362984 GCF_900004785.1 Pseudomonas sp. 28 E 9 | reverse complement strand
TTGCGCTTTTCAAAAGTGAGCCGCTGTAAAAGCGGAACCCATAGCAGCCGTTACCGCAGAAACGGATATGTACTCGATCTGATCCAACATCCTGCTCGGCCCCGAGGCCGCCATCGGGGGCAAGCCCCCTCCCACATTTGGACCGGGATCGATCCAACATCCTGGTCGGTCCTGAGGCCACCATCGGGAGCAAGTCGAATCGTCGCACCGCCCCTCCCACAGGGGCTCTGCGCTAACTGATCGGTATCAGGGCAAGCCCCCTCCCACAGGTTGCCCCAGCCCTTGGTTTACAAGACCTGCACCGCAGGTAGAATGGCGCCTCTGCCCACACCACCCGAGCGAATTTCATGGCGTTGCCGACCCTGCGCATCATCGGTTTCATCATCGGCATCTTCCTGATCACGCTTGCGATCGCCATGGTCGTGCCCATGGCCACCCTGGTGATCTTCGAACGCACCAGCGACCTGCCCTCGTTCCTGTGGGCCAGCATGATCACCTTTATCGCCGGCCTGGCCCTGGTCATTCCCGGGCGCCCGGAGCATGTGCACCTGCGCCCCCGGGACATGTACCTGCTGACCGTCACCAGCTGGGTGGTAGTGTGCGTCTTCGCCGCGCTGCCGTTCCTGCTGACTCAGCACATCAGCTACACCGACTCGTTTTTTGAAAGCATGTCCGGCATCACGGCCACCGGGTCCACGGTGTTGAGCGGGCTGGACAACATGTCGCCGGGCATCCTGATGTGGCGCTCGCTGTTGCACTGGCTCGGCGGTATCGGGTTTATCGGCATGGCGGTGGCGATCCTGCCGCTGCTGCGCATCGGTGGCATGCGCCTGTTCCAGACCGAGTCATCGGACCGTTCGGAAAAGGTCATGCCGCGCTCCCATATGGTCGCGCGGTTGATCGTGGCGGCGTATGTGGGCATCACCATCCTTGGCAGCCTGGCGTTCTGGTGGGCCGGGATGGGGCTGTTCGATGCGATCAACCACGCCATGTCGGCGATTTCCACCGGCGGGTTTTCCACCTCCGATGAATCCCTGGCGCACTGGAAGCAACCGGCGGTGCACTGGGTGGCGGTGGTGGTGATGATCCTGGGCAGCCTGCCGTTCACCCTGTACGTGGCGACCTTGCGCGGCAACCGTCGCGCGCTGCTCAGGGACCAGCAGGTACAGGGTTTGCTCGGTCTGCTGGTGGTGACCTGGCTGGTGCTCGGCACCTGGTATTGGTGGACCACCAACCTGCACTGGCTGGATGCCCTGCGCCACGTGGCGCTGAACGTCACCTCGGTGGTGACCACCACCGGTTTTGCGCTGGGGGACTACAGCCTCTGGGGCAACTTCTCCCTGATGCTGTTCTTCTACCTGGGCTTTATCGGCGGCTGTTCGGGCTCTACCGCCGGCGGGATCAAGATCTTCCGCTTTCAGGTCGCCTATATCCTGCTCAAGGCCAACCTGAACCAGTTGATTCACCCGCGCGCGGTGATCAAACAGAAGTACAACGGTCACCGTCTCGACGAGGAAATCGTGCGGTCGATCCTGACCTTTTCGTTTTTCTTCGCCATCACCATTTGCGCCATCGCGCTGGCCCTCTCACTGCTGGGCCTGGACTGGATGACCGCGCTGACCGGCGCGGCCAGTACCGTATCCGGCGTCGGCCCGGGCCTGGGTGAAACCATCGGCCCGGCCGGCAACTTCGCCAGCCTGCCGGATGCGGCCAAGTGGATTCTGTCGCTGGGCATGCTGTTGGGACGGCTGGAAATCATTACGGTGTTTGTGCTCTGTATTCCGGCGTTCTGGCGTCACTGATGGTCGACGTCTGCTGCAACCGCGCCCGGTATTCGCCGGGCGTGGCGTCGAACCAGCGGCGAAACGCGCGAAAGAAGTTGCTGGGGTCGGCGAACCCCAACAGGTAGGCGATTTCCAGCAAGGTCATGCTCGGCTGCGCCAGGTATTGCTCGGCCAGCTCACGGCGGGTGTCGTCAAGCAGGGCCTGGAAGCTGGTGCCCTCCTCCTGCAAACGCCGCTGCAAGGTACGCTGGGACAGATGCAACGTCTGCGCCACCACTTCGCGCTTGGGTTCGCCCTGGGGCAGCAGGCGGCACAATACCTGCCGTGCCTTGTGGGTCACACGGCTTTCGGAAAAGCGCGCCAGGTATTCACCGGCAAAACGATCGTGCAACTGCGCCATGGCCTCGTTGGCCGTGGGCAATGGCGCATCCATGTCGGCCTGCTCGAAAATCAGCGCGTCATACGGCGCATTGAATTCCAGCGGCGCATGGAACACCTCTTTGTAGGGCGCCAGATCGACCGGTTGATCGCCCTGCAGCATCACCTTGTGCGGTTGCAGGGTTCGTCCTGTGAGCCAGCCGCACAGCGCCAACGCACTGGCCAACGAGGCCTCGGCGCTTTGCCGGGTGGGCGGCAGGTGATCGCCGTGCACCGTCAGGATCAGCGCGTAGCCCTCGGGTAGCAGGCGGAAACTCAAGTCGGCGCTTTCGGCGATGATGCGCTGGTAACGTACCAGGCGCCTGAAGCCGTCGGCCAGGGTGTTGCTGGACATCAAGGCATAACCGGCGACATGAAACGAGGCCGGACGCGCCACTTTGCCCATGTTCAGGCCAATGGCCGGGTTGCCCGATAACTCCACTGCGCGCTGCCATAAACGGGTCATGGCATCCTGCGCAAAACGCGCGTCGGGGTTACTGAGATCGGCATAGTCCAATCCCAGTTGTTTGAACAGGGCCCGGCAATCCAGGCCGTCCATTTCCAGGGCCTTGACTATCCCCATCGCCCAGCTTGCAGACGTTGTTCGTTCGCTCATGGCGTCTTCTTGTGCTGGCAGGCTTAAACGGTAGCCAGGAGGCCAAGGATACTAAAGTGGCATCTATTGTCACTGGCTGTCACCACTGATCACTCTAGACTCAAATAAGCTCCCCGCCGAACATCTGTTGGGCCGCACAACAATCAGAGGGCCTGTCACCGTGGAAAACGTCAAGCGATTCAACAGCTTCGCCGAGTTTTACCCGTACTACCTGGCGGAGCACGGCAACAGCACCTGCCGGCGCCTGCATTTTATCGGCACTACGCTGGTGATCGGCATTCTGGCCTACGCCATCGGCCGAGGCTCACCAGGCCTGTTGCTGGCCGTGCCGATCGCCGGCTACAGCTTCGCCTGGATCGGCCATTTCTTCTTCGAGAAGAACCGTCCGGCCACCTTCCAGCACCCGTTTTACAGCCTGCTCGGTGATTTTATGATGTATCGCGACATGATCCTGGGCAAAGTGGCGTTCTAGGCACGGTCGATATAAAAGTCTATTTGTCATTTATAGTGCTGTATCCTGCCAAGGCTTTTTGAGAGCGCGCAATCACCTGCGATTGAAACAGACCTTGCGAGGAGCGACGACGATGCACGAGATACCTAATCTCCCCTTCCCAAGCCTGCAGCCTACAGAGCAGCCAGCACAGCAACAGGCCAGCGACACACGGCCCGAAGCCAAAGAAGCAAAACCAGTCGACAGCGAAAGCCAGGACTGACGCCGTACCAGACCGTGTGGAAAGCGCAGCTTTGAGCGCTTTCCACACTGCCTGAATCATTCGAGACCCCTGTAAACATGACCGATACCCCGGATACCGCCGTACTCGACGCTGCCCTGCAGATGGTCGAGGTCTGGAACCGCCTCAGCGCGGACAAACAAGCCGTGTTGCTCAAGCGCTTCGGCACCCAGGAAAACGCCCTGGCCGCCCTGGTCACCACCCAATTGCTGGCCCCTGAGCAAGCCTGAAGCGTTCCTGCGCTGAGGTTTTTGCGCTTTAGCGCCCTGCGCGAGCCAAACCACCGGTATCATTAGCAGCCTATCTTTACCTGCTGCGACAGTGGACCTCTCCCATGCAAGATACCCAGCGACCCATGGCGGTCACGCTGCAAGTCGTTTCCATCGTGCTGTTCACCTTTATCGGCTACCTGAACATCGGCATCCCCCTGGCGGTGTTGCCGGGCTATGTGCATAGCCAACTGGGCTATGGCGCGGTTATCGCCGGGCTGGTGATCAGCGTGCAATACCTGGCGACCCTGCTGAGCCGCCCGTACGCCGGCAAAATCATCGATAACCTGGGCAGTAAGCGCGCGGTGCTCATCGGTCTGGTCGGTTGCGGCTTGAGCGGCGTGTTCATGTTGCTCGCCGCCGGTTTTTCCAGCCTGCCGGCCTTCAGTCTCGGTTGTCTGCTGATCGGTCGACTGGTGCTGGGCAGCGCTGAAAGCCTGGTGGGTTCCGGGGCGATTGGTTGGGGCATAGGGCGTGTCGGTGCGGCGAATACCGCCAAGGTCATCTCGTGGAACGGCATCGCCAGCTACGGCGCGCTGGCCGTCGGGGCACCGCTGGGCGTGCTGCTGGTCAGCCGGTTCGGCCTGTGGAGCATGGGCGTCAGCATCATTGTGCTGGCGCTTGGGGGCGTGCTGTTGGCGTGGAACAAAGAAGCGGCGCCCATTGTGGCCGGTGTACGCCTGCCGTTCATGAATGTGCTGGGCCGCGTGCTGCCCCATGGGTGCGCATTGGCGTTGGGCTCCATCGGCTTTGGCACCATTGCCACCTTTATCACCCTGTATTACACCACCCAGCACTGGGACAACGCGGTATGGGCACTGAGCCTGTTCGGTGCCAGTTTTATCGGCGCGCGCCTGCTGTTCGGCAATCTGATCAACCGGATCGGCGGTTTCCGTGTGGCAATCGCCTGCCTGTCGGTTGAGATACTGGGGCTGCTGTTGCTGTGGCTGGCGCCGGATGCTCCCTGGGCGCTGGCCGGCGCGGCCTTGAGCGGCTTCGGTTTTTCCCTGGTGTTTCCGGCGCTGGGGGTTGAGGCCGTCAATCTGGTGCCGGCCTCCAGCCGCGGTGCGGCGGTGGGCGCTTATTCGTTGTTCATTGACCTGTCACTGGGGATCACCGGCCCACTGGCCGGCGCCGTCGCGGCAGGTTTCGGCTTTGCGTCGATCTTCCTCTTCGCCGCCCTCGCCGCCTGCGGTGGCTTGTTGCTGAGCCTCTATCTGTATCGCCAGGCACCTCAGGCCCGCGAGTCTCGCGACGCTTAAAAGTCGACCTTGCCACGCCCGGCCTTGATGCTGCCGCGCTTGGTTTTTGACTCCAGCCGGCGCTTCTTTGAGCCCAGGGTGGGTTTGGTCGGCCGGCGCTTCTTTTCGACCTTGGTGGCACTGAGGATCAATTCCACCAGACGCTCCAGCGCATCCGCACGGTTCTGTTCCTGGGTCCGGTATTGCTGGGCCTTGAGCACCAGCACGCCCTCGCTGGTGATACGGCTGTCACGCAGCGCCAGCAAGCGCTCCTTGTAGAACTGCGGCAACGACGACGCCGGAATGTCAAAGCGCAGGTGCACCGCACTCGACACCTTATTGACGTTCTGCCCGCCGGCGCCCTGGGCGCGAATGGGGGTCAGTTCGATCTCGGCGTCAGGCAGGTGCACATTGTTGGAAATAACCAGCATCAATCAAAAACCCTAGGCAACGGACAAGCCCAACTCAGACAACAACATCGACGCCTGGGCTTTGGAAATCACGGCGCCTTTGAACAGTTTGGCATCATTGAGACGAAAGCCGCTCAAATCTGCACCGCGCAGGTCGGCACCGGCAAAATTGGCACCGTTGATACGGGCATGGGCCAGGCTGCAATCCACCAGCTCTGCCTTGCGAAAGTCGGCATCCGACAAATCGCTATCGGAGAAATCCAGGTTGTTAAGCAGGGTTCGGGCAAACGACAACCCGGACAAAAAGGCGCTGTTGAGCAGGCTTTCGCTGAAGCTCAGGCCGAGGGACGCGCAATGGGTGAAGTTGGCGCCGGTCAGCTTGCACTGGGTGAAATTCGCCTGGGACAGCTTGCTGCGCTGCCAGCGCGTGTTGTTCAGGTCGCAACTGCTGAACTGCGCTTCCAACAGGTTCGCGGCCTCGAAGATGGCGTGGCCGGCCCGGCAGCTTTTCCATTGCGTGCCTTCCAGGCGCGAACCGAGGAAGGACGTCTGGGTCAGAATGCACCGCTCAAACACCCAGTGGTCCAATTGCATGCGCGACAGATCGGCACCACTCAGGTCGACGCCGAGCAAGCGCAAAGGGCTGCGGTGCTGCTCGATCAGGTCTTCCAGCGCGTCGCGCTGCAGGGCGCCGCCGTCAATCTCGGTGTGCTGCATAGGGCCTCCGGGCAAGGATCGATAAAAACGGGGGGTGGAGTCTAACCTGCCCGCACTCACAAAAAACCCGGCACACGGCCGGGTTTTCCATTTACCGGAACCGTCCTACTCCAGAACCGTCCCTGCTGTGCCCAAGGCCGCTTGCGCCTTGCGCTTGTTCTTGATCCAGTAGCACACCCCCATGAACGCCACCCACACCGGGATCGCATACACCGACACCTGGATCCCCGGAATCATCAGCATGATCGCCAGGATAAACACCACGAACGCCAGGCAGATAAAGTTGCCGTAGGGATACCACAGCGCCTTGAACAACGGCACCTGGCCGGTACGGTCCATGTGCTGGCGGAACTTGAAGTGGGAATAACTGATCATCGCCCAGTTGATCACCAACGTGGCCACCACCAGGGACATCAGCAACTCCAGCGCATGCTGCGGGATGAAGTAGTTCATCAGCACCGCCACCAGGGTCACTGCCGCCGACGCGAGGATCGAACGCACCGGTACGCCGCGCTTGTCGATCTTCGCCAGGGCCCTGGGCGCATCGCCCTGCTCGGCCATGCCCAGCAACATGCGGCTGTTGCAGTAGGTGCCGCTGTTGTACACCGACAGCGCTGCGGTCAACACCACGAAGTTGAGGATATGCGCGGCCGTTTTACTGCCCAGCATCGAGAACACCTGGACGAACGGGCTGCCACTGTAGGGATCGCCGGAGGCGTTAAGGGTGGCGAGCAGGCTGTCCCACGGGATCAGCGACAGCAGCACCACCAGGGCACCGATGTAGAAAATCAGGATGCGGTAGATCACCTGATTGATGGCCTTGGGGATTACCGTGCGCGGCTGGTCGGCTTCGGCAGCGGTAAATCCGAGCATTTCCAGGCCGCCGAAGGAGAACATGATAATCGCCATGGCCATCACCAACCCACCCACGCCATGGGGGAAGAAGCCGCCGTGCTCCCACAGGTTGGTCACCGACGCCTGTGGCCCGCCGCTGCCGCTGACCAGCAGATAGCTGCCCAGGGCGATCATGCCGACAATCGCCACCACCTTGATGATCGCAAACCAGAACTCGGCCTCACCGAAGACTTTGACATTGGCCAGATTGATCAGGTTGATCAGCACGAAGAAGGCCGCCGCCGAGGCCCAGGTCGGAATCTGCGGCCACCAGAAGTGCACGTATTTACCGACGGCCGTCAGCTCCGACATGCCCACCAGGATGTACAGGATCCAGCAGTTCCAGCCCGACAGGAAGCCGGCAAACCCGCCCCAGTATTTATGGGCGAAATGGCTGAAGGAGCCGGCGACCGGCTCTTCGACGATCATTTCACCGAGTTGGCGCATGATCATGAAGGCGATGAAGCCGCAGATGGCATAGCCCAGGATCATCGACGGGCCGGCGGACTTGAGCACCCCGGCCGAGCCGAGGAACAGGCCGGTGCCGATGGCGCCACCGAGGGCGATCAACTGGATATGCCGATTTTTCAGGCCGCGTTTCAGCTCGCCTGAAGAGGAATGGGGTCCACTCATGAAAAGAGTCTCACGCAAGGTTTGAGAATGTTGAATGCAGGTTGCTGCCTTGAATTACCGCCTCAAGCAGCGCCGCTCAAACCCCAGCGCAGGTACCAGGAGTACAGCGTCTTTCTAACGGTCATGCGTCACCTGTTTGTTTTTATCTGTGACGAAATCGAACCCGTCTGGCTCGTGGCCAGGCGGAGTGATCAGGGAAGGTAAACCCTGGGTCTTGGCCTTTTGCGTGGTTACGCAAAGGGGGGTCACAGTAAAACGCGGCGCATTGTACACCGCTCGACAGGTTCGGCACGCACCACCAACGCGCACTCGGCAATCTGTCAGGTATTCCTTACAGGGATTTTCTACCCAGCGTTACGCGACCATCGTCGTAAACCTGGCGTTACAGAGCGGAACATTGTCTTTACGGCCACGCTCAAGAGGCGGTCTACGGAAAATTGTCGGTCAGACCTGACTGAAGAATCGGTTCAGCCAATCAACTGTTTTTTCTAGATAAAAAATCTCTTCAAAAAAACCGAAGAAAAAGTCCAAATGAAACCGTGTCAATAAATATTTTGCATTTTGAAACACTCTCTCCTAGGTTCTTTGCACTTGCCCGCGAAGCCCGTTGGCAAGCCGTTCTCAAACAACGTCCTCTAGGAGATACACCATGCAAGCACTGGAAAAAGACCTGGAAACCGAACTGCAACTCGACGATTGGTTTGAAGCGCCGACCCATGAGGCCGCCGTTGAAATGATGCAAGCCGATGCCGTTGTGCCATTTGGCACCGCGATGTGGCCGTTCTAACACCCGGCAGGCATACGGCAGGTGCCGTGCACGGCACCTGCCCCCTTACCCAAGGCACCGAAGGACTCCCGTCATGGACAAGGCCCGCGCCGTCGAACACTTTCTTTACTACCTCGCTCATCACCCGGCCCTCCAGGGCCTGAGCCGCCCTACCGTGCTGCTGGGCCATACCGAACGCTACGACGCCATCGCCCAGGCAATCACCCACGGCAGCGCCGCCCGTTTCAATTTCCAGGTACAGCGCCTGGACCTGAGCGCCAGTGAATCCCTGGCCCAGGCCATCGAAGCCTGCGACCTGTACCTGTTTCTCTACGATTCCTCGACCCTGCCCAACCCCCGTGCCGAAGGCCCGGATTTTATCCGCGCACTGCAGGGCGTGATGGCCGAACATTGGAAGAAGTCGCTGTTGTTCAAGGATTATGGCGACTACTTCTACGACACCTTCAGCGTCGAACCGCAGCGCATAGCCGACCTCAACGCCACCTTGATCCGGCGCATGTCCGAGGCCACCGTGCTGAGCTTCACCGACAAGCACGGCTCACGCCTTGAAGCCCCCATGAGCAGCATCAAGAAGTGGACCAACATCAACGGCGTCGGCAACCACGACCTGGCCCCTGGCGAGATCGCCACCCACAGCGAGGCCATCAACGGGCAAGTGCGGTTTGTCGGGACGTTCCTCAGCACCATCCCCTTTGCGCGTAAATACGGCGTGCTGGAGTCACCCCTGGAACTGTGGATCGAGAACTCCACCATCTGCAGCGTGGCCAGCGACGTGCCGGGGTTGGTGGATGACTTCAACAAGTACCTCAATGCCAACCCGTCCAACCGCCGCGTGGAAGAACTGGGCATCGGCACCAATGAAGGCGTGAAGGATTTGTACGCGCGCAATGCGGGCTTTGAAGAACGCCATTGCGGGTTGCATCTGGGCTTGGGCGGCGGGCAGAAAGGCAGTCACCACCTGGACCTGATCTTTGCCAGCGGCGTGTTGGCGCTGGATGACAAGCCGGTATTTGATGGGACGTTTGCCTTCTGAACACCCAGTTTTGAATCAAATGAAGTTCAACATGTGGGAGGGGGCTTGCCCCCGATTGCAGTGTGTCAGCCTCAGTATCTGTCACTGATTCACCGCCATCGGGGGCAAGCCCCCTCCCACAGTTGATAGCATTTCAAATTCAGAGCGCAAAAAAAACGCCAACCCTGAGGTTGACGTTTTTTATGCAGCGGCTACGGCATCACTGCGGCTTCTTGCGACCAAAACCCGGACGCTGACCGGAACCGGCCGGGGCGCCACGGCGCTTGCCCGACGGCTCGTCAGCCACCAGCTTCGGGCCAGGGCGCTTGTTCGCCGCTGGCTTGGCCGGACGCTTGGTGCTGGCGTTGTCGGCCGGACGGTCGGCTTCACCACGGTTGCTGCGACCACCGGACGGGGCCGGACGCGGAGTGCGTGGAGCACGCTCGCCTTCCTGACGCGATGGCGCGGTGGGGCGGCGCTCACCTTCAATCTGCGGCTCGCGGGAAATACGCCCGCCGGTTGCCGGTGCATTCAACGCCGGGCGCAGGGTGCGGGCAACGCGCTCGGTACGCGGCACAGGGCGCGACGATTTACGCTGCATACGCTCAAGCTTGTCTTTGCTCTTGGCATTCATCTGCGGCATCGCGACCGGCGTCAGGCCCACTTCGGCGCTGAGGATGTCGACTTCGTACTGGCTCATTTCGCGCCAGCGACCCATCGGCAGGTCGGAGTTGAGGAACACCGGGCCGAAACGCACGCGCTTCAGGCGGCTGACCACCAGGCCCTGCGATTCCCACAGGCGACGGACTTCACGGTTGCGGCCTTCCATCACCACGCAGTGGTACCAGTGGTTGAACCCTTCGCCACCCGGCGCCTGCTTGATGTCGGTGAACTTGGCCGGGCCGTCTTCAAGGACCACACCGGCTTTCAAGCGCTCGATCATCTCGTCATCGACTTCGCCACGTACACGCACGGCGTATTCGCGGTCCATCTCGTAGGAGGGGTGCATCAGGCGGTTGGCCAATTCACCATCGGTGGTGAACATCAGCAAACCGGTGGTGTTGATGTCCAGGCGACCGATGTTGATCCAGCGGCCTTCCTTGGGTTTGGGCATCTTGTCGAACACGGTCGGACGGCCTTCCGGGTCGTCACGGGTGCAGATCTCGCCGTCGGGCTTGTTGTACATGATGACGCGGCGTACCGATTCGGCGGCTTCTTCGCGCTTGATGACCTTGCCATCAATGGTGATCGCGTCATGCAGGTCGACGCGCTGGCCGAGGGTGGCCTCGACGCCGTTGACCTTGATGCGCTTCTGGGTGATCCAGGCTTCGACGTCGCGGCGCGAGCCCACGCCGATACGCGCCAGCACCTTTTGCAGTTTTTCGCCTGCTGGGCCGATTTCCTGGCTGTCGTTCTGGTCTTTGTCGTTCATCTTAAGCACCTCCCGGTGGGTCGATTCAGGCGTGGCCTGAAGAGTGTTGAAAGCGGGGCTTTGGCCGAATAGGTCGGCAAAGGGTCGCGAATCATACGCGCATGGCGCGTGTTGCGCATCAGAGAGTAGTCGATAACACCCAAGTCATTTGCTTTTCCGCCGACCGGTGGCGCCCAACGCCAGCAAGCGCAGTTCGGCTTCGGCCAGCACCGTGCGCTTGTCGACTTTGTCGAGTTTCTTCCAGGCGCGGATTTCACGCTTGCTGCGGCCACAGCCGACGCAGATGTCGTCGCTGAACTTGCAGATGCTGATGCAGGGGTCTTTGGTCGAAGTCATAGTTGCTCTCGGACAACGGCGATCAAAATGTGGGGGGCTTGCCCCCGATTGCGGTGTATCAGTGATGGTTGTGCTGACTGACACACTGCAATCGGGGGCAAGCCCCCTCCCACATTGGATCTTGTCAGTCTTCGAGTTGGCGGCGTTCGTTTTCGATCGCCTCGGCCAGTGCCCGGGCTTCGTCTTCCTCGTCGCTCAGCGGCGGCTGTTCGAGGGCGGCGACGGCGGCCAGCAGTTTTTCGCGGGCATCGGCGACACCGAGGATGTCTTCTTCGACGTCGGGCTCGGGCTCAACGTTCACCTCGGTTTGCGGCTCAGCGGCGCCATCACGCAGCAAATCATCAAAGTCGGTCTTGATTCCCTGCTCCATGTCGTCCAGTTCCAGCAGCAAGGTATGGAAACTGGTTTCGTCCTTGGGCTCCTCCGGCTCGGCACTGGCATCGGCCAGCTCCTGCAGGCTCTGGGGCACCGGCGCGTCGTCGAAGTCCAGCACCGGCTCGGCTTCCATCTCGCGCAGCTCGGCCAACGGCGGCAGGTCGTCGAGGTTTTTCAGGTTGAAGTGGTCGAGGAACACTTTGGTGGTGGCGAACATCGCCGGTTTGCCGGGCACGTCACGGTAGCCGACGATGCGGATCCACTCGCGTTCCAGCAGCGTCTTGACGATATGGCTGTTGACCGCCACGCCCCGCACATCTTCGATCTCGCCCCGGGTGATCGGCTGGCGATAGGCGATCAACGCCATGGTCTCCAGCATCGCCCGTGAATAACGCTGCGGGCGTTCTTCCCACAGGCGTCCCACCCACGGGGAAAATTTCTCGCGGATCTGCAGGCGATACCCCGACGCCACTTCACGCAACTCAAAGGCACGACCGTCGCAGGACTTGCGCAGGATCTCCAGCGCCTTCTTGAATACAGGCGGTTCGGGGCGTTCGGCCTCTTCAAAAAGTTCGAACAGGCGCTCCAGGGATTGCGGCTTGCCCGAGGCCAGGAGGAAAGCTTCCAGCAAGGGCGCCAGTTCGCGGGGTTCAGTCAGATTCATCGATTCAGCTCGTTATTCGGCTCGCGCCCGCACATGGATAGCCGCAAACGGCTCATTCTGGACCAGCTCGACCAAGGACTCCTTGACCAGCTCCAGGATCGCCATGAAGGTCACCACCACGCCCAGGCGCCCTTCTTCTGCGGTGAACAGCTCGACAAACGGCACAAACCCGCCGCCCTTGAGGCGCTCCAGCACGTCGCTCATACGCTCGCGGGTGGACAGGGCTTCGCGGCTGACCTGGTGGCTTTCGAACATGTCGCCACGGCGCAGCACCTCGGCCATGGACATCAGCAGTTCTTCCAGGCTGACGTCAGGCAACAGCTTGCGCGCGCGTGCCTCGGGCGCGTCCAGCTTGGGCACCACCACATCGCGGCCGACACGGCTCAAACCGTCGATACCTTCGGCCGCTGCCTTGAAGCGCTCGTATTCCTGCAAGCGACGAATCAGTTCGGCGCGCGGGTCATCTTCTTCGGCTTCGACCGCTTCCGAACGCGGCAGCAGCATGCGCGACTTGATCTCGGCGAGCATGGCGGCCATCACCAGGTATTCGGCGGCCAGTTCCAGGCGCACCGACTGCATCAATTCGACATAGCCCATGTACTGGCGGGTGATTTCCGCCACGGGAATATCGAGGATGTTGATGTTCTGTTTGCGAATCAGGTACAGCAGCAAGTCCAGCGGGCCTTCGAAGGCCTCGAGAAAGACCTCCAGGGCGTCGGGCGGGATGTACAAATCCAGCGGCATTTCCATGACCGCCTGGCCATAGACCATGGCAAATGGCAGTTCCTGCTGGGCGCCCGCCTGGGGATCGACGGTTTCCACGACCGACATTCAGGCCTCGACCATAAACGGCGCAGGGTCGCCGCAGCCCACACGGATCACTTCAGGCTCGCCGTCGGCCAGGTTGATTACGGTAGACGCCTTGCCGCCCCCGAAGCCACCATCGATGATCAGATCCACCTGCTTCTCCAGCAACTGGCGCATTTCATACGGGTCTTCCAGCGGTTCGGTATCGCCCGGCATGATCAACGACACGCTCATCAGCGGCTCGCCCAACTCGGCCAACAGCGCCAGGGCGATCGGGTGTTCCGGCACGCGCAGGCCGATGGTGCGCTTCTTCGGGTGCAGCAGCAGGCGCGGCACTTCGCGGGTGGCGTTGAGAATAAAGGTGTAGGGCCCCGGCGTGTGCGCCTTGAGCAAGCGGAAGGTGCCCGTGTCGACCTTGGCGAACAGCCCCAACTGCGACAAGTCGCTGCAAATCAGCGCGAAGTTATGATTCTTGTCCAGCTCACGCAGACGTCTGACCCGCTCGACCGCGCCCTTGTCGCCGATCTGGCAGCCGATGGCGTAGGACGAATCAGTTGGATAGATCACCACGCCGCCGGCGCGAATGATCTCGACCGCCTGCTTGATCAGGCGCGCCTGGGGGTTTTCCGGATGAATCTGGAAGAATTGACTCACGTGTTCTACCTGTTCAGACGGTGGCAATAATGGGGTCATGCTTGAATCGCCCCCACAACAGCGGCAGATCTTCCGGGACCTGGCGATACTCGCCGATCTCGGACCAGCCGCCTGGGCCATGAAAATCACTGCCGGCACTGACCAGCAGACCAAATTCGCGCGCCAGGATCGCCAGGCTACCAACCTGCTCGGCAGGTTGATGCCCGTTGACCACTTCGATCGCGTGGCCGCCCGCTCCAATATAGTCGCCGATCAGCTTGCGGCGCTTGCTGCGGGTGAAATCGTAATGCCAGGGATGCGCCAGGCTGACCCAGGCCCCGGCGGCCCGCAGGGTGCCGACGGTGTCTTCCAGGGTCGGCCAGTGCTGCTTCACATCGCCCAGCTTGCCCGCGCCCAACCATTTACGGAAGGCCTCGGCGCGGTCCTTGACGAACCCCTCACGCACCATCCAGTCGGCAAAGTGCGGGCGGGCCGGCGCGTTACCGCTGTCGCCCAGCTCCTGCTGGATGGCGCGGGCGCCGTCAAGCGCGCCAGGCATGCCTTTGAGGCTGAGCTTGCGGCTTATTTCTTCGGACCGCAGCCAGCGTCCATCGTGCAATTGGGCGATAGCGGCCACCAGGGCCGGGGCGTTCTGCTCGAAACCGTAGCCGAGCACATGAATGGTGGCGCCGCCCCAGGTGCAGGACAATTCCACGCCATTGACCAGTTGCATGCCCAATGCATGGGCCGCCGTGCGGGCCTCGTCGAGGCCTTCAAGGGTGTCGTGGTCGGTCAGCGACAGGACTCGCACGCCTTTTTCAAACGCACGCGCAACCAGTACCGCAGGCGCCAGGGCGCCGTCGGAGGCCGTGCTGTGGCAGTGCAAATCAACATTCACGGGAGTGTGTAACCTCAAGTCAGCTGGCGCTATCGCAACCAAGGATGTTTGTTATTATGCCGCCACATCCAGCTTCTGGCTCTTACTGTGAAACAATTCATCGACTTCATCCCGCTGTTGCTGTTTTTCATCGTTACCAAACTCGACCCCAGGGTCATCGACATCGCCGGTCACGAACTCTCGTTCGGCGGCATCTACAGTGCCACCGCCGTGCTGATCATCAGCTCCATCGTGGTTTACGGCGCCATCTTCATCTCCCAGCGCAAGCTGGAAAAAAGCCAGTGGCTGACCCTCGTCGCCTGCCTGGTGTTCGGCGGCCTGACCCTGGCCTTCCACAGTGAAACCTTCCTCAAGTGGAAAGCCCCGGTGGTCAACTGGCTGTTCGCCCTGGTCTTCATCGGCAGCCACTTCATTGGTGATCGTCTGCTGATCAAGCGGATCATGGGCCACGCGCTGACCTTGCCGGAGCCGATCTGGGTACGCTTGAACGTGGCCTGGATCGTGTTCTTCCTCTTCTGCGGTGCCGCCAACCTGTTCGTGGCGTTTACCTTTCAAGACTACTGGGTCGACTTCAAGGTGTTCGGCAGCCTGGCCATGACCCTGCTGTTCCTGGTCGGCCAGGGTATCTACCTGTCGCGCCATCTGCATGACACTGCCGCCACCACGCCGAAAACCGAGGACTGACATGCTCTACGCCATCATTGCCACCGATGTTGCCAACTCGCTGGAAAAACGCCTGAGCGTGCGCCCCGCCCATGTCGAACGCCTCAAGCAGTTGCAAACCGAAGGCCGCATCGTACTGGCCGGCCCGCACCCGGCCGTCGACAGCAACGACCCGGGCGACGCGGGTTTCACCGGCAGCCTGATCGTTGCCGAGTTCGCGTCCCTGGCCGATGCCCAGGCGTGGGCCAAGGCTGATCCTTATGTCGCGGCGGGCGTCTACGCTGATGTCGTGATCAAGCCGTTCAAGCAAGTCCTGCCCTGAGCCCGGTGGCGCCCGACCAAAACGCTTGGGCGCCCGCCTGATGGCTCATTATTCCCGGTAACCTGCCGATAACGTTCTGAATATTCGTGTGGAATCAGGAGTTCCGATGCGCTTACGTCAGTTGTGTCTGTTGGCAGTGTTAACCCTCGGGGCCACGGCCCAGGCTGAAGAGACCTCCAATAGCGGCAGCGCCACGCCGCTGTCCTTGAGTACCCACAGCCAGGTCACCGAACTGCAGCAACGTTTGAAAGAAAGCGAAGGGCTGCGCGAAGAGCTGAGCAAGCAGCTGCAAAGCGCGCAAGCCACCCGCGAAAGCGCGCAACTGAGTCGTCTGCGCCAGGAGAACCAACGCCTGGCCCAGCAACTCAAAGAGACACAGGACGGCGCCTTGACCCGATGGTTGACCGAGCAGCAGCAATGGTTTGTCACCGGTGCGGGCGTCGCACTGATCGCCCTGCTGTGTGGCATCTTCGCCAGCGGTGGGCACCGTCGTCGTCGACAATGGCTAAATTGAGTGAGTCATGAGCGAGCTGTTACTGATAGATGATGACCAGGAGCTCTGCGAGCTGCTGGTCAGTTGGCTGAGCCAGGAAGGTTTCCAGGTGCGCGCCTGCCATGACGGCTCCAGCGCCCGCAAGGCCCTGGCCGAAGCCGCTCCGGCGGCGGTGGTGCTCGACGTGATGCTGCCCGACGGCAGTGGCCTGGAGTTGCTCAAGCAACTGCGCAACGACCACCCGGAGTTGCCGGTGCTGATGCTGTCGGCTCGGGGCGAACCCCTGGACCGCATCCTCGGCCTGGAACTGGGCGCCGACGATTACCTGGCCAAGCCATGCGACCCGCGCGAACTCACTGCGCGCCTGCGCGCCGTACTGCGCCGCAGTCATCCGGCTGCCGTGTCGACCCAACTGGAGCTGGGCGACCTGTGCTTCAGCCCGGTGCGCGGGGTGGTCAGCATCGACGAACAGGAATTTACCCTGACGGTCTCCGAAAGCCGCCTGCTCGAAGCCTTGCTGCGCCAACCCGGCGAACCGCTGGATAAACAGGAACTGGCGCAGATCGCCCTGGGCCGCAAGTTGACCCTGTACGATCGCAGCCTGGACATGCACGTGAGCAACCTGCGCAAGAAGATCGGCCCGCACCCGGACGGCCGACCGCGGATCGTGGCGCTGCGTAGTCGTGGTTACTACTACAGCCTCTAAACACAACTCACGCCCGCCCCCTGTAGGAGCGAGCTTGCTCGCGAAGACCGCAAAGGCACCGCATTCAATCAGAATGCCAGCGTTATCGTTGACGTTTTTCGCGAGCAAGAACTAGGCGTCCCCCTCGCTCCTACAGAGTTTTATCTTTACCCAAGCTTTACGCTCCCCTGACCGCCGCTGACCTTGATCTCCTTAATCTACTCACATCCGGACTCACCGGAATAGAGACAGGAGAATCACCATGCGCAAGACCCTTATCGCTTTGATGTTCGCCGCTGCACTGCCTACCGTCGCCATGGCCGCGATGCCGGAAGGTCCAGGCCCAGGCCCGATGGGCGGTCCGGAAGGCCACATGATGGGTGGCCCGGGTCACGGTGAACACGGCCCGCGTGGTAAAGGCGGCCCGTTCCGCCAGCTGGATTTGAGCCCGGAACAACACGAGCAGATCCGCAAGCTGATGGGTGACCAATGGCACGCTCGCAAGGACCTGACCCGCAAGTACCTGGACAAACTGCCGGCCGCCGACCAGAAAGCCATGCAGGACGAGATCGCCGCCGGCAAGCAGAAAACCCAGGCCGATATCCGCGCCATCCTCAAGACCGACCAGCAGAAGAAGTTCGACGAGATCGTCAAGCAACAAGAGCAGCGTCGTGCCGAATGGAAGGAATTCCAGGCCTGGAAAGCGCAACAGCCGCAAAAAGCGCAATAATGCCCCAGCGTTAATGCACCCAGCCCAGTGGCTCCCCGCCGCTGGGCTTTTCCTGCTTGAGGGTTTCCCGTGCGGTCATTGTTCTGGCGCATCCTGGCGAGTTTCTGGTTGGCCATCGCCCTGGTTGCGGGGTTGTCGATCCTGCTTGGGCATATGCTGAATCAGGACGCCTGGATTCTCAGCCGCCATCCCGGCCTCAACAATCTGGCCCAAGAGTGGACGCAACTCTACGAAGCCCAGGGCGAAGAGGCTGCCCAGGAGTTGCTGCAGCAACGCAAGCGCCAGTACCACATTGACGTGCAAGTGCTCAACGAGGGCGGCGAGCCGGTGGTACGCGGCACCTTCCCGCGCCGCGCCGCCGCCCTTGAAGCCCGGCAGAATGACAGCCAGGACAGCCACCTGCCCTGGCGCCGCCTGACCGCCGAATACACCAGCGAAAAAACCGGCGACACCTACCTGCTGATCTATCGCATTCCTCATCCGGAGCTGGACGCCTGGCACCGCAGCAGCCTGTTATGGCCGTTCAGCGCCCTGGCCATTGCCCTGGTGGTGCTGACGCTGTTCAGCCTGTTGGTGACGCTGTCGATCACCCGCCCGCTCAGCCGACTGCGCGGCGCGGTGCATGACCTGGGCCAGGCCACATATCAACAGAACAGCCTGGCGCAACTGGCCAACCGCCGCGATGAATTCGGCGTCCTGGCCACCGACTTCAACCGCATGGGCGCCCGCCTGCAAAGCCTGATCGGCAGCCAGCGCCAACTGTTGCGCGACGTCTCCCACGAACTGCGCTCGCCCCTGGCCCGCTTGCGTATCGCCCTGGCCCTGGCCGAACGCGCCAGCCCCGAAGATCGGGAAAAACTCTGGCCGCGCCTGACCCGCGAATGCGACCGCCTGGAAGCCTTGATCAGTGAGATCCTGGTACTGGCCCGGGTGGATGCCGACAACGCCAGCGCCGAAGAGATCGACCTCAACCCACTGCTCAAGACCCTGCAAAAAGACGCCCAGCTCAGCGCGCCGGAGCAAGAGGTACAACTGACGACTGAACCCGACCTGCGCCTCAAGGGCTGGCCGACCATGATCGAGCGCGCCGTGGACAACCTGCTGCGCAATGCCCAGCGCTTCAACCCGGCCGGCCAAGCCATCGAGTTGCACGCGCAGCGGCACGGCGAACGGATCCTGATCAGCGTGCGCGATCACGGCCCCGGGGTTGACACCGAGCACCTGAACCAACTGGGCGAGCCGTTCTACCGCGCACCCGGCCAGACCGCGCAGGGTCACGGCCTGGGCCTGGCGATCGCACGTCGCGCCGCCGAACGCCATGGCGGCCAACTGATCCTGGCCAATCATCAGGGCGGCGGCTTTGTCGCCAGTCTCGAACTGCCATTGGTGCCCGGGGTTGCCACACCGGCCTGACGATCTTCTATAGTGGCCCTTCTCTTATGGAGGGCCTTCGATGACCGACCTGCTGACACCCATCCAAGCCGCACTCGATCTGCCGCCTACACCACTGACCCTGAGCGAGCCCGGCGCCCTGCCCTCGGCCTTTGCCGTGACTGACCTGGCCGCCGCCAGCATCGGCGCCGCCGGCCAGGCCGTTGCCGAGCTTATCCGTCAACAGACCGCACGCTTGCCGAGCATCAGCGTAGACCGCCGCCTCGCCTCGTTGTGGTTTTCCTCATCGATTCGCCCACTGGGCTGGCAAGTGCCGCCGCTGTGGGACCCGATAGCCGGTGACTACGCCAGCGCCGACGGCTGGATTCGCTTGCACACCAACGCGCCCCATCACCGCGCAGCGGCCGAACGGGTGCTGGGCAAGGTCACCGAACGCGCGCAAATGGCGCATAACGTCGCCAAGTGGAACGCCGCCGAACTGGAACAGGCGGTGGTCGACGAGGGCGGTTGCGCGGCGCAAATGCGCACCTGGCAAGCCTGGCAGGGCCACCCCCAGGGCTTGGCGGTGAATGCCGAGCCACTGATACAGCGGCAGGCCTTCGCCACCGCCGGCAACCAACCCTGGCTCGGCACCACGGCCCGACCGCTGGCGGGTATCAAGGTGCTGGATTTGACCCGCGTCCTGGCCGGCCCGGTCGCCAGTCGTTTTCTCGCGGGCCTGGGCGCGGACGTATTGCGCATCGACTCGCCCACCTGGGACGAACCCGGCGTGGTGCCGGAAATGACCCTGGGCAAGCGCTGCGCGCGTCTTGACCTGAAAAGCGCCGAGGGTCGGCAGGTCTTCGAAGCGTTGCTCAGAAACGCCGACATTCTGTTCCACGGCTACCGCGCCGATGCGCTGGAGCAACTGGGCTACGCGAGCGACGCGCTGCAACGCATCGCGCCGGGCCTGATCGATGTCAGCCTCAATGCCTACGGCTGGAGCGGCCCGTGGCGCAATCGGCGCGGCTTTGACAGCCTGGTGCAGATGAGCAGCGGGATTGCCGAGGCCGGAATGGCCTGGAAGCAGGTGGATAAGCCGTCGCCGCTGCCGGTGCAGGCGCTGGACCACGCGACCGGGTATCTGATGGCGGCCAGTGCGATCCAAGCCTTGAGCGAACGCTTGAAGTCCGGGCGCGGAGGTTCGGCACGATTGTCGCTGGCCCGTACGGCGAAGTTATTGGTGGATGCGGGGCAAGTGCCGGAGCAACCGGCGTTGCGGGCCGAAGATGCGGGTGATCAAGGTCTGGTAGTGGAGCAGACCGCCTGGGGCCCGGCGCATCGACTGCTGGCGCCGCTGACGATCAGCGGTACGCCGCTGCAATGGGATTTGCCGGCGGGGGAATTGGGGTCGCATCGAGCGCAGTGGTGATTTGAAGACCGCCATCGGGGGCAAGCCCCCTCCCACTTTTGAATGGGTTCACAAATCAAAATGTGGGAGGGGGCTTGCCCCCGATGGCGGCCTCTGGGCCGACCAGGATGTTGGATTGGACCGAGTACATATCCGTTTCTGCGGTCACGGCTACTTAGGGTTCCGCTTTTACAGCGGCTCACTTTTGAAAAGCGCAAAAGTAAGCAAAACGCTCTTGCCCCACCACTCGGCACCTCGCCTGGGCTCGGTGTGCCCGAACGCAGGCTTGAATCCGTGGGCCGCCGCAATGGGCCATCCATGGCCCAGTGCGGCTAACCCGGCGTCCTGCCGGGTTACCCACGGATTCAAGCCTGCGTTCGGCCAGCGTGGTTTAACGGGGCGCCTAGGATCAAAAGCAGATCAAGAGCGGCTCGCTTCGCATCGTGGTTACGGTTGGGCGCTGCTGAGTTGTGTAGATACCTATGCCCCGATGGGGCCAGTACACCCACTATCAATTTCCGACATGTCACAACGACAACACCCCACTGTACAGCCCGTAGGCCGCCACTGCGTCGCCTGCCAGTACACACCCGAAAATGCCTTTTTCCACCGAGGTGAACAAGGCCTGGCCCTGCTCGCGCCTGGCCTGGGCGAACAGAATCACACCGGGGGCATACAACAGCGCCGACAGCAGCAGGTATTTCAGGCCACCGGCATACAAAAGCCATACGGCGTAAGCCAGGGCAATCAGGCCCACCAGCAAGTCCTTGATGCGCCGACGCTGGGCGCCTTCGTAGGTTTCCCCGCGCCCGCTCAACAGCACCGCATAGGCCGCCGACCACAGGTACGGCACCAGAATCATCGACGATGCCAGGTAAATCAGGGTGGTGTAGGTACTGGCTGAAAACAGCGTAATGACCAGGAAAACCTGGATCATCACGTTGGTCAGCCACAGTGCGTTGACCGGCACCTGGTTGGCATTTTCCTTCTTCAGGAACGCCGGCATGGTCTTGTCCCGGGCGGTGGCGTAGAGGATTTCGGCACACAGCAACGCCCACGACAGCAGCGCCCCCAGCAACGAAACCGCCAGGCCGAGGCTGATCAATATCGCCCCCCAGGGCCCGACGATATGTTCCAGCACCCCGGCCAGGGAGGGGTTTTGCAATTGCGCCAGTTCCGGCTGGCTCATGATCCCCAGGGACAGCACATTCACCAGCACCAGCAGCGCCAGCACACCGAGAAACCCAATCACCGTGGCCCGGCCCACGTCCGCGCGTTTCTCGGCCCGCGCCGAGTAGACGCTGGCGCCTTCAATACCGATGAACACAAACACCGTGACCAGCATCATGTGGCGCACCTGCTCCGTCACACTGCCCATTTGCGGGTTGCCCAGGCCCCAGATATCGCGGCTGAAGATGTCGGCCTTGAATGCCACGGCGGCAATCACGATAAACATCAGCAGCGGCACAATTTTCGCCACCGTGGTGACCTGGTTGATGAACGCCGCCTCCTTGATCCCGCGCATCACCAGAAAATGCACGGCCCACAGCAGCACCGACGCACAGCCGATGGCCAGCGGCGTATTACCCTGGCCGAACACCGGGAAAAAGTAGCCGAGGGTGCTGAACAGCAAGACGAAGTACCCGACGTTGCCCATCCACGCGCTGATCCAGTAACCCCAGGCGGACGAAAACCCCATGTAGTCGCCAAACCCGGCCTTGGCGTAGGCATACACGCCGGAATCCAGTTCCGGCTTGCGGTTGGCCAAGGTCTGGAATACGAAGGCCAGGGTCAGCATGCCGACCGCGGTGATCGCCCAGCCGATCAGCACAGCGCCCACGCCAGCGCGCGCGGCCATGTTCTGCGGCAGGGAAAAGATCCCACCGCCGATCATCGAACCCACCACCAGGGCGATCAGGGCACCGAGCCGAAGTTTCTGCGCGGGCTGGGACATTGAAGTTCCTCGAATAAGTTTCTCAGCAGACACTTGGGCACACTATCAATTCAATTAATGCATGCAGCGCACTCATAACATAAAGGCATGTAAACACAGCAAGTTCAGGCGTATTTAGAATTTAAATAAGCGCGACATGACGCAGTCGTCAAACTTCATTAAAAAGTTTGCACATTCGCGAATACGAACTAGCGTCATACATCCACGCCACACCAAATGATTAATCAACACGCAAGAAGCGCTCTGCAAAGCGCTTTTTCGGGATTTTCATCGTCCCACGAACTTCCATGCCAAGTCATTAATTTACAATGGAATGTGCCAATGAAGTGATCTGAGTCAGCTATTTGATTAGCCCACGGAATTATTCTGTGATCTCTCTCTCCTGCATTGGAGTCACACAATGTCTGATTCACCCGGAAAACTAAGGCTTGGCGCACTGGTTGCACTCGTGGTGGGCTCGATGATTGGCGGTGGGATCTTCTCATTACCGCAAAACATGGCCGCCAGTGCCGATGTCGGCGCGGTGTTGATTGGCTGGGTGATTACCGCTATCGGCATGTTGACCCTCGCATTCGTGTTCCAGACCCTCGCCAACCGCAAGCCAAACCTGGACGGCGGTGTCTACGCCTACGCCAAGGCCGGCTTCGGCGACTACATGGGGTTCTCGTCCGCCTGGGGTTACTGGATCAGTGCCTGGCTGGGCAACGTCGGGTACTTCGTATTGCTGTTCAGCACCCTCGGTTACTTTTTCCCGATCTTTGGCGAAGGCAACACCCTCGCCGCCGTGATTGGCGCGTCGGTGTTGCTGTGGGCGGTGCATTTCCTGGTGCTGCGCGGGATCAAGGAAGCGGCGTTCATCAATCTGGTGACCACCGTCGCCAAGGTGGTGCCACTGGTGCTGTTCGTGTTGATCGCGCTGTTCGCGTTCAAGCTGGACATTTTCACCGCCGACATCTGGGGCGTGAAAAACCCGGACCTGGGCAGCGTGATGAACCAGGTGCGCAACATGATGCTGGTCACCGTGTGGGTGTTCATCGGTATCGAGGGAGCCAGCATCTTCTCGTCCCGGGCGGAAAAACGCAGCGACGTCGGCAAGGCTACCGTGATCGGTTTTATCACCGTGCTGCTGTTCCTGATGCTGGTGAACGTGCTGTCCCTGGGGATCATGACCCAGCCGGAACTGGCCAAGCTGCAGAACCCGTCGATGGCCGCCGTGCTGGAGCATGTGGTGGGCCACTGGGGCGCGGTGCTGATCAGCGTCGGCTTGATCATTTCCCTGCTGGGCGCGTTGCTCTCATGGGTGCTGCTGTGTGCGGAGATCATGTTCGCCGCCGCCAGGGACCACACCATGCCGGCGTTTCTGCGCCGCGAAAACGCCAACCACGTCCCGGTCAACGCCCTGTGGCTGACCAACGCGATGGTGCAACTGTTCCTGATCATCACGCTGTTTTCCGCCAGCACTTACCTGTCGCTGATCTACCTCGCCACCTCGATGATCCTGGTGCCCTACCTGTGGTCGGCGGCCTACGCCCTGCTGCTGGCGGTACGCGGCGAAACCTACGAGAACGCCTTCAAGGAGCGGCGCAAAGACCTGTTCATCGGCGCCCTCGCCCTGATCTATGCGATCTGGCTGCTCTACGCCGGCGGCACCAAATACCTGCTGCTTTCGGCCCTGCTCTACGCCCCCGGCGCGATCCTGTTCGCCAAGGCCAAGCGTGAACTGGGCAAACCGATATTCACCAACGTCGAGAAGCTGATTTTCACCGCAGTGGTCATTGGCGCCCTGGTGGCGGCCTATGGGCTCTACGACGGCTTCCTGACCCTGTAATTGTTGTTCACTGGAGGATCTGTAATGACCACGGAAAAAGTGAAATACGGCGTCCATTCCGAAGCCGGCAAACTGCGCAAAGTCATGGTGTGCTCCCCAGGCCTGGCCCATCAGCGGCTGACCCCCAACAACTGCGACGAACTGCTGTTCGATGACGTGCTCTGGGTGGCCCAGGCCAAGCGCGACCACTTCGACTTCGTCACCAAGATGCGCGAGCGGGACATTGATGTGCTGGAAATGCACAACCTGCTGACCGACATCGTCGCCATCCCCGAAGCCCTGGACTGGATTCTGCAGCGCAAGATCACCGCCAATACGGTTGGCCTGGGCCTGGTCGAAGAAGTCGGTTTCTGGCTGCGCAGCCTGGAGCCGCGCAAGATCACCGAGTTTCTGATCGGTGGCGTGTCGGCCGATGATCTGCCGAGCAGCTTCGGCGGCAGGACCATCGAGATGTTCCGCGACTTCCTCGGCCACGCCAGTTTCATCCTGCCGCCGCTGCCCAATACCCAGTTCACCCGCGACACCACCTGCTGGATCTACGGCGGCGTGACGCTCAACCCGATGTACTGGCCGGCGCGACGCCAGGAAACCCTGCTGGCCAGCGCCATCTATAAATTCCACCCGGAATTCACCAACGCCGACTTCCAGATCTGGTACGGCGACCCCGACCAGGACCACGGCGCCGCCACGCTGGAAGGCGGTGACGTAATGCCAATCGGAAACGGCGTGGTGTTGATCGGCATGGGCGAGCGTTCTTCGCACCAGGCGATTGGCCAACTGGCGCGCAATCTGTTCAAGAACAACGCGGTGGAACGGGTGATCGTCGCCGGCCTGCCCAAATCCCGCGCGGCGATGCACCTGGACACGGTATTCAGCTTCTGCGACCGCGACCTGGTCACCGTTTTCCCTGAAGTGGTCAACCAGATCGTGCCCTTCACCCTGCGCCCCGACGAGAGCAAGCCCCACGGTATCGATATCCAACGCGAGAAAACCAACTTCCTCGAGACCGTCGCCGCAGCGCTCAACCTCAAGGCCCTGCGTGTGGTCGAGACCGGCGGCAACAGCTTCGCCGCCGAACGCGAGCAGTGGGATGACGGCAACAACGTGGTGGCGGTGGAACCTGGCGTGGTGATCGGCTACGACCGCAACACCTACACCAATACCCTGCTGCGCAAGGCCGGGGTGGAAGTCATCACCATCAGCGCCGGTGAACTGGGCCGAGGCCGTGGCGGCGGCCACTGCATGACCTGCCCGATCATCCGCGACCCTATCGACTATTAAGGAGACTTCATCATGGCTTTCAATATGCGCAACCGCAGCCTGCTGTCGCTGATGCACCACACCACCCGCGAGCTGAACTACCTGCTGGACCTGTCCCGCGACCTCAAGCGCGCCAAGTACACCGGCACCGAGCGTGCGCACCTCAAAGGCAAGAACATCGCGCTGATCTTTGAAAAAACCTCGACCCGCACCCGTTGCGCGTTCGAAGTGGCGGCTCATGACCAGGGCGCCCACGTCACCTACATCGACCCGGTGTCGTCGCAGATCGGCCACAAGGAAAGCATGAAGGACACCGCCCGCGTACTGGGCCGCATGTTCGACGCCATCGAGTACCGTGGCTTTGCGCAGGAAATCGTCGAAGAGCTGGCCAAGTTCGCCGGCGTGCCGGTGTTCAACGGCCTCACCGCCGAATTCCACCCCACGCAAATGATCGCCGACACCCTGACCATGCGCGAGCACAGCGACAAGCCGCTGCACGACATCAGCTACGCCTACCTCGGGGATGCGCGCTACAACATGGGCAACTCGTTGCTGATGATCGGCGCCAAGCTCGGCATGGACGTGCGCATCGGCGCGCCAAAAGCGCTGTGGCCACACGACGACTTCATCAAGCAGTGCCAGGCCTTCGCTGAAGAAAGCGGCGCACGCATCACCATCACCGAAGACCCGGCCGAAGCGGTCAAGGGCGTGGACTTCATCCACACCGATATCTGGGTGTCCATGGGCGAACCGGTGGAAGCCTGGGACGAGCGTATCGAGCAACTGCTGCCGTACCAGGTCAACGCCAGGATGATGAAGGCCTCGGGCAACCCACGGGTGAAGTTCATGCATTGCCTGCCGGCGTTCCACAACAGCGAAACCAAGGTCGGCAAGGACATCGCCGCACGCTATCCGCACTTGGCCAATGGCGTGGAAGTGACCGAGGAAGTCTTCGAATCGCCGGCCAACATTGCCTTTGAGCAGGCGGAAAACCGCATGCACACCATCAAGGCGATCCTGGTGTCGGCGTTGGCGGATATCTAAACCCTGCTGCGATCACACTGTAGGAGCGAGCTTGCTCGCGAAAAACTCAAGGGCACCGCGTTCATTCAGAATGGGCGCGTTATCGTTGACCTCCTTCGCGAGCAAGCTCGCTCCTACACAGGATTGCGAGCTCTAGAAGGATTGCATTATGCGCATCGTCGTAGCCCTGGGCGGCAACGCCCTCCTGCGCCGTGGTGAACCCATGACCGCGGACAACCAACGCGCCAATATCCGCATCGCCACCGAGCAGATCGCCAAGATCCACGCCGGCAACGAGCTGGTGATCGCCCACGGCAATGGCCCGCAAGTCGGCCTGCTGTCGTTGCAGGCGGCGGCCTACACCAGCGTCTCGCCCTACCCGCTGGACGTGCTGGGCGCCGAAACCGAAGGCATGATCGGCTACATCATCGAACAGGAACTGGGCAACCTGCTGGACTTCGAAGTGCCGTTCGCCACCCTGCTTACCCAGGTTGAAGTGGACGCCAGGGACCCGGCGTTCCAGAACCCGACCAAACCCATCGGCCCGGTGTATACCAAAGCCGAAGCCGAAAAACTCGCCGCTGAAAAAGGCTGGGCGATTGCCCCGGATGGCGACAAATACCGCCGTGTGGTCGCCAGCCCCCGCCCGAAACGCATCTTTGAAATCCGCCCGATCAAGTGGCTGCTGGAAAAAAACGCCATCGTGATCTGCGCCGGCGGCGGCGGCATTCCGACGATGTATGGCGAAGACGGCAAGCTGCGCGGTATTGAAGCCGTGATTGATAAAGACTTGTGTTCATCCTTGCTGGCTTCGCAACTGGACGCCGACCTGCTGGTGATCGCCACCGACGTCAACGCCGCCTTTATCGACTACGGCAAGCCCACCCAGAAGGCCATCGGCCAGGCCCACCCGGACGAAATGGAAAAACTCGGCTTCGCCGCCGGCTCCATGGGGCCCAAGGTGCAAGCGGCCTGCGAGTTCGCCCGCCAGACTGGCAAAACCGCGGTGATCGGTTCACTCTCGGACATCGAAGCCATCGTCCAGGGCCACGCCGGCACCCGCATCAGCACGGCGACACCTGGCATCACCTATCTGTGAAGTAGAGGAGATTTGCCTATGGCCACCTTTGAACCGGGACACTTGCACGTCGAACGTCACGCACTCAACGAGCATGACTACAGCTACAACCTGTGCATCGACTATGAAGTCAGCCAGGACCCCAAGGAAGGCAAGGGCATGTTGTTCAAGCTGCACGGTTCGGTGCAGGGCAAGGACCTCAAGGAAGAGTTCTTCCTGCCCAAGGACCAGGCGTTCGACTTTGCCCGGCATGCGATGAACATCGCGCAGAAATACGGCATGCCGAAAATGGCCGTGCTGAACGGGTCGATGCACAAGCAGTACGACTTGATGTTCGAAGATGTGCGCCATCAGTTGGATGTGAAATCCGGCGACCCGGTCAAGCCCGAACACCTGGAATAACCCCAAGGCACTGACACAACACCATGCAAAAATGTGGGAGGGGGCTTGCCCCCGATGGCGGTGGCTCAGTGAAAGTTTTTTGGCTGACACACTGCTATCGGGGGCAAGCCCCCTCCCACATTTTTGATCTCCATCACCGCTCAGGCATACTTGCCGCCTCTGCTCCCCAGAATTGCAATCGCCCCATGCGTATCCACGTCAGCTTCATCGACCGCGTCGGCATCACCCAGGAAGTCCTGGCCCTGCTGGGTGGGCGCAACCTCAACCTGGATGCGGTGGAGATGGTGCCGCCCAACGTCTATATCGACGCACCGACCTTGAGCGCCGAGGTGCTCGAGGAACTGCGCGATGCGTTGTTCAGCGTGCAGGGCGTGCAGGCGGTGACGGTGGTCGACATCCTCCCCGGCCAGCGCCGCCACCTGCAACTCGACGCGCTGCTGGCGGCGATGACCGACCCGGTGCTGGCCCTGGACAGCGCGGGCACGATCCTGTTGGCCAACCCGGCGTTGATCGCTCTATACGGGCGGGAACCGGCCGGGGAAAGCATCGCCGAGCTGTTCAGTGACCCAGGGCTGCTGGACACCTTGCTGGAACATGGCTTTCGCCTGCCGTTGCGCGAGATCAGCGTCAACGGCCAGACCCTGTTGCTGGACGCCACGCCGATCACCGATGCCGGCGCGCTGCTCACCCTCTACCCGCCCAACCGCATCGGCGAGCAACTGTCGGCGCTGCACCACGACCATGCCGAAGGTTTCGACGCGCTGTTGGGCGAATCCCCGGTCATCCGCACCTTGAAGGCGCGCGCGCAACGCGTGGCGGCGCTGGATGCCCCGCTGTTGATCCAGGGCGAAACCGGCACCGGCAAAGAGTTGGTGGCGCGTGCCTGCCATGCGATCAGCGCCCGTCACAGTGCACCGTTCCTGGCACTGAACTGCGCCGCACTGCCGGAGAATCTGGCCGAAAGTGAATTGTTCGGGTACGCCCCCGGGGCCTTTACCGGCGCCCAGCGCGGCGGCAAGCCGGGGCTGATGGAGTTGGCCAACCAGGGCACGGTGTTCCTCGATGAAATCGGCGAAATGTCGCCGTACCTGCAGGCCAAGTTGCTGCGTTTTCTCAACGACGGCAGCTTTCGCCGGGTGGGCGGCGACCGTGAAGTGAAGGTCAATGTGCGCATCCTCAGCGCCACCCACCGCGACCTGGAAAAGATGGTCAGCGAAGGCACCTTTCGCGAAGACCTGTTCTACCGCCTCAACGTACTCAACGTTGAAGTACCGCCGTTGCGCGCACGCGGCCAGGACATCCTGCTGCTGGCGCGCTACTTCATGCAGCAGGCCTGCGCGCAGATCCAGCGCCCCATCTGCCGCCTGGCGCCCGGCACCTACCCGGCGCTGCTGGGCAACCGTTGGCCGGGCAACGTGCGCCAGTTGCAAAACGTGATCTTCCGCGCCGCCGCCATCTGTGAAAGCAGCCTGGTGGACATCGGCGACCTCGACATCGCCGGCACGTCCGTCGCCCGCCAGAGCGACGGCGAAATCGACAGCCTGGAACAAGCGGTGGAACACTTCGAGCGCGACCTGCTGGAAAAGCTCTACACCAGCTACCCCTCGACCCGCCAACTGGCCAGCCGCCTGCAAACCTCCCATACCGCGATTGCCCATCGTTTGCGCAAGTACGGCATTCCAAACAAGCCCTAGCTCCAAAAGTCAGCAGATTTAAATGTGGAATACAAACCCATGTGGGAGGGGGCTTGCCCCCGATTGCGGTGTGTCAGCCAACTTATCTTTCACTGACCCACTGCTATCGGGGGCAAGCCCCATCCCACATTTGAAAGGCATTCCAGGTTTTGGTCTGAGAACGACGTCCGCTGTCCTGAAATCGCTACAGCGTAACGATATCGCTACAACCCTGCTTTTCGCGCGCCATGCAAGGCTTTGATCCACATAGTCTTTTTTTCTCAGGCCGAACTGTAGCGAAATCGCTACAGTCAAAACCCACAGCATCACCACCCATTTTTATAACCTATTGTTTTGTAACACTTTAATGACCTTGGCCGCGATATTGCTAAGCAACTCCCCATTATCCCAATCCCGTCCACCAGACGAATCTGGCCCTGAGGAGTTTCCATGAGCGAGTTGCGTTTCACTGAAGATCACGAATGGCTGCGCGCCGAAGCCGATGGCAGCGTCACCGTGGGCATTACCGCTTTTGCGCAGAACGCGCTGGGTGATGTGGTTTTCGTGCAACTGCCTGAGCTGCAGGCCTACGACAAGGGCGCCGAAGCGTCCACCGTGGAATCGGTCAAGGCCGCCAGCGGCGTTTACATGCCCCTGGACGGTGAAGTCCTCGAAGTGAATGACAAACTCGATGGCAGCCCCGAACTGGTCAACGAAGACCCGATGGGCGAAGGTTGGTTCTTCCGCTTTAAACCAGCCGACGCCGATGCAGTGGCTAAGCTGTTGGATCAGGATGCGTACGACCGCCTGATCAAAGCCAACGCTGAAGCCTGAGGAGCGCGCCATGACCGTTAATCTGACCACCGCCAACGAATTCATCGCCCGCCACATCGGCCCGCGCCAGGAAGACGAGCAGCACATGCTCTCCAGCCTGGGTTTTGACTCCCTCGAAGCCCTGAGCGCCAGCGTGATCCCGGAAAGCATCAAGGGCACCAGCGTGCTCGGCCTGGAAGACGGCCTGAGCGAAGCCCAGGCCCTGGCCAGGATCAAGGCCATCGCCGGCCAGAACCAACTGTTCAAGACTTATATCGGCCAGGGCTACTACAACTGCCATACGCCGTCGCCGATCCTGCGTAACCTCCTGGAAAACCCGGCCTGGTACACCGCCTACACCCCGTACCAGCCGGAAATTTCCCAGGGCCGCCTGGAAGCGCTGCTGAACTTCCAGACCCTGATCAGCGACCTCACCGGCCTGCCGATCGCCAACGCCTCCTTGCTCGACGAAGCCACCGCCGCCGCAGAAGCCATGACCTTCTGCAAGCGCCTGAGCAAGAACAAAGGCAGCAACGCGTTCTTCGCCTCGGTGCACAGCCACCCGCAAACCCTCGACGTTCTGCGCACCCGCGCCGAGCCGCTGGGCATCGACGTGGTAGTGGGCGATGAGCGCGAACTGAGCGACGTCAGCGCATTCTTCGGCGCCCTGCTGCAATACCCGGCGAGCAACGGTGATGTGTTCGATTATCGCGAGTTGACCGAGCGCTTCCACGCCGCCAATGCGCTGGTCGCCGTGGCCGCCGACCTGCTGGCCCTGACCCTGCTGACCCCGCCGGGCGAGTTTGGCGCCGACGTGGCCATCGGCAGCGCGCAACGCTTCGGCGTGCCGTTGGGCTTTGGCGGCCCGCACGCGGCGTACTTCTCCACCAAGGATGCGTTCAAGCGCGACATGCCGGGCCGTCTGGTCGGTGTGTCGGTGGACCGTTTCGGCAAGCCGGCCCTGCGCCTGGCCATGCAGACCCGCGAGCAACATATCCGCCGCGAGAAAGCCACCAGCAACATCTGCACCGCCCAAGTGCTGCTGGCCAACATCGCCAGCATGTACGCCGTTTACCACGGCCCTGAAGGCCTGACCCAGATCGCCCAGCGCATTCACCAACTGACCGCGATCCTGGCCAAGGGCCTGACCGCCCTGGGCCTGAAGGTCGAGCAGGAACACTTCTTCGACACGATCACCCTCAACACCGGCGCAAACACTGCCGCCCTGCACGACAAGGCGCGCACCCAGCGCATCAATCTGCGTGTAGTGGACGACGAGCGCGTTGGCCTGTCGATCGACGAGACCACCACCCAGGCCGATATCGAAGCCCTGTGGACCATCTTCGCCGACGGCAAGGCCCTGCCCGCCTTTGCCGCCACCGAAAGCACCCTGCCGAGCGCCCTGCTGCGCCAGTCGCCGATCCTCAGCCACCCGGTGTTCAACCGTTACCATTCGGAAACCGAGCTGATGCGCTACCTGCGCAAACTGGCCGACAAGGACCTGGCGCTGGACCGAACCATGATCCCGCTGGGTTCGTGCACCATGAAACTCAACGCCGCCAGCGAAATGATCCCGGTGACCTGGGCCGAATTCGGTGCCCTGCACCCGTTCGCCCCGGCTGCACAAAGCGCCGGCTATCAGCAACTGACCAGCGAACTGGAGGCCATGCTCTGCGCGGCCACCGGTTACGACGCCATTTCCCTGCAACCGAACGCCGGTTCCCAGGGTGAATACGCCGGCCTCCTGGCGATCCGCGCCTACCACCAGAGCCGTGGCGAAGCGCGTCGCGACATCTGCCTGATCCCATCGTCGGCCCACGGCACCAACCCGGCGACCGCCAACATGGCCGGCATGCGCGTGGTGGTCACCGCCTGCGACGCACGAGGCAACGTCGACATCGAGGACCTGCGCGCCAAGGCCATCGAGCACCGCGAACACCTCGCTGCGCTGATGATCACCTACCCGTCCACCCACGGTGTGTTCGAGGAAGGCATTCGCGACATCTGCGCGATCATCCACGACAACGGCGGTCAGGTGTACATCGACGGTGCCAACATGAACGCCATGGTGGGCCTGTGCGCACCGGGCAAGTTCGGCGGCGACGTCTCCCACCTGAACCTGCACAAAACCTTCTGCATTCCCCACGGCGGTGGCGGCCCGGGCGTTGGCCCGATCGGCGTCAAGTCGCACCTCACGCCCTTCCTGCCAGGCCATGCGGCCATGGCGCGCAAGGAGGGCGCGGTGTGTGCCGCACCGTTCGGCAGCGCAAGCATTTTGCCGATCACCTGGATGTACATCAGCATGATGGGCGGCGCGGGCCTCAAGCGCGCGTCGCAGTTGGCGATCCTGAATGCCAACTACATCTCCCGTCGCCTGGAAGAGCACTACCCGGTGCTGTACACCGGCAGCAATGGCCTGGTCGCGCACGAATGCATCCTCGATCTGCGCCCGCTCAAGGACAGCAGCGGCATCAGCGTGGACGACGTGGCCAAGCGCCTGATCGACTTCGGCTTCCATGCGCCGACCATGTCGTTCCCGGTGGCCGGCACCTTGATGATCGAGCCGACCGAAAGTGAATCCAGGGAAGAACTGGACCGCTTCTGCGAGGCCATGATCGCCATTCGCGAAGAGATTCGCGCCGTGGAAAACGGCACCCTGGACAAGGACGACAACCCCCTCAAGAACGCCCCGCATACCGCAGCGGAACTGGTGGGCGAGTGGACGCACCCGTACAGCCGTGAACAGGCGGTGTACCCGGTAGCCTCGCTGATCGAAGGCAAGTACTGGCCGCCGGTGGGCCGGGTCGACAACGTGTTTGGCGATCGCAACCTGGTGTGTGCGTGCCCGTCGATCGAGAGCTACGCGTAACCCGCCTGACTGAAAGGGGTCAAAAAATCTGGGAGGGGCTTGCTCCCTCCCACACTTGACCGAGTCAGCCTCGAAAAATAAGTTTCAGGAGCTGAACATGTCCACCGAAACCCTGTTGAAAACCCCATTGCACGCCCTGCACCTCGAACTGGGCGCGCGCATGGTGCCCTTCGCCGGCTACGACATGCCGGTGCAATACCCGCTGGGCGTCATGAAAGAGCACCTGCACACCCGTGAACAGGCCGGCCTGTTCGATGTGTCGCACATGGGCCAGATCCGCCTGACCGGTGCCAATGCCGCCAAAGCCCTGGAAACCCTGGTGCCGGTAGATATCATCGACCTGCCGGTAGGCATGCAGCGCTACGCGATGTTCACCAACGAGCAGGGCGGCATTCTCGACGACCTGATGGTGGCCAACCTGGGCAACGACGAACTATTCCTGGTGGTCAATGCCGCCTGCAAGGACCAGGACCTGGCGCACCTGCGCCAGCACATCGGCGACCAGTGCAGCATCGAACCGTTGTTCGAAGCCCGCGCATTGCTGGCCCTGCAAGGCCCGGCGGCGGTAAAGGTGCTGGCGCGCCTGGCACCGCAAGTTACCCAGATGACGTTCATGCAATTCGCCACCCTGCGCCTGCTGGGTGTGGACTGCTACGTCAGCCGCTCCGGCTATACCGGTGAAGACGGTTTCGAAATTTCCGTACCGGCTGAAAATGCCGAGAGCCTGGCCCGCAGCCTGCTGGCCGAAGCCGAAGTGCAGGCGATCGGCCTGGGTGCGCGCGACTCCCTGCGCCTTGAGGCCGGCCTGTGCCTGTACGGGCATGACATGAACACCGAGACCACCCCAATCGAAGCCAGCCTGCTGTGGGCGATTTCCAAAGCGCGCCGTGCCGATGGCGCGCGTGCCGGCGACTTCCCCGGCGCAGACCGGATCTTCACCCAGCAGCAAACCGGGGTGAACCGCAAACGCGTCGGCCTGCTGCCCCAGGAACGCACTCCGGTACGTGAAGGCGCGCAAATCGTCGACGCAGAGGGCGCGGTGATTGGCAGTGTGTGCAGCGGTGGCTTTGGTCCCACGCTGGGCGGACCGTTGGCGATGGGTTACCTGGACAGCGCCTTTACCGCACTGGATACCGAGGTTTCTGCGCTGGTGCGTGGGAAAAAGGTGCCATTACGTGTAAGTAAAATGCCATTTGTACCGCAACGTTACTTCCGTGGCTGATAGATCGTTTCCATAAGTAACGCGGCTGCGTTACGTGCACTAAACTGTAACGCAGCCGCCATATAACAGTGCACAAGCGATAGTCTTTGTTATAGGGATTGCCCTATAACAAGTGAGCACGCCTATCGAATAAGCCGGCGTGAATTTATTCACCAAACTGTCATCAGCCCGAGCAAAACCGGGCTTTATGGCAGGGCTTGTTTTTTCCATATTAGTTGGCGTAGAGTTTGCCCACTGTGTTTGCATGGGTCGCTTGGAACCTGGACCTGGGCAGTAGCTGAAGTAGTAATGCTACAACCCGTTCGACGTCTCTTACTTTCCTGCAACCCAGCCCAGTACTCTTTCATGTGAAAGAGGCTGTCATTAATTTTTAGCGTCAAAGGAAAGAAGAAAATGGCTGAACGTCAGAGCGGTACCGTCAAGTGGTTCAACGACGAGAAAGGGTTTGGTTTTATCACTCCAGAAAGCGGTCCGGATCTGTTCGTGCATTTCCGCGCTATCCAGGGCAACGGCTTCAAGAGCCTGAAGGAAGGTCAGAAGGTCACCTTCGTGTCAGTGCAAGGCCAGAAAGGCCTGCAGGCTGACGAAGTACAAGCAGAAGGCTGATCCTTCCTGCGACAAAAAGCCCCTGATATGACATCAGGGGCTTTTTTATGGGCGTCATTGCGTAAACTGCACGTTTTCACCAGAGAGCCCTGCCATGCCCAAGCCCCTGTTGCGCCCCCAAGGCGAGTTCCCCGCCGTTGGCCTGGGCCGCCGCCTGGCAGCGATGTTCTATGATTTCCTGTTGTGCACCGCCCTGCTGATCGTCACCGCCTTTATCTACAAGCTGGTGTGGATCGCCTTCGTGGGTGAAGCGAAGATGCGCACACTCACCGAGTCCGGCGCACTGGACGGTGACCCATTGCTGTCGACGATCCTGCTGTTTGTGCTGTTCGGTTTTTTCGCCAAGTTCTGGACCCATTCCGGGCAGACCCTGGGCATGCAGGTGTGGGGCGTACGCGTGCAGAACGCTGACGGCACGCGCATCAGCCTGTGGCAGGCGTTGCTACGTTTTGTGGTGTCGATTGCGTCGTGGTTGTGCGTGGGACTGGGGTTTATCTGGTCGCTGTTCGACAAGCAAAAGCGCAGCTGGCATGACATCTATTCGGACACGCAACTGGTACGTATCCCCAAGCAAAAGAAGTAACCACCTGCCAAGTGAAGATCAAAATGTGGGAGGGGCGGTGCGACGATTCGACTTGCCCCCGATAGCGGTGGATCAGTCAAAATACAGGGTGACTGTCACACCGCCATCGGGGCATAGGTATCTACACAATTTTGGTGCGACACCGCCCCTGTGGCGAGGGAGCTAACGCGTATCTACCTGACGCTCCGAGGTCCAAATGTGGGAGGGGCGGTGCGACGATTCGACTTGCCCCCGATGGCGGCCTCGGGGCCGACCAGGATGTTGGATCAGACCGAGTACATATCCGTTTCTGCGGTAACGGCTGCTAATGGTTCCGCTTTTACAGCGGCTCACTTTTGAAAAGCGCAAAAGTAAGCAAAACGCTCTTGCCCCACCACTCGGCACCTCGCCTGGGCTCGGTGTGCCCTCTCTCTGGCTTGAATCCGTGGGCCGCCGCAATGGGCCATCCATGGCCCGGTGCGGCTAACCCGGCGTCCTGCCGGGTTACCCACGAATTCAAGCCTGCGTTCGGCCAGCGTGGTTTAACGGGGCGCCTGAGATCAAGATCAAAAGCAGGTCAAGATCAAGAGCGACTCGCTTCGCATCGTGGTTACGGTTGAGCGCTACAGAGTTGTGTAGATACCTATGGCCATCGGGGCAAGCCCCCTCCCACAGTTTTTACCCAGGCAGTCTTGAATCAGGCGTTACCGGCGAGCTTGAGGCGTGCAGCCTGGGTGAAGTCGAGCATGCGCTTGAGCGGCCGCACCGCCTGCGGGATCACCGACGGCTCGACGAATATCTCGTTACTGCCCTCGCGCAGGCACTGCAACGTGCGTTCCAGCGTATTCATCGCCATCCACGGGCAGTGCGCGCAACTGCGGCACGCGGCGCCGTTGCCGGCGGTAGGCGCTTCGATGAAGACTTTGTCCGGGCACAGCTGCTGCATCTTGTAGAAGATGCCGCGGTCGGTGGCGACAATGAACGTCTTGTTCGGCAGGCGCTGCGCTGCCGCAATCAACTGGCTGGTGGAACCGACGGCGTCCGCCAGCTCGATCACCGAGGTCGGCGATTCCGGGTGCACCAGGATCGCCGCGTCCGGGTACAGCGCTTTCATGTCTTCGAGCTGCTTGGACTTGAACTCTTCGTGGACAATGCAGGCACCGTCCCACAGCAGCATGTCGGCGCCGGTCTGGCGCTGGATGTAGGTGCCCAGGTGCTTGTCCGGGCCCCAGATAATCGTCTCGCCGTTGTCCATCAGGCTTTCGACGATCTCCAGCGCGCAACTGGACGTCACCACCCAATCGGCGCGGGCTTTGACCGCCGCCGAGGTATTGGCGTAGACCACCACCGTGCGCTCGGGGTGCTGGTCACAGAACGCGGAGAATTCATCCACCGGGCAACCCAGGTCCAGGGAGCAGGTCGCTTCCAGGGTCGGCATCAGGATACGTTTTTCCGGGGTCAGGATTTTCGCGGTTTCGCCCATGAACCGTACCCCCGCCACCAGCACGGTTTTGGCTGGGTGCGCGGCGCCGAAGCGCGCCATTTCCAGGGAGTCGGAAACACAACCGCCGGTCTCTTCGGCCAGCGCCTGAATCACCGGGTCGCAATAAAAGTGGGCAACCAGCACCGCGTCCTGAGCCTTGAGCTCGGCGGCGATGGCGGCACGCAGGCTCGCTTCCTCATCGGCACTGAGGGCCTTGGGCTGCTTGGCGTCGAGATGGGCTTGAACCAGTAGGCGTTCGGAAATGTGCGTCATGTTCGCAAGACCTGCAGGCGCAGTAGCGCGAAAGTCGAGTGTACCACCGGCTCTGGAGCCCTTCGGGCGCCGCCGGACGAAGTGTGTGTTCATCAAGCACGGGTAAAGCTGAAGCTGCGCAAGGCTACAGAATATCGAATGGATTCAAAAGCCTAATCTGGCAGTACGCGGGCATTTTGCGGGGGGAGTACGGCGGGTTCAAAGCCCCGCGAATACCGCTGATCCAACGGTACTCACAGGGCGGCACACCTGAAGCGTCAGGCAAACAGCTTCTGCACGTTGCTCATCGCATCATCGGCAAACCCTTGCAGGAACGCCTCGAACGCCGGCACGTCCTCCGGGCCGCCGGTATAGGGCTGGCCAATGATGGTCCAGGTCGCCAGGCTTTGATTCGCACCTTGCGGCTCCACTTGCATGACGGCCCACAGGTTGCCGATATTCAGCGAGGTGTAGATCAGCGACCAGGTCATGGTCATGCCTTCGTTGTCATGGCTGTTGAGTTGCTCGATCACCACATTGCCGTCCTTGAACAGCTTCTTGCGTACCGAGCGCACGCCCTCGCCGGTCATTTCGATGTGGGACAACGCCGGGATGAATTTGGCGAAACCGGAAAAGTCTCCGACGATATTCCACACGCTGCGCGCGTCGCCATTGACCGTGACGCTGGCGACCACAGGGTTGCCCACGGGGTTGCGTACCAGGGTATCGGGTTCAAAATGTTGCATGGGACAGCTCCTTTTTTTGCTTAGATGAAATCGATTTGCTTGAGGTAGTCGCAGCCTTTTTGCAGCAGCGCACTGTTTTTGGCCGGGTAGTCTTCACCCATGCTACGGATGCCTGAGAGCGCATTGTGGTACTCGATCATCGAGATATCGCCGATGTCCTCTTCAAAGCCATTGAGGTAAAAGCCGACGACACCGAATAACGCATTGTCACTGTCGATCGCCGACAGGCGCTGCTGCCATTGTGTCACCGGGACCATCTGGAAATCGTGACCAGCGGCGCGAAACGCCTCCAGGTAATGCGCCCAGCTCAAGGGCAGCGGGTTGTGCAGGTTGAAGACCGCCTTGGAGCGGTTATGCCGGCTGGCGTGAAACGCGATGAAGCGAGCCAGGAAGTCCACCGGCATCAGGTCGAAGTTCAGCGCCAGCTCAGGCACTTCCTTAAGCTGCAATGACCCCTTGAGCATCAGCATCAAGCGGTTCTGATGGGGCTGGCACACCCCGGTCCGCGTATTGAAGGCAATGTTTCCCGGACGATAGAGGTTCACCCACACCCCCGACTCACTGGCGTTCCACAAGATGCGCTCGGCCACCCACTTGGACAGGTTGTAGCCATTGCGAATGTAGATCGGCGGTGTGAACGCCGGTGGTTCTTCCAGCACGCGCCCCTGTGCATCCACCGTGCTGGACGCGGACAAGGTGGAGATGAAATTGAACACCTTCTTGCTGCGCCCCTCACACAGTTGCAGGCATTCCAGCACGGGCGTGACGTTGTCCTTGACCAGCGATTCATAGTCGAGCACGTGGTTGACGTTGGCCGCGTTATAGATCAACACGCCGTATTCACGGTCCAGCCACTCGTAGTCCGCTTCCGACAGGCCCAGGCGAGGCTGGCTGATATCGGCCGCCAACACCCGCACCCGGCTCAGGTCAAGGTGCTCGAGGCGGTTCTGAATCAACGCCTGTTCGAAACGCTGCTGAGCGCTCATCCCCCCCGACTCGCGCACCAGGCAGGCCACTTCGGTGCTGCCCAGTTCCAGCAGTGCTTCAACGATGTGCACACCCAGAAACCCGTTGGAGCCGGTGACGATGACTTTATGCAGGTTGCCCAGGCGGCTGATCGGCAATACGTCCAGCTCAGGCCGCAGCGTCGCGTCACGCAATGCCTGCGGGCTGACGGTGGCGGTGGCTTCGACGTCCTGGTCGATCAGGTTCGCGAGATTGATCAGCGTCGGCTGTTCGATAAAGCGGTTGATCGAAACCCCTTTGCCGAACATCTCGCGAATGCCCATGAGCATTTGCGACAGCAGGATCGAGTGGCCGCCGAGATTGAAAAAGCTGTCCTCCACGGAGATGTCGGCGCCGGGCATGTCCAGCAGGGTGGACCACAGCCCGAGCAACTGCTCCTGCGTGGGGTTCTGCGGTGCCTGACGCGGCCCTTGGGGTTTGTAGTTCACGGGCAGATTCTTCAAGGCCTTACGGTCGACTTTGCCGTTGGCCGTGGCCGGCAGGCGTTCCAGCAGGCAGTAAGCGCTGGGGCGCATGTAGTCGGGCAAGTGCTTGAGCGCGTAAGCCTGCAACTGTTCGCTGGCGGCGTGGCCGTCACCGCCGTGGGGCTGGGAGAAAAACGCGAGGATGCGCCGCTGCTGATCGATCACCACCGCCAGCTGACGGAACAACTGGCTCGATTGCAGCAAGTGTTCGATTTCTTCGGGCTCGACACGAAAACCGCGAATCTTCACCTGGTTATCCAGGCGTCCGATGATCTGGATGCCGTCCTCGGTCCAACGCGCCAGGTCGCCGGTGCGGTACAGGCGCAACCGTTGCCCGTCGGGCAATTCATGCAGGCGGTAACGCTCGGCGGTCATTTGCGCGGCGTCCAGATAACCCAGGCCCACCCCCGGCCCGGCGATATGGATCTCACCACTGCCGTTTTGCCCGACCGGCTGCCCCTGCTCATCGAGCAGGTAAATCGCGGTATTGGCAATCGGCACGCCGAGGTTGCGGTTATTGTCGCCTGCCTGGAACGTGCGGCACGTGGCAAGCACCGTGGTCTCGGTCGGGCCGTAAATGTTATGCAACTGGCAGTGCCCCACCAGTTGCTCGATGACATGGGGCTCGCACACATCGCCCCCCGTCACCAGATGCTGCAGGCCGTACAGCGATTCGAGCGCAAGGATGCTGAGCAAGGCCGGTGGCAGGAAGGCGTGAGTCACCTGCTCCTGCTCAATCAACTCGGCCAGCGCGACGGGATCGCGACGCTGGTCCTCGGTGGGGACGATCAGTTCGGCGCCCTGGATCAGCGTGGGGAAGATGTCCAGCAGCGAGGCATCGAAATTGATCGTGGAAAACTGCAACGCACGGCTGTGACGGTCCAGCTCCACATAGCGCGCATACCACGCGCAAAAGTGGCTCAGGTTGTCGACGCTCAGCAAGACCCCCTTGGGTTGCCCGGTGGTGCCCGAGGTATAGATCGCCACACAGGGCGCCGCCCCCGCCAACGGCACGCGCAGCAGACTCTGATCCGGCGCCAGGGCCACGCGGCTGTAGCCTTTGGCGCCATGGTGGAAGAAATCCAGGTGGCTGATGTCCAGGGTCGCCAGGCCCGCGAGCGGGTTGACGGCGTCGGTCTCCTGGATCAGCAAGCTGGCATTGGCATGCTTTAGGATCGCCCCACGACGCTCGGCAGGATGGTTCGGGTCGAGCGGCAGGTACACGGCGCCGCAGCCGATCACCGCCAGGATCGCTGCGTACAGTGCCGAGCCCTTGGGCAAGGAGATGCCGACCACGGTCAGCCCCCCGCCCTGCGCGTGAAGCAAAGGCTGCAAGCGCTCCTGGATGGCCACGCTGTAAGCATGCAGTTGCGCATAGGACATGCCGTGCCCATCGACTTTCAAGGCACTGCGCTCGGCATTGGCCAGCAGACTGTCGGCCAGGCGCTGGACGAAGGGTTGCCGGGCTTCCTGCAGCAACCCGAGGTTGGCAGTCGCATTGTGGCGATGCTGCCAGGCCAGTCGATCCAGCCGGGTCAGGCTCGACAGGCTGTCGAGCGCCTTGACCGGCTCACGCGGCGTCTCGAGGTAGTCGGCACTGCGCGAGTAGCGGCCAATGTGCACGCTGGCCATGTCCACCACTTGTGCGATGGCTTCCTGCATCAGGTCGGCGCCATTGCCGGCCGTGTCGGCATCGACTTCACGACGTCCCAGCGTCATCCAGTCGCCCTCCCCCGCACGCCACAGGCATTCAAGGTGCAAGGGCGCGAACACATCGCCGGCATCGTCGGACCGCATCCGTAAAGACAGATGGTGACACGCGGGATACTGAGGAAACCGCGTCGTGCTGGCGTCGTCGATCAGCAGGTCCGGAACCGGTAACCGGGCGTGCTCATTGGCGTTGTCAGTGGGCAGCAAAAGGGTGGTATGACCCATCTGCTGCAACTCTTGCGTAAGGCAGGCGAGCGCATGGCTGCGCCCGCACAGAACGATATCAAGATGTCTCATTGAAGTTCTCCTCTAGCGCAAATAATCGGCGAGCGCTTCCTGCATGCAGGGAGCGTCGAGCATGGCGCTGTGTTTGAAGAATCGGACGATGTTGCCCACCAGCGGGTGCGTCGGCGTGATCGGAAAACTCATGCCTTCGACCTCCTCGCGCAACGCCGCCTTGACAGCAGGGCTCACCGGCAACTGCTCGATCAAGGCGAAATCGAACCCCTGCTGGATCTCGTTCGTCAGGTACTCAGCGAGAAACACCGGCATGATCGCGGCGAGCGTGCGCTTGTCTTCCTCGCTCGCCGTGCGCCAGTAAATGCGCGTCAACTTGGCCCAAAAGCCGGAGTGCCGTCCCTCGTCCGCCAAATGATCGGCCATCAACCCCTTGACCGATGCCTTCACCGAGTCGTCCCGGGCAAATGCCGCGACATCGTTGGTCAAGGTATTTTCAGCCACCGCGACGCAGATCAACTCCACAGCCGCTTTGAGGTGCTCGGGCGCCATCGCCAGGGCTTTGGGAATCGAACGGCTGAGTTCGATTTCCGCAGGCAAGGTGATGGGCTCGATCCCGGTCAGCTCGATGGTCTGTTGCATGTAATCCATCGCCACCAATGCGTGATAGTCCTCATCAACTACCACGGTCATCGCGTCATACCGACAGGCAAACGGGAAGCGGATGGCGAAGTTATCTTTCGCGATGCTCCTGGCGGTTTTGTCGACGATTTCCGTCTCGAAAATCACCACATCATTAATGAACTTGTACAGGCTTTGAACAAGCACAAAGTGCTGCAAGTGCGCACATTCGCGGATAAACGTTGCGCCCATTACCAGCGGTTGGCGACTGATCGGGAATATTAACTTTTCATCATCTTCCAAACGACGCCTCGGGCGCGTACGAATCGTTGCACGCTCCTCCCACGCTTCGGAAAATGATTGATATTCTTCAGCTCTCATGAAGCGTTCCCTTTGTTCATGATGATCAGTAGTAGTGCACTTCAAACAACAGGCAGCCGTCTTTGGAGTTGAACGGACCGTGCTCGGTGTGCGCCGCCCTGAAGAAATAAGCGCCATCACGATACGTCTTCTCGGGACGTTCATTACTGGCCAACTCTGTTTGATCGCCTTCGATCAAGTACACTTCTTCGTGATAATCATGCGTGTAGATTTCACGGGTGCCGCCGCCCGGATGAAAACGCACCAGACGCGTGCGAATACCGGTTTTACTGATGGGGTCCAACGTGTCCTTGAATACCGTCAACGTGATCCCGCGCTCGGACTTGACCTCGAACCATTGGGCCTGGTCCGCTTCGATGATTTCTATGTTCATGCCACGCACTCACTGACATTTTCGCGCATGGCCACCCGCAAGTTGTCCCAGAGCGCCAGGCGACTTTGCACGGCTGCGATGGCCGACTCGTAGACTTCTTCCTGGCGCTGAGCATCACCGTTGACCAGGCGCGCGAGCAGGCTTTCCGCCGCCGGGCCGTGATCTTCGGAGTCGACTTCAATGTGGCGTTGCAGGTAGTAGCGGAACGTCGGGGCGTCGTCGGCGGTGATATCCCAGTCATCAAGAATGCGCTGGAACATCTCCGGAATAACGCTCTCACGCCCATGCAGGAACGCCGCGGCGACACAGTGCGTGGAGGCATTTATGGCGGTTTCGATGGTGTCGGTCACAAAGGCCGAGGCTGCCAGGCCTGCGCCGCAGCGGTTCAACGCGGTCTGCAGGTCGACACCTTCACGCATCAGTTTGACGAAGAATTCAATCTTGTCGGTGCTGGCGCCGACTTCACGCATAGCGTGCAGGTAGAGTTCGAAGTGGCTGTAGTGACCGCCCTGCAGGTTCTGGTCAGACTCTTCGCCGAGGATGATTTCGTTGATCAAGTGCGCTGCCGCCGGGTCCAAGGGTGGGAGCCATGGCAGTCGAGTACAGGTCAGGTCCTGTTGCAGACGCTTGGCCAGAGACATGAAATCCCACACGGCAAAGACATGGGTTTCCATAAAGGCGCGCAAGACCGGCAATGAATTGATCTCAGCAAAGATCCGATGATTGCCCAGTTCGGTTTTCTTGGCGTTCAAGTGCGACTTTTTATCTTCCATGTTGCTCTCCTCATCAGGCTTAGTTGGGTCCCGACCGTTCGATATAAACCAGCCTGCCTTTTTTCAGGCATGAGCAGGCTTATCTCGCCATTACCGGCCAGCACACTATGTATTTCAGTTGAATTACAGCATGACACTTCGTCGGACCGAGCGGTCAGCCGCCGAAGCAAGACGAAACTTAGAGGAAGTTCATTACGCTCAGCAAGTGTTTTCTCAATAAATAATACAAAATATTTCCGAACTATAAAACATACAACAACAGAAGCCCGATCAAAGTTATAGACATCAACTTTGTCGGGCGTGAGTTTGCCTACTCACCGGATCTGAGCATTTGCAAACTGTATGTCATTGCTAAGTTAGCAAGTCACTAAACTGTCAACAGGCCATTCGCCTTTTCACCATTCAAGTTCCCTCTTGCTCGTTGAGAAGTACCGCGTATCAATTGCGGACTTTATGCATTTAATTCTTTGCTTGTTGACGCAATGCCAATGCCGCCACACCACACAGGATCAACGCGATACAGGACACGTAGAACGCATCGCTGTAGGCCATCAGGTAGGCCTCGCGACGCACCGTATGCATCAGGCTTTCAATCACTTGCTGTTGGGCGGGCAATAGCTGGTTGAAGATGAATGCTTCACTGTCCTCCATGCTGGCGCGCAGGCGCTCCTGCAATGACGGGGAAAACAGGGTGATCGACTCGCCGACGCGCTCGGAATGAAAGCGCTCGCGCATCGCAACGATCTGCGTCAACCCGGCTGTGCCCACGGCCCCACCCAGGTTGCGCAGCATGGAGAACAAGGCGGAAGCCGAACCGGCCTCATCCTTGGCCAACCCGGACACGGCCAACACCGACAGCGCCACCATGATCAATGGCTGTCCGATGCCCCGTACCACGGTGGACGGGATGATCACGTTGGCGGCGCTGTCCACGTCCAGATGCGCACCGAGATAGCACCCCAGGGCCATGATGAAAAATCCGCTGGCAACCATCAGCTTGGGGTTGAGCCACTTCATCAGGCGCGGCATGAACGGTGCCAGCACCAGTTGCACCATCCCGTAGGCAATCAGGCTGATGCCGATTTCGCGCGCGTTGTAGCCCTGCAACTGGGACAGGTAATTGGGTACCAGAAAGACCAGGCCGAACGTGGCCCCGCCAAAAATGAACATCGCCGCGCTCGCCACGCCGAAGTTGTAGCTTTTGAGCAAGCGCAGGTTGATGAAGGAGCGGCTGCCGTAGAGCTGTGACAGCACGAAATACACCAGGGCGATGCCTGCGACCAAGGACATCCACACGATGAAATCGGAGCCGAACCAGTCCTTGCGCCCGCCCTCTTCGAGCACGATCTGCAAACCGCCCAGGCCGACGATCATGGCCAAAATCCCCCCCCAGTCGCCGCGCTTGAGCAGGCTCAACTGCATCGGTTTGGCATCGATGGACCACGCCACCGCCAGCAACAGCAGAATGCCGGGGGCCAGTTGCAGGTAGAAAATCCAGCGCCAGGAATAGGCGTCAGTCAGCCAGCCGCCAATCGACGGCCCGGCGGCCTGGGCCACGCTGTTGGACAGGGCGAACAGCGCCATGCCCATGGCGATCTTGCTCGGCGGCAGTTCGGTAATGATCAGTTGGAACGACAACGGGATCAGCACCGCGCCGGCGGCGCCCTGGATGACCCGGATGATGATCATCACTTCCAGGTTGGGCGCCCAGGAACACGCGATGGAAGCCACCAGGAATACAAACGAGCCCACCAGCATCACCCGGCGCAGGGAAAACACCTGCACCAGCCAGGCGGTCAGCGGGATCATGACGATTTCGGCAACCAGATACGCCGTGGAAATCCACGAGCCCTCCTCAAAGGTCGCGCCCAGCGAGCCTTCGATTTCAGGCAGCGCGGCGCTGGTCACGTGTACGTTCATGCCGGCCATGAAACAGCCGAACAGCCCGCCGATCACCGCCACCCAGGCGCGAAAGGAGACGGTTTTCTCGCCGATCTCAGTCATGCTTGGCGTCCTGGACGGCAGGACGGGTATCTACCGTGGTAATCACTGACATGCCCGGCAGAATCGGGCCACCTTCATCGTGCTGATCGATCACGATCTTCACCGGGAAGCGCTGCACGATCTTGGTGAAATTGCCGGTGGCGTTGTCCGACGGCAGCAGTGCGAACACCGCTCCCGAGCCCGGCGAAAAACTCACCACATGCCCCGTGAGCTTGCGTCCCGAATAGCTGTCGACACTGATGTCCACCGGTTGCCCGGCGCGCATGTCGCGCAGTTGGGTTTCCTTGTAGTTGGCCACCACATAGGCCTGGTGCAAAGGCACCACCGCCAGCAGCGGCAGGCCCGGCGCGACGTACTGGCGCGTGCGCACCTTGCGTTGTCCCACCACCCCGTCGATCGGCGCGCGGATCAAGGTGTCTTCAAGCGCGTTGGTCGCCAGTTTCAACTGCGCCTCGGCCTGGCCGCGCCGGGCTATTTGCTGCTGGAGCGAGGCATCGGCCAATTGGCGCCGGGTAATGGCGACATTCAGCCGGGTTTCCTGCTGGCGCTGCATCGCCCGGGCAATTTCCACCGCAGCGCTGGCCTGGGTGTAACTGGCGGCTGCGCTTTCCAGGCGCTGGGCGCTGGCGGCATGCTCACGGACCAGGCCTTCATAGCGACGCTGATCCAGACCGGCGCGGCGCAACTCCGCTCCCACACTGCGCGTGTGCGCCTCAGCCTGGGCAATACCGGCCTTTTGTTGCGCGATCAGGCTGTCGGTGACTTGCAGGTTGGCCTGCTGGGCGGCAATCGAGGCTTGCGTTTCAGCCAACTCCGCACGGGCCTGGGCCAACCTCGCCTGGTAATCACGGTCTTCGATGCGCACCAGCACATCCCCGGCCTTGACGGGCTGGTCATCCTCGACCAACACCTGGGCCACGTAGCCCGATACCCGCGGACTGATGGGAATCCAGTCGGCGCGCACGTAGGCATCATCGGTCTGTTCCAGGTAGCGCCCGATGGTCATCCAATACACGCCGAACGCCACTGCCGCGATCAATAAAACAGCACCACCGAGCAGCATCAGGTTGCGTTTGCGGCGTTGCTTGCGGTCGTGCATGAGTTGCTCGACCACCTGTTCCTGCTCATCCTGCACAGTGTTTTTTTCATCAACAGCGATATTCATGGCTGGGTACCGGAAGAATTGACGGAAGCGTGGGTGAGCGCAGCGGTCGGGGCCTGGCTGGAAGCGGACTGCCAGCCGCCGCCCAGGGCGCGAAACAGACTGATCTGGCGCTGCAGCAACTGGCCATCGGCGTCGGCGCGCGTGGCTTGCAGGCGGATCAGCTCACGCTCGCTGTCGAGCACGTCGAGAAAGTCGATGGAGCCGGCGTTGTAATTGAACTGCGCGAGCCTGTAGGCGTGCTGACTGCTCTCCAGCGCCTGGCTCAGGGCGGCGTGGCGCTGGCGCTCGCCGTCGTACAACGCCAGTGCCTGGCGCACGTCCTTGAGGGCGTTGAGCACACTGGCCTCGAATTGCGCGACCTGCACCTGCTCAAGCGCCCGGGCCTGGTTGACCCGTGCGCGATTGGCACGCCAGTTGGGGAACTGCCAGGTGATCAGCGGGCCGATGCCGAACATCACCGCGCTGCTGTCGCCCAGTTCATGGGGTTTGCTGGCTGAGGAAGACACTGACGCACCAAAGGTCACCTTCGGATACAGGTCGGCCTGGACGATATCCACTTGTAACGTGGCCGCCTGCAATGCCCGCTCGGCCTGGCGAATATCCGGGCGGCGCGCCAGTAATTGCCAGCCGTCCCCCACCGGCAGCGCGGCGGCGAGTTGCGGCACCGCTTCGCAGGTCGCCGCGCCTGAGCCTTGCTCCAGGTCCGCCACGCCAGTCAGCATCGCCAGTTCATACAACGCGGCCTGGCGACGCGCCTCCAGCATCGGCAGCAAGGCCAGGGTTTCGCCCTGCAATGCCTGCATGCGGCTGTATTCAAGATCCGTGACCACGCCTGCCTGACGCTGGCGATCGGTCAGTGCCAGGCTGTGCCCGACCACTTCCAGTGAATGGCGCTGCACCTTGGCGCGTGCGCCCAGGGCACAGGCATTCACGTAGGCGCGAGTGGTTTGCGCAGCGACCGTGATACGCAGCAGGTCTTCGGCGTCCTTGGCCGCCGCCGCCTGCACCTGCGCCCGCTCGATGCTGCGCTGGACCTGGCCCCACACATCCACCTGGTAAGCCAACTCGAAGCCAGGATTGAACGCCCACTGCGACGGCGCGTGGCTGTCGGTGGCCTTGGCCAGGGTCTGATCGTCGGCCGTCTTGCCGTAAGCGGCGCCCAGCGAGGCCTGCGTGGACGGCCAGCGCTCGGCGTCGGCCTGCATGATCCCGGCCAGCATCGCCTGCACATGGGCCTGCGCCGCCGCCAGGTCACGGTTGTGCGCCAACGCTTGCTGCACCAGCGCATCGAGCCTGGGGTCGTTGTACAACTGCCACCAACGGTCGGGTAACGCCTGGGCCGATACGCCTTGCGGCAGGCGACTCAAGGCATCGATGCGCTGCGGGTGGGGTTGCGCCGGCGTATGGGCGACCCAGGAGGAACACCCCGCCAACCAGACAACCGCCACGCCCAGGAGCGAAAGACGGCAGTGCCGCGCGGAAAAAGAAGGCGAACCCATCGCAGAAATCCAGAGTGCTAAGTAGAGACGCAGATTAAGAGAGCACCGCGTCGCGCATCTCCCGAGTTCCAGACAACCATCGTTTCGATTGGGACAACCTGCGTACCACCGTTGAGTCCCGAGCAACCGTCGGCCGCGCAGACGCAAACATGGCCCTGCGCAGCCGCGGGCCATGTCCAGTGGGAGGGGTGTGAACGCCGGGTGCGGCTCAGACCAGACGGCAGTTGCTCGGCGTATAACCCATGGTGCGTTTGAACATCGCGGTAAAAGCGCTCGGGCTTTGGTAACCATGCTCCAGCGCCACTTCCAGAATGGACACGCCGCAGGCCAGGCGCTGCATGCTCAGCAGCAGCCGCGTGCGCTTGCGCCACTCGCCATAACTCATGCCCAACTCTTTCTGGAACAGCCGAGCCAGGGTGCGCGAACTCATATTGAGTTGCACCGCCCAGCTCTCCAGCTTCGACTCCTGGGAAGGGTTGTCGATAAAGTCGGCGCACAGTGATTTGAGGCGCGGCTCGTCCGGAATCGGTACATGGGCCAAAACCCTTTGTGCCCTGTCGAGTTCGGAGAAAATCAGGTCGACAATCTGCACATGACGCACCACGGCCGACTCACTGTCAGGCACCTCGGACGCAGCGATGATCAACTCGCGCAGCAGTGGCGATACGCGGATGACGTGGCACTCCTCGGTCAAGGCACGGTGGGCGCCGGGGGTGATCAGCAACGTGCGCATGCGCACCTCGCCAGTCATGCGGATCTGATGCTCCTGCCCCGAGGGCACCCACAACGCGTGTCCGGAAGGCACCACCCACGTGGTGCCGACCACCGATACCAGCATCACGCCGTTGATGGCATAGACCAACTGGCCTTCTTCATGTCGATGCGAGGCAACGATGTCACCGTGACCAAAGTTACCGGTGAGCGCCGCCAATGCGGTATGCGCATTCATCTCAGGAAGGCACCGCAGCACTCACCACGCTGAGCAGGCCCAGACGCGATGCGCGGTTGACCGCACTCGTCACCGCCTTGAGGGACGCCAGCAGGATACTGCCGTCGCGGGCGGCACCAAACAGCAGCTGGTTGTTCACACGGATCTCCACATAGGCCAGCGCCTCGGCCTGGGCACCGTCACGGGTGGCATGCTCATGGTAATCGGCGATGTCGAAGTGCACGCCGCGTTGAGCGAATGCGTCCACCAGCGCCGCCAGCGGGCCATTGCCTTCGCCGCTCAAGTCGATGTCCCTCGCACCGCCGGTCAGCGTGCCCTCCAGATACGTCACGCTGCCTTCGCTGACCAACTTGGGCTGCAACAAGGTGTAAGGGTTGCCCTGATCCAGGTAGTGCCGGGTAAAGCAGGCCAGGATCATCTCGCCGCTGACTTCCTGGCCCGAAGCGTCGGCTTCCTGTTGAACCAGGCTGCTGAATTCCATCTGCAAACGGCGTGGCATGACAATGCCATGCTGTTCCAGCAGGTACGCGACGCCGCCTTTGCCCGACTGGCTGTTGACGCGAATCACCGCCTCATAGCTGCGCCCCATGTCGGCCGGATCGATCGGCAGGTACGGCACCTCCCAGCGTCCGTCGGGATTGGCCTGGCGCGCCGCGAAACCTTTTTTGATCGCGTCCTGGTGCGAGCCCGAGAACGCCGTGAACACCAACTCCCCGGCGTAGGGATGGCGCGGGTGCGTGGGCAGCTGGTTGCAGAACTCAACCTCACGCTGCACATGAATGATGTCGGAGAAATCCAGTTGCGGGTCGATGCCGCTGGTGTAGAGGTTCATTGCCAGCGTCAGGATATCCACGTTGCCGGTGCGCTCACCGTTGCCGAACAAGGTGCCCTCGACACGCTCGGCCCCGGCCAGGCAAGCCTGCTCGGCCGTCGCCACCCCGGTACCGCGATCGTTATGCGGGTGAACACTGATGACCACGCTGTCGCGCCGGCTGAAATGCCGGCAAAACCACTCGATCTGATCGGCGAAGACGTTCGCCGTGGAGACTTCCACGGTGGTCGGCAGATTCAGGATCATTTTGTTCGACGGCGTCGGCCCAAAAGCATCCGTCACCGCCTCGCAGACCTCCAGCGCGAAGTCCAGTTCGGTAAAGCAGAAAGTTTCGGGAGAATACTGGAACGTCCACTGCGTATCTGGATTGTTGTCCATGTGACGCTTGATTTCACGCGTCGCCTGGGTGGCGATGTCGATGCAGCCGGCGCGGTCGACGCCGAACACCACTTCGCGAAACACCGGGGCGGTGGCGTTGTACACGTGCACAATCGCTCGCGGTGCGCCCTTCAAGGCCTCAAAGGTGCGCTCGATCAAATGACTGCGCGCCTGCGTCATCACCTGGATAGTCACATCGTCGGGAATCGCGCCACTGTCGATCAGTTCACGCACGTAATCGAAATCGGTCTGGGATGCAGCGGGAAACCCCACCTCGATCTCCTTGAAACCCACTTTCACCAGCAGCTCGAAGAAGCGGCGCTTGCGCTCGGCATTCATGGGTTCGATCAGCGCCTGGTTACCATCACGCATATCGACACTGCACCAGGTCGGCGCAGCAGCCTGCACGACACTGGGCCATTGGCGGTCCGGCAGATCGACGGTGGTGAAATGGCGGTATTTGCTGGAAGGGTCCTTGAGCATCATGCGGCTTCTCCTTTTTAGAACTGATCGTCGGTTGCCTGGGCAGCCTCGCTGACCACGCTGGACATTGGATCCAATACTAAACAAAGAAAGCTTGGCATGAATTGCGTATTTGAGTCGACAACGTGAAGAAAAATACACAAACAACCAATATCTATAAAAATATTGGTTAATTCTTTCAACTTGTCTATTTTAAGAGCAATAACTTTGAGGGATCGGCACAGGGGCGAGACAAAAGATGGTGTATCGGCTGACCCGGAGATGAGTCAATCCGGCGCAAAGCGTATCGATTGGGTGACGCGGAATGACAGGCAAAAAAAAACCCGGAAATCCTCACTTGCGTGGGCCTTCCGGATTTTCTAAACCGCCAAAAATGGTGGGTCGTGTGGGATTCGAACCTACGACCAATTGGTTAAAAGCCAACTGCTCTACCAACTGAGCTAACGACCCGCTGTGTGGTGGCGCGTATAATACTGATTTCTAAGGATTATTCAACACCTTATTTGAAATAAATCAGAAAAAACCCATTGAAGCCAAAAATGGTGCGGTTTGAAGGCCTCCCACAGCCGTCTCAGCGACCTGGTTCGTCATTCCACAGGTATTTGTGTAACTGCAACTGCAGGCGTACCGGCAGGTTATCCGCCACTACCCAGTCCGCAAGATCGCGGGCATTGAGGTCGTGATGACTTGGGGAAAACAGCACCTCCCCCGCTCGACGCTCAAGGCCGTACTGGATCAGCTTGGAAGTCGCCCAGTCATAATCGTCGCGAGAGCAAATGACGAACTTGACCTGATCGTTGGCCGTCAGCAAGTCCATGTTCTCGTAGCGATTGCGATGGGCTTCCTTGGAGTCAGGGGTTTTTAGATCGACCACCCGACTGACACGCGGATCTACCGCAGAGATGTCCAAGGCGCCGCTGGTTTCGAGGGAGACCTCGTAACCGGCATCACACAACTGCTTGAGCAAGGGGATGGCATTGGGCTGCGCCAATGGCTCGCCGCCCGTTACACAGACGTAGCGCGGCCGGTAACCGGCAACCTGCTCCAGGATGTCATCCAGGGTGCGTACGGTGCCGCCGCTGAAGGCATAGGCGCTGTCACAGTATTGGCAACGCAAGGGGCAGCCGGTGAGCCGTACGAATACGGTGGGCAGGCCGGCAGTGCGCGTTTCACCCTGCAACGAGTAAAAAACTTCGGTAATACGTAGTGTGTCTTGCATAGTCGCCACGGGCGTAACAGCTAAACAGGCTGTCCGCCTCCGTCAGGCACTTCAAGGGATTGCGCCAACGCGTCAACCCCAGGAAGCGTGTTTCATAAAAGGGCGTGGATTCTAACGAAAAAACCCGCGCCAGGCGCGGGTTTCTTCTAAACGGGCTGCATTGCTTACAAGCGTTGCAGGTCCCGCTGGGCCAACTGCGCGGCGGAGGTGCCCGGATACTGGGCAACCACCTGCTGCAGAATGCCTTTGACCTTGTCGGTATGACCCAGGCGGCGTTCTACGTCAGCCAGCTTGTACAGCGAGTCAGGCACCTTGGCATGCTTGGGGTACAGCTGGCTGACCTTGGCAAACGCCTGGCCCGCCCCCTGCAAATCACCTTTTGCCAGGTTGACCTCACCCAACCAGTACTGGGCATTGCCCGCATACTGGCTGTTCGGGTACTTGCGCAGGAACGCGGTAAAGGCCTGGCTGGCCTTATCGAAGTCCTTGGCCTTGATCAGGTCGAAGGCTGCATCGTAATACAGTTTTTCCTTCGCCGGATCGCCCGGTTCGCTGCTCGCGGCAGGGGCAGCCGCTGCGGCCCCCGCTGCTGCGCCACCGGCAGCGGCACCACCGGTAGCGGCACTGGGCGCGCCACCGGCAGAAGAATTATCAGGAGTAGCGGCAGGTGCAACACCGGCTCCAATACGTCGGTCAAGATCCTGGTAACGCTCCAGGCCTTCTTGCTTAAGTTGGTTCACTTGATTCTGCAGAACTTCAATGGCGCCTTGTTGCTGGGCCAATTGATCCTGCATGCGTTGCAGCTGGTTGAACAGCTCGCCCTGTGCCGAGGGCGCGGCCGTAGCCGCGCCCCCAGCATAGGCGCCGTTCGTGCCATAACCTGCTGGCGGATAACTGCTGCCGCTATTGTTATAGCCAGAGTTGCTATCCGTTACAGGAACCGCAGCCCACACCGCAAGCGGTGCGAGGCTGAGAGCCAATACAGTCAGAGCACGACGGCACGTTCGCATGACGAATTACTTACGCAGTTCGACGCGACGGTTCTGAGCCCACGACTGCTCGTCGTTGCCAGTTGCAACTGGACGCTCTTTACCGTAGGAAACCAGTTCCAGTTGGCCTGGAGCAACACCTTGCAGTACCAGGTAGCGCTGAACGGCTTTCGCACGACGCTCGCCCAGAGCCATGTTGTACTCACGAGTACCACGGGCGTCAGTGTTACCTTCCAGAACAACGCGAGCGCCGTTAGCTTTCAGGTCCTTGGCGTGAACGTCCAGAGCGCGCATGGCTTCTGGCTTCAGGTCCGAACTGTCGTATTCGAAGTAGAAAGTGGTGATCGCGCGCAGAGCAGCTTCTTCGCTCAGGGAGCCGTCGACTGCACCAGTGTTAGCGCCGTAACCAGCGTTTGGATCAACAGCTGCGCCTTCACCGGCATTGTCGCCGCCTTTAGAGGAGCAACCAACGGCTACGGACAGAGCCAGAGCCAGAGCAGCAAACTTACCAAACTTCAGCATTTCCATCGTGAAACTCCTAATGAACCCCAGTGTGTTAAGTACTTCTTTTTGTAGCGCCGCGTCAGTTCAGGTAAGGGGACCAGGATGGTTCTCTGACTTCGCCTTGTGCGGTAGGAAGCGGGAGCCTTACGCGTCCGTTGATGGACACGAGCATCAAGACTCCCCGGCCCTGCTGGCGGGTGGCGTAGATTACCATGGTGCCGTTGGGCGCAACAGTGGCTGACTCATCAAGGTTGGTATCTGTAAGGATTTTCACGGTTCCGCGCTGCAAATCCTGGGCCGCAACCCGGAAATTAGTGAAACCATCCTGACGGTGAATCATTACCAACGTCTTTTCATCGGCCGAAAGCTTGGGATTGGCGTTGTAGTTACCGATAAAGGTCACACGTTCCGCGCCGCCGCCGTTTACATTTGCCTTGTAGACCTGAGGCTTGCCGCCACGGTCAGAGGTGAAGTAGATGGTCGAACCATCTTTACCCCAGAACGGTTCGGTGTTGATACCCGGGCCGCTGGTCACACGCGAGAGCTGACGCGAGGCCATATTCATCACGTAGATATCCGGGTTGCCGTCCTTGGACAGCACAAATGCCAGGCGCGAACCATCCGGCGACCAGGCCGGTGCACCGTTGAGGCCTTCGAAGTTGGTGATCTGCTCGCGACGGCCGGTATCAATGTGCTGGACGAAGATACGTGGACGCTTCTGTTCGAACGATACGTAGGCAATACGCTTGCCGTCCGGCGCGAAGCGCGGCGACAGAATGGGCTCACGGGACTGCAGCAAGGTCACTGCACGCGCACCGTCGTAGTCCGAACGCTGCAGGGTGTAGCGGGTGTTGTCGACAGAGAAACGCTCAGCGGTCACATACAACAGGCGCGTGGAGAACGCCCCCTTGATACCGGTGAGCTTTTCAAACGACTGGTCCGAAATGTAGTGGGCCATGTCACGCAGTTGTTCTGCGGTGCCGGAGACATTGCCGGTCAGGACCTGCTGCTCGGTGGCCACGTTGAACAAGGTGTAGGTGATTTGCAGGCGACCGCCGGCCGGCGTGATGTTGCCGACCATCAGGTACTGCGCGCCCACCGCTTTCCAGTCACGGAACACGACTTCGCTGGCCTGGTTGGGCTGGCTGATCATGTTGCCTTTTGGAATCGGTGCGTAGTAGCCGGAGTTGCGCAGGTCGTCGCTGACGATCTGGGCCATGTCATCCGGCAGCACGCTGCCGCCCTGCCAGCCGAACGGTACTACCGCGATCGGGGTGGCCCGATCGCTGCCGCTGGTAACCAGGATGTTCTTTTCATCCGCCGCCGCTATCCCTGCCATACAGCAAATAACGACAAGCATTCCTCGAAGAAGGTTTCTCACAAGGCTAGATCCTCAGGTGTGAATGTCATCTTGAATGAACGATAGGGAGCGAAGTCGCTTGGTTTCATTCCCTGCATCTCGGTCAACCGGCCAATATTCTTGACTGCGGCAACCGCCGAACTGTCGAACGAACCGTCACCACTGGACTTGGCCACGCTGACCGAAGTCACCGTACCGTCCGGCAACATGCCGATCTGCAGCACTACTGTCATGCCTTTACGTGCCGAAGGTGGACGTGTCCAGCCTTCCGCTGCCCGCGCCCGAATCAGGTCGTCAAAACTGCCCGCGACTTCATCGCCACGTTCATCGGCCAAGGCTTGCTGACGCTGCGGCGTGTCGGAAAGCAAATCTGCCAGGGCCTGGGCCTTTTTCTCTTCGGCGGATTTACGGGCTGCTTCCTGGGCCTTTTTCTTGGAGGCGTCGGCGGCAGCTTTCTTCTTCGCGTCGTCGGCGACTTTCTTCTTCGCCTCGTCTGCTTCAGCTTTTTTCTTGGCGTCTTCGGCGGCTTTCTTCTTCGCGTCTTCGACGATCTTTTTCTTGGCTTCCTCAGCGGCCTTTTTCTTGGCCTCTTCTTCGGCAGCTTTCTTGGCTTCTTCTTCGGACTTCTTCTTGGCTATATCAGCCAATTGTTTCTCTTCGGCCTTTTTGGCTTCGGCAGCTTTCTCGGACTTCTTGGCTTCATCAGCCTTTTTCGCCTCGTCGGCTTTCTTCGCTTCGTCAGCCTTTTTCGATTCCTCGGCCTTTTGAGCCGCCTCTTCTTTCTTTTGTTCCGCAGCAGCCTTCACCGCTTCCTGCTCGACCTTCTTCTGTTCCATCTGCTCGACTTCGGTCTGGCGCGCAGCCGACTTCTGGGCCTCACCCGCAATCTTCTGATTGGTCTGGGTGGTGGCCTGACTTTTCGATTTCAGCTGATACAGGGTCGCCTGCACGATCGGCTTGGCTGGCGGCAGGTCCGGGGTCATGGCAAAGCTGACAAACAGCATGCCGAACACCAGGACGTGCAGGGCAATTGCCCAGACGCTAGGCCAGAAGAAGCTTTCCGAGGCGGACGGCTCTCGCTGTTGCTGCATCAGGGCGCCTCGGTAATCAAGCCAACGTTACCCACGCCGGCCTTCTGCAGCCCGCCCATGGCGCCCATGACGGAACCGTAGTCGACCGACTTGTCGCCGCGGATGAACACCTGGGTGTGCTTGCCGCCTTCGTTGCCGGAGCGAATGATCTTGGTCACGGCATCGGTCATCGCCGGCAAGGTCAGGGCCTTGTCCTGCTGTTTCTGCGTGTCGACTTCGCTGCCAAGGTTCCAGTAGTAGGTCTTGTCAGCCTTGATCGAAATGGTCAGGACCTGAGTGTTGTTGTCCTGCGGCAAGGCTTCACTGGAAACCTTGGGCAGATCAACCTTCACGCCCTGGTTGAGCATCGGCGCGGTCACCATGAAGATAACCAGCAGCACCAGCATCACGTCGATGTAGGGCACTACGTTCATCTCGGCGACCGGCTTGCGCTTTTTGCGAGCTCGAGCGATTAAAGCCATTGGGAATTACCTGCTTATTCTTCGCTGGTGTGCACTTTACGGTGCAGGATCGCCTGGAATTCATCGGCGAAGGTGTAGTAACGGCCGATCAAGGTTTCGCTGGTGGCGGCAAAACGGTTGTAGGCGATTACTGCGGGGATAGCGGCGAACAGGCCGATCGCGGTGGCGATCAGGGCTTCGGCAATGCCCGGAGCCACGGTGGCCAGGGTCGCCTGCTGCGCCTGGGCCAGACCCCGGAAGGAGTTCATGATGCCCCATACGGTACCGAACAGGCCGATGTACGGGCTGACGGAGCCGACGGTCGCCAGGAACGGCAGGCTTTGCTCCAGCTTCTCTTCTTCGCGGGAGATGGCCACGCGCATGGCTCGGGCCACGCCTTCCATCACAGCTTCCGGGTCAACGCCCGGCTGCTGGCGCAGGCGCGAGAATTCCTTGAAGCCGGCGCGGAAGATTTGCTCGACGCCCGAATCCGGGTCCGGATTGCTGCCGGCCTGGCGATACAGCTTGGACAGGTCGATACCCGACCAGAAGCGCTCCTCGAAGCTCTCCAGGGCGCGTCGACCGGCACGCAGCAGGTTGCTGCGCTGAAAAATCATGACCCAAGAGGTAACCGATGCGGCTACCAGGGTCAGCATGACCAGTTGCACCACGATACTGGCATTACTGACCAGGCTCCACATCGAGGAATGGTCGACGACGGTAGGTTCCACGCTAAATCTCCTGCTTTGATTGTTTACCCGCGCCGCTCACGGCAGCAAAGGCCGCACGTAGAGTTTCGGGAATGGCCCGAGGTTTCAAACTGTTGGTGCGTACACATGCCACCAGGAACTGCCCCTCACAGAGCAGCGTTGCATCCGTAGCCCGCCTGACCTGCTGCTTGAATCGCAGGCTGGCACGGTTCAATTCGATGACTTCAGCGCTGACCAGCAACTCATCGTCCAGTCGCGCCGGTGCGTGGTAACGCGCCTCGCTGGAATGCACGACGAATAACAGGTCCTCCCCGGCCAGCGTGGATTGGGCAAAGCCCAGCTCCCTTAGCCGCTCGGTTCGAGCCCGTTCCATGAATTTCAGGTAATTGACGTAATAAACGATGCCGCCGGCATCAGTGTCCTCGTAATAAACGCGACAGCGATGTGCGAACGACTGATCCCCGTTTTGCGCGCGCATACTCTAGTGCTTACTCCTCAGGTTGCCAATCCGGCTGGACAACTGTTTTTTCAATACCTGAACACATTTCCAACGCCTGAATGACGACGCCAGACACTGGGACAGCACAAACTTCAGATAAATCACCCCACATGGCAAATACCCTGTAGGAGCGAGCTTGCTCGCGAAGCCCCTGAGCGCGACGCGTATAACCAGACATACCGCGTTATCGTTGACGTTTTTCGCGAGCGAGCTCGCTCCTACAGTTTTTAATCGTCTACCGCATCAAGGAATTCGTCTACCACAGGCATCTCTCCCAATCGTGACGGAATGTTTAGCCCAAAGTGCAGATAGGCATGACGCGTCACCACCCTGCCCCGCGGCGTGCGCATGATATAGCCCTGCTGGATCAGGTAGGGCTCCAGTACATCTTCAATGGTGTGACGCTCTTCACTGATGGCTGCAGCGAGGCTGTCCACGCCCACCGGGCCGCCGTCGAACTTCTCGATCATGGTCAGGAGCAGACGCCGATCCTGGTGATCGAAGCCATGTTCGTCCACATCCAGCAGGTTCAAGGCCAGGTCCGCGACCGCCTTGGTGATATGCCCCTTGGCGCGTACCTCGGCAAAATCGCGCACACGGCGCAGCAAGCGGTTGGCGATCCGAGGTGTACCGCGGGCACGCCGGGCGATTTCGAACGCGCCTTCCGGGTCCAGCGGCAAGCCGAGGATGTTCGCCGAACGGCTGACGATGGTCGCAAGGTCTGCCGTGCTATAGAACTCCAGACGTTGAACAATGCCGAAACGGTCTCGCAGCGGGTTGGTCAACATGCCCGCGCGGGTCGTGGCCCCCACCAGCGTGAACGGCGGCAGGTCAAGCTTGATCGAACGGGCCGCCGGGCCTTCGCCGATCATGATGTCGAGCTGGAAGTCCTCCATCGCCGGGTACAACACTTCTTCGACAATCGGCGACAACCGGTGGATCTCGTCGATAAACAGGACGTCGTGGGGTTCCAGATTGGTCAGCAACGCGGCCAGGTCGCCGGGGCGCTCCAGCACCGGGCCGGACGTGGACTTGATCGACACGCCCATTTCCTGGGCAATGATGTTGGCCAGGGTGGTCTTGCCCAGGCCCGGCGGACCGAAGATCAGCGTGTGGTCCAGCGACTCACTGCGCCCGCGTGCGGCCTGGATGAACAGCTCCATCTGTTCGCGCACGGTGGGCTGGCCGATATAGTCGGCCAGGCTCAGGGGGCGGATGGCGCGGTCCTGGACTTCTTCACGGTCGCGCGGGCCGGTAGCCGCGATCAGACGATCAGCTTCTATCACTTAAATCATTCCCTTCAGGGCTCGGCGGATCATGTCTTCACTGCTCAGGTTCTTGTCCTTGATGGCCGATACGGCCTTGCTGGCCTCCTGCGGCTTGTAGCCCAGGGAGATCAACGCACTGACCGCATCGCTTTCGGCACTGGCGACCTGGCCTGCCGGCATATCCGGCTGGTTCGGGACCAGGGCGAACATGCTCGGCACCACTTCCCAGGCCTTGAAACGGTCCTTGAGTTCCACCAGCAAACGCTCGGCGGTTTTCTTGCCCACACCCGGCACCTTGGTCAGGGCCGAGGTGTCCTGGGCTGAAACGGCGCGTACCAGTTCATCCACTTCCAGGCTCGACATCAATGCCAGGGCCAATTTGGGCCCGACGCCATTGAGCCGAATCAGCTCGCGGAAGAAATCGCGGTCGCGCTTGCCGATGAAACCATAGAGCAGTTGCGCGTCTTCGCGCACCACTAAATGCGTGTGCAAGGTTATCGGCTCGCCGACCGACGGCAAGCGGTACAAGGTGGTCATGGGCACTTCAAGCTCATAACCCAATCCATTCACATCCAGAATCAGGTGCGGCGGCTGTTTCTCAGCCAGGGTGCCGCGCAAGCGTCCAATCACGGTTCAGATCCTTAAAGCTTGGGGGTCAGAGCAGGCCTGACCGGAAATAACGATTGCGCTGATGCTATCAGAGACGCAGGCGTCCGCCACGACTGCGTGCCGCACCCAGGCCATGGGGCAGCAGGCTGGAGCGGGTGTGGGCGTGGCAAATGGCAATGGCCAGGGCGTCGGAGGCGTCGATCTGGGGTTTCGAGGTAAGTTTGAGCATGTGCATGACCATCATCTGCACCTGCTCTTTATTGGCTCCACCCGTACCCACGACGGCCTGCTTGACCTGGGTCGCGGTGTATTCGGCGATCTCCATGCCCTCCTCGGCCCCCGCCACGATGGCCGCGCCACGCGCCTGACCGAGCTTCAACGCCGAATCGGCATTCTTGGCCATAAAGACTTTTTCGATGCCCATGGTCACCGGGCCATAGGTCTGGATGACTTCCCGTACGCCGCGATAGACGATCTGCAGGCGTTCGGCCAGTTCGCCCGCGCCCGTGCGGATGCAGCCCGAGGCAACATACACGCAGCCGCGCGGGGTCTGCTGCACCACGCCAAAACCGGTGATGCGCGAACCGGGGTCGATACCTAGGATTAAAGTCATAACGCCTGCGGGTTAAATAAGTACATTTTTCGATACAGCGAGAATCCAATGTGGGAGGGGGCTTGCCCCCGATGGCGGTGGGTCAGTCACAAATGTGCCTGCTGACACTCCCTCATCGGGGGCAAGCCCCCTCCCACATTTTGACCTCATCGCTTTTTAGACTAGCTGTTCAGCCACGGACTCGGGGATGTCGGCGTTGGAGTACACATTCTGCACATCATCCAGGTCTTCGAGCATGTCCAGCAGCTTCAACACCTTCTGCGCACCGTCCAGGTCGAGTTCGGCGCTGGTGGTCGGCAGCATCACGATTTCCGCGTCGGTGCCCTTGAAGCCTGCGGCTTCCAGGGTATTGCGCACTGAGTAGAAGCTGGCGAACGAGGTGAACACGTCAATGGAGCCATCTTCGTTGGTGACGACGTCATCGGCGTCCGCCTCCATCGCGGCTTCCATAAGCGCGTCTTCATCCGTGCCCGGAGCAAAGGTGATCTGCCCCTTGCGCTCGAACAGGTAGGCCACCGAACCGTCGGTCCCCAGGTTGCCGCCGCACTTGCTGAACGCGTGGCGCACCGCTGCGGCGGTACGGTTGCGGTTGTCGGTCATGCATTCGACCATCACCGCCACGCCGCCCGGGCCGTAGCCTTCGTAGGTCAATTCGACCATGTCGTCGGTATCGGCCGCACCGGCACCACGGGCCACGGCGCGATCGATGATGTCGCGGCTCATGTTGGCGCCGAGCGCTTTGTCCAGCGCCAGGCGCAGGCGCGGGTTGGAGCCCGGGTCACCGCCGCCCTGGCGGGCGGCGACGGTCAGTTCGCGAATCCACTTGGTGAAAATCTTGCCTTTCTTGGCATCCTGACGCTCTTTGCGGTGCTTGATGTTCGCCCACTTGGAATGGCCAGCCATTACACAACTCCGAAATTCTCTAGAAACCTATCAATCCCGCCGCCGGCGAGATTTCCCTCTTTTAAACGCAAAGGCGCATCCGAAGATGCGCCTTTTTGACTGCTTACAACCTTATCGCGCTTTCACGCAGCAGCCTTACTCAGCCTTCGGCGTCTCGCGCAGGCGGATGTGCAGTTCGCGCAGTGCCTTGGCATCCACCACACCCGGGGCCTGTGTCATGACGTCCGCGGCGCTCTGGGTTTTCGGGAACGCAATCACTTCACGGATCGACTGGGCGCCGGTCATCAGCATCACCAGACGGTCCAGGCCGAACGCCAGGCCACCGTGCGGCGGCGCGCCGTATTTCAGCGCGTCGAGCAGGAAGCCGAACTTCTCTTCCTGTTCCGCTTCGTTGATGCCCAGCAGGCGGAATACCGCTTGTTGCATCTCCTTGCGGTGGATACGGATCGAGCCGCCACCCAACTCGGTGCCGTTGAGCACCATGTCGTAGGCACGGGACAGCGCGCCGGCCGGGTTGGCTTCCAGCTCGGCCGGGGAGCACTTCGGCGCGGTGAACGGGTGGTGCAAGGCGCTGAAGCTGCCGTCGTCGTTTTCTTCGAACATCGGGAAGTCGACAACCCACATCGGCGCCCATTCGCAGGTCAGCAGGTTCAGGTCGTGGCCCAGCTTGATGCGCAGCGCGCCCAGGGCCTCGCTGACGATCTTGGCCTTGTCGGCACCGAAGAACACGATGTCGCCATCGACTGCACCAACGCGATCGAGGATTTCGTTCAGGTTGTCCAGCGGGATGTTTTTAACGATCGGCGATTGCAGACCGTCAACGCCATTGGCGCGCTCGTTGACCTTGATGTAAGCCAGGCCCTTGGCACCGTAGATGCCGACGAACTTGGTGTAGTCGTCGATCTGCTTGCGCGGCATGCTCGCGCCGCCCGGCACGCGCAGGGCGGCGATACGGCATTTCGGGTCGTTGGCCGGGCCGCTGAACACCTTGAAGTCGACTTCTTTCAACTGGTCGGCCACGTCCACCAGCTCCAGCGGGTTACGCAGGTCCGGCTTGTCGGAACCGTAGCGGCGCATGGCTTCTTCGAAGGTCATGTGCGGGAAGTCGCCGAATTCCAGGTCCAGCACTTCCTTGAACAGGTTGCGGATCATTTGTTCGGTGAGGCCCATGATCTCTTTTTCATCGAGGAAGCTGGTCTCGATGTCGATCTGGGTGAATTCCGGCTGGCGGTCGGCGCGCAGGTCTTCGTCGCGGAAGCACTTGGCGATCTGGTAGTAACGGTCGAAGCCGGCCACCATCAGCAGCTGCTTGAACAGTTGCGGCGATTGCGGCAAGGCGAAGAAGCTGCCTGGGTGGGTACGGCTAGGCACCAGATAGTCACGCGCGCCTTCCGGGGTGGCGCGGGTGAGGATCGGCGTTTCAACGTCAAGGAAGCCGTTCTCGTCGAGGAAGCGGCGGATGCTGGTGGTCATGCGCGAGCGCAGACGCAGCTTCTCGGCCATTTCCGGGCGACGCAGGTCCAGGAAGCGATAGCGCAGGCGAGTTTCCTCGCCAACGTCGGAATATTCGTTGAGCGGGAACGGCGGGGTTTCCGACTCGTTCAGCACTTGCAGTTCATAGCCCAGCACTTCAATGCCGCCGGACGCCATGTTCTTGTTCACCGCACCGGCCGGGCGCAGACGCACCTTGCCGGTGATTTTCACGACGTATTCGCTGCGCACGCGGTCGGCGGCAGCGAAGCTCTCGGCGCGATCCGGGTCGAACACCACCTGGGCCAGACCATCACGATCACGGATATCGAGGAAGATCACCCCGCCGTGGTCGCGGCGACGGTGAACCCATCCGCAAAGGGTGATTTCCTGACCTTCCAGGGTCTCGTTCAGTTGGCCGCAATAGTGGCTGCGCATCATGGTAGTGGTTTCACTTCTCGTAATTCGAAATTCGGTGGCAGGCCTGCCGCGTCACCGTACATTAAAGCAGGGGACGGATAATGCAGGAGCCTGCGCGTAGAGTTCAACTCAGTCTGCTTTGTCGCCGCCCGCCAGGTTCTTCTTGGCGCCGGTCTTGAAATCGGTCTCGTACCAGCCGCTGCCGCTCAGGCGGAAGCCCGGCATGGACAACATCTTTTTCAACTCAGGTGCCTGGCAGGCTGGGCAATCGACCAACGGCGCGGCGCTGATCTTCTGAATGGCTTCCAACTGATGACCACAGGAAGCACATTGATAGTCGTACATGGGCATGGAGATGTCTCGGCGATCAGATCGTAACGGCGCCACGCCTTGCCGTCGTGCATATAACCCGGCATGCGCAGCAAAGCGCGGGATTATATCTGGTAAATCGAGGCAGCGCAGCCGGCTTTCTGCCCGAGGCCCGGCCCGCCGCAAGCATGGGCCGGGCCCTCGCGCCCTCCAGTCAGACTGACCCGCAGGTGCCAACGCGATCTTTCAACAGGTGAACGACGCACACCACCCGCACCAGCCCGCTGAAGTTCTTCACACCGCCATAACGCAGATGCACTTCGCGGTCGACGTAGGACAACAACGCACTGACCGAGCAGGTATTGATCCTGGCTATTTCCGTCAGGATGTTCCAATAGATCTGTTCAAGCCGCAGGCACGTGGAAAACCCGTTGAGGCGCACCGACCGCGATAAGGGTTTGGCGAGCCCCATGTCGAACCCTTTCGCGAAAGGGTCGACCTTTATCTTGTGAAAACCTGCGGTTTCCACGCCCTTACCCAATCCACACGACATACACCTGACACTCCCTTGCCAAACAACGGTCCATGGGTTTGTCCCATTGGACGGTAGGCCTATAAAACCGCAGGAAGCGATGCGCAGCCAGAAGACGCGGGAGTTGGGCGTCGTAGGACAACGCCAGGAAACACAGGGAAACAAGTGGGTGGCGGCATGAAGACGCCACCCAAGCTTGACGGTTACTGGTTTTCGAGCAGCGAGCGCAGCATCCAGGCGGTTTTTTCGTGCACTTGCATACGCTGGGTCAGCAGGTCAGCCGTCGGCTCATCGCTGACCTTGTCGAGCAACGGGAAAATGCCCCGCGCGGTGCGAGTGACGGCCTCTTGGCCGGCCACCAGTTGCTTGATCATCTCTTCGGCGCTCGGCACACCCTCTTCTTCCTTGATCGAAGACAGACGGGCGTAGATCGAGTAGGCGCCCGGCGCCGGGAAGCCCAGGGCACGGATACGCTCGGCGATGGAATCCACCGCCAGCGCCAGTTCGTTGTACTGCTCCTCGAACATCAGGTGCAGCGTACGAAACATGGGGCCCGTGACGTTCCAATGGAAGTTGTGGGTCTTCAGATACAGTACATAGGTATCGGACAGCAGCCGCGAAAGTCCGTCGACGATGGATTTACGGTCTTCTTCACTGATACCAATATCGATTGCCATGTTTTTCCCCTTCAATTGATGAGCATTCATTGATCAGGTGCAGGACCACTCTAGCAAGAGTGTCGCTCACGTGCAGCCCGGCACGTCCAGGCGACGTGCGGCAAATCGCCCCGCATCACTTGCGAGGCAGCGGCCGGCGAGCCGGTATCCTGTAGGAAAAACGCTCGAGAGGCCGCTCAAATTACCTGCACCCGTCTAGGACAAGCCTTCGGCGCAAAAATGCCGCCGCGATTGCAACACCCCGAAACGCTTGATTTGAGTAGGCACAGCCTTTGCTGTTAAATAGGCATCGTGTGGCTGCCGTTCATTTCTGCGGCACGTCACATAGGCTGATACCCGCGCACGTGCTCAACGCCTCCCATTGTTCAGAAGCGAACCGTGCCAGTCAGCTCTTCCTTGTGATCCGTCTTAACGTGAGTTAATCAAAATGTTGAAAATCGTCCACCTGCTGACGGGCGTTGCGGCTTTGCTGCTGTCCTTTATCCCGAGCCTGCAGCCTGAAAGCCTGCCCTACCTGCAACAACACGACGCTCTATACCTGGCCTTGTTCGGCCTTCTCAACCTGACACTGGCACCGGTAATCCCTTACTGGAACAAAGGCACGCGTCATCAACTGCAAAACCTGGTCAGCGCGCTGCTGGTACTGACCGTTGTCGTTCAAACCCTCACCCTGCTGGCACCCATGCCTGAAGTGGGCGGCCATCCGGCCATCCTGCTCAGCCTGGTGATTGCTGTGGTCGCCATCGTTCTTCACCTGGCCATCAGCTTCTACCGTTCGTCCCCAGCGGCCGCGTCGCAAAACTACGACATGACCAACCGGGATACCGGGACCGTCAAGTGGTTCAACACCTCCAAAGGCTTCGGCTTCATTTCGCGCGACTCGGGCGACGATATCTTCGTCCACTTCCGGGCTATCCGCGGTGAAGGCCACCGCGTCCTGGTCGAAGGCCAGCGCGTGGAGTTCTCGGTGATGAACCGCGACAAAGGCCTGCAAGCTGAAGATGTAATCGCTGCCCTGCCGCGTCGCTGATTCCAGACGGCGCTGCAAAAAAACCGCGATCCGGCGTTGCCCGGATCGCGGTTTTTTATTGCGCGCTCATTCAATAGTGCGGCGGCGGTGCTTCTTCTTCCGAGGTTTCGAACTGGCCGCCCATCTCTTCCTGGCGCTTGAGCAATGCGTTCATCTGCAATTGCAGGCGCTCCACGGCGTGCTGCTGGGCGACCAGAATGTCATTGAGGGTTTCGATGGTATCGTCCTGGAAGGCCAGGCGGCTTTCCAGGTCGGTGACGCGATCTTGCAGGTCCATGGTTCAGTCCTGGGTAAAAATGAAGTCGGCAGGCAATAATTCGCGCAGTCGGCTGCGGATCGCCGCCAGCTGCTCCGGGCTGTAGGGAACGGCCGGATGCCTGCCCCACACCGGCGCCGGCCAGGCTGCGTCATCGCGCTTGCGCACGATGACATGCACATGCAACTGGCTGACGACATTGCCCAGCGCGCCGATGTTCATCTTGTCGGCGCACAGGCCTTCGTTCAGCAGCTGGGCGAGGGTCGTCGTTTCCTGCCACAACCGCTGTTGATCGGCGACATCCATCTGAAACACTTCGTTGATACCGTTGATACGCGGCACCAGGATGAACCAGGGGTAGTTCGCGTCATTGGACAGCAGCAGGCGACAGAGCGGGAAGTCCCCAATGGCCAGAGTGTCTTGTTGCAGGCGTTGATCTAAAGCGAACACGTGGGCACTCCGTTCGGCAGGTCAATTTCAGGTGCCCAGCATAACGCCGAATGCTCACGGCTTCACGGTGAATGCGCAGGAAGCCTTGAGGCAGACGGATCGCATCCACGCACCCTTTCGAGGCAACGGGAGGTTTGAACCACCCTAACTCGGGCCTCGAGGGGATGCACCAAAATGACCCAGCCGTGCCTCAAAGAGGTCCAAGGCTACCCACTGGAGGGTCAATCGGTAACGTTTTGCTCAGGTGCGGATGTGGCGGACCACCTGAACGGGGTTAACACCCGCATGCCAAGTGAGAACCAAACGGCTTAAAGGGCCCGTGTTTATGCGGTTTTTACATTCCCGTAACATTTTTCACGAAAAAATGACATTCGATCAGCGCTTTGTGCACGCTTGTTGCATTCACCTCCTTATCGTCGGCAACGACACCTGGAGGGATGCCAGGGTTTCGCGATAGGAAACAGTAGCGTTTCAATGTGTATCAGGGACGAGTTTCAAACTTTTAAACCGTTTGAAGAGAACATTGAAGTTGTCAGCCGGGTGATAGCCGGGCTGTGATTTGCGACACGGAGCTAGCAATTTACGACAGCCTCGTAAAGAAGCTGAAAGGATAGTTGAGTAAGTATCGTCAATAGCGCCGGCGTGAGATAACTTTGCGCCGACACAATAAAGAAAGAGCCGCCCAGATAAAAATACAGGTGGGACGGCAGTACTCTTCCTAAAACCAAAGGAGCAAATCACGATGCGCGTGATGAAGTGGAGCATGATCGCCCTGGCTGTTTCAGCAGGCACCTCGCAGTTCGCAATGGCGTCCGCCCAGGACGATTCCAAGGGCTTTGTTGAAGACAGCACGTTCAGCATCAATACTCGCGCTCTGTACTTCAGCCGCGACTTCCGTAACAACCCGTCGGGCCCCGGCTCCAAAAGCCGTGCCGAAGAAACCGGCCTGGGCTTCAACGCGTTGTACGAATCGGGCTTCACCCAGGGCACCGTTGGTGTCGGTGTCGACGTGATCGGCCTGATGGGCCTCAAGCTCGACAGCGGCAAGGGCCGCGCCGGCACCGGCCTGTTCCCTACCGGTTCCGACGGTCGCTCGCAGGACGATTACTCCAAAGGCGGCGCTGCCGTTAAGTTCCGCATCTCCAATACCGTGCTGAAAATCGGTGACCAGTACACCACAGCCCCTGTATTCGCTTCCGATGACAGCCGCCTGCTGCCCGAGCTGCCACAAGGTATCTCGATCACCAGCAACGAAATCAAGGGCCTGAAGCTCGAAGGCGGTCACTTCACTTCCAGCGTCGCGCAGAACCAGACCTTCCATGACAGCCTGGGCCTGACCAAGACCGACTTTGTCGGCGGCGTCTATGCCTTCACGCCTGAAGTCACCGGCAGCCTGTACTACGCGAAAACCGAAGATTACTTCCGCAAGTACTACAGCAACCTGAACTGGACCCACGCCCTGAGCGATGACCAGTCGTTCGCGCTGGACTTCAACATCTACGACACCAAGAGCGAAGGCGCCGGCCTGCAGCGCGCGGCGAAAGATGGCGTGACCAAGCTCGACAACCGCGCATTCAGCCTGCAGGGCGCGTACACCATCGGCGCTCACACCTTTACCCTGGCTGCGCAGAAGGTTTCCGGCGACGGCGACTACGGCTATGGCGTAGATGGCGGCGGCACCGTGTTCCTGGCCAACTCCATCGCCCGTTCCGACTTCAACGCCGAAGGCGAGAAGTCCTACCAGGCGCGTTACGACATCAACATGGCGACCTTCGGCATTCCCGGCCTGAGCTTCATGACCCGTTACGTTACCGGTAGCGGCGCCAACACGGCCACCACCAGCAACGGTAAAGAGTGGGAACGTGACATCGAAGCCAAGTACGTGATCCAGAGCGGCCCGGCTAAAAACCTCAGCCTGCGTCTGCGTCAAGCGACCTATCGTTCCGGTGATGGCGTTTACTACGGTTCGCCTTCGATCGACGAACTGCGTCTGATCGCGAACTACCCGTTGAACATCCTGTAATTGCGCAAGCCGTTACAACGATGACTTAAGGTTTCGACCTTGAATAAAAGCCGCTCCCCTGTTTACAAGGGAGCGGCTTTTTTATTGCAGTTATATGGCAACGAAAAAGTAACTAGCAAGCTAAGTAACTATTCCGTATGACAGCCAATAACGATATTTCACTGTCGCGTTTAAGCTGACCTTTCGGCCAACTTAAAGGCAACACGGCTTTATCACTTCACCGGGGCTTCCTGCATCACGCGAATAACGCGCTGCGGGAACGGAATATCAATGTCCGCCGCTTTCAAGCGGTCGCGCGCCAGTTCATTGAGCATGAACACAACATCCCAATAATCCGCAGTTTTGGTCCAGCAGCGCAGGGAAACGGTGATGGAACTGTCGCCCAGGGTCGATACCACTGCGACGGGCGCAGGGTCCGCCAGCACGCGCGGGTCCTTGGCCAGTTCCAGCAACACTTCACGGGCTTTCTGCAGGTCAGCCTCGTAGTCCACGCCCACATCGAATACGACCTTGCGGGTCGGCTGGCGGTTGGTGTTGGTGATGATGCCGTTGGACAGAATGCCGTTCGGCACGATCACGGTCTTGTTGTCGCCGGTACGCAGCACCGTGTGGAAAATCTGGATACTGTCGACGGTGCCCGAGGTGCCCTGGGCTTCGATCCAGTCACCGATACGGAACGGACGGAACAGCAGGATCAGCACGCCGCCGGCGAAGTTGGCCAGGCTGCCTTGCAGTGCCAGGCCAATCGCCAGGGTAGCCGCACCGATGGCGGCGACGAACGAGGTGGTCGCCACGCCGATCATCGACGCCACGCTGACGATCAGCATGACTTTCAGCGCAATGTTCGCAAGGCTGGTGATGAAGTGCTGCAGCGCCAGGTCGGCGTTACGCAGCGCCAGCAGGCGCCCTACGCGGTGGGTAAACACGTTGATCAGCCACCAACCGATGGCCAGGGTGATAACGGCCAGCAGCACCCGGCTGCCGTATTCCATGATCATCGGGATCCAGGACTGCGAGGTTTTGATCAAGTGATCCACTTCTGCGTTTAAATCCATGTAGCTTCTCCTGTCTTAGCGGATATGCGGCTTGATTGACTGCCTGAAAACGCAATTGAGCCCGTAGGGCTCAATTGTAGGCGCCGATTCTGGGCCGTGGGACGTCAAAAACGGCCACAGGTTCCACAAATGGCCATCAGTCGCGGAAGTTATTGAATTGCAGCGGCATGTCGAACGTCTTGGCGCGCAGGGCCGCGATGGCCTCTTGCAGGTCGTCGCGCTTCTTGCCGGTGACACGCACCTGTTCGCCCTGGATGGCCGCCTGGACTTTGAGCTTGGCATCCTTGATGTGGGCGACGATCTTCTTCGCCAGTTCCTTGTCGATGCCTTCCTTGAGCACGGCTTCCTGCTTCATCAGCTTGCCGGAAGCATAGGCGTCCTTGACTTCAAGGCACTGCACGTCGATCTTGCGCTTGACCAGGGCCAGCTTGAGGATTTCGATCATCGCTTCCAGCTGGAAATCGGCTTCAGCGGTCAGGTTGACGGTCAGTTCCTTTTCCTTGAATTCGAAGCTGCCCTTGCCTTTCAAGTCATAGCGACGGTCCAGTTCCTTGACGGCGTTTTCGACGGCGTTGGTGACTTCGTGTTTGTCCAGTTCGGATACCACGTCGAACGAAGGCATGTCATTTCTCCAATATAAGGGGCGGGCTCAGTAGAGATGGAGCGCGCCCGAGCTAAAATGCCGGGGCATTATAGCGGTTCTTTCGCCGCGTTCACCGCTGGCGACCCCAAGGAGCACACACTGATGGCGACCACCTGGCATATTCTCGGCGCCGGTAGCCTGGGCACCCTCTGGGCCACGCGTCTGGCGCGGGCGGGCGTGCCGGTGCGGTTGATCCTGCGCGATCAGGCGCGCCTGGCCAGCTATGCGTCGGGCGCGGGCCTGACCCTGGTCGAACAAGGCGTTGCGCACACCTACCGCGTAACCGGCGAAACGCCCGACAGCCCTGAACCTATCCACCGCCTGCTGGTGGCGTGCAAAGCCTACGACGCCCAAAGCGCTGTCGCACAGTTGCAACATCGCCTGGCGCCTGACGCGGAACTGATCCTGCTGCAAAACGGCCTCGGCAGCCAGGATGCCGTCGCCGCGCAGGTGCCGCAGGCGCGTTGCATCTTTGCCTCCAGCACCGAAGGCGCGTTCCGCGATGGCGAGTGGCGCGTGGTATTTGCCGGCCACGGCTACACCTGGCTGGGGGACCCCGCGCGCCCGACCGCGCCGCTGTGGCTGGAGGACTTGCAGGCCGCCGCCATTGCCCATGAATGGAGCACCGATATTCTCACGCGCCTGTGGCGCAAGCTGGCGCTCAATTGCGCGATCAACCCACTGACCGTGCTTTACCACTGCCGCAACGGGGGACTCCAGGCCCATCAATGCGAAGTCGCCACCTTGTGCGCCGAATTGAGCGAACTGCTGGAGTGCTGCGGCCAGCCTGCGGCTGCGCAGGATTTGCTCAGTGAAGTGCAACGGGTGATCCAGGCCACCGCGGCCAACTACTCGTCCATGTACCAGGACGTGGCCAACGCGCGGCGTACCGAAATCAGCTACTTATTGGGCTACGCCTGCCAGGCGGCGGCGCGCCATCGACGGGTGCTGCCGCATCTGCAGCAGGTGCAGGCGCGTTTGATCGAACACTTGGTTGCACGCCGATTGCCCCACGACTGAGGCACGCGCTACCCTGCCTTATATATATTGCCTGCGAAAAACCTGATGCCACTGCGCCAGCGTCTTGAAAACTTACCGGTAGGGCAGAAATTGCTGGCCGCCCTGCTGGTACTGCTGACCACCGTATTGCTGGTGGCCAACCTGACCTTTATCAGCGCCGCCTACTGGATCTCCCAGGAAAGCATGGCGCCCCAGGCGTTGCAGGCCATCGGTCGACTGGTGTCCAACCCGGCACTCGCCGCCGAGGCCCTTCAATCCCCGGACAAGGCCGATGCCCTGCTCAATGAGCTGACCAGCTATTCACCGTTGCGCGCCGCCGCCCTGTACGACGGCGAGGGCAATCGCCTGGCGCAGATGCAACACGGCGACCGCCTGCACCTGCCCGACAATTACCGGCATGTCGAAGCCTGGCGCCTCACCGAGTTTCGCAGCAACCAGATCATCACCCTGCCCCGCCCCGGCCAGCCTTCGGGGCATCTGTTGCTGGTGGCCAGCAGTGAGCTACCGGTGGCGTTCTATACCGGCACCCTGACCGCGAGCCTGGGCATCCTGATTTTCAGCGTCTTGCTGTGGCTGGTGATTGCCCGGCAGATCAAACGCCTGATCACCCGCCCCATCCATGAGCTTGAGGAACTGTCGCGCCAGGTGACGCGCGAAGAGAACTACGCCCTGCGCGCAGGCCCCGGCAACCGTGACGAAATCGGCAGCCTGGCGGAAGCGTTCAACACCATGCTGTCGCGCATCGAGGCCCGTGAACAACAGCTCAAACGTGCGCGGGATGATTCCCAGGCCGCCTACGACCAGGCCCAGGGCCTGGCCGAGGAAACCCGCCATACCAACCGCAAGCTGGAACTGGAAGTCCAGGTGCGCAGCAAAATCGAGAAAAAGCTCACCGGTTTTCAGAATTACCTCAACAGCATTATCGACTCAATGCCTTCAGCGCTGATTGCCCTGGACGAACAGCTCTACGTCACCCAGTGGAATCAGGAAGCCACTGCGCTTTCCGGCACGCGCCTGGATGAAGCCCTCAATCAGCCGATCTTCCTCGCGTTCCAACCGCTCAAGCCGTACCTGCCGCAAATCAAGGCCACGGTGGAACAGCACACGGTGGAGCGGATCGAGCGGGTCACCTGGGTCAAGGACGACGAGCCAAAGCACTACGCCCTGACGTTCTACCCGTTGATGGGCGGTGCCGGGCGTGGCGTGGTGATCCGCATCGACGACATCACCCAGCGCCTGTCCCTGGAAGAAATGATGGTGCAATCGGAAAAAATGCTCTCGGTCGGTGGTCTGGCGGCCGGCATGGCCCATGAAATCAACAACCCGCTGGGCGCGATCCTGCACAACGTGCAAAACATCCGGCGGCGCCTGTCACCCGACCTGCCCAGGAACCTGGAACACGCCGAACAGGCAGGTATCGAACTGGAAACGGTCAATCGTTACCTGCAAGCGCGCGAAGTCCCGCAGTTACTTGACGGCATTCAACAGGCGGGCGCGCGTGCAGCGAAAATCGTCACGCACATGCTCAGCTTCAGCCGACGCAGCAATCGGCAAATGGCGCCCTGCGACTTGCCGGCCCTGATCGACCAGGCCGTGGAGATCGCGGGTAACGATTTCGACCTGGCCATCGGCTTTGACTTCAAGGGCCAGGCAATCATCCGCCAGTTCGATCCGCAACTGGGCCCGGTGCCGGGCACGGCCAACGAACTGGAGCAAGTGCTGCTCAACCTGCTGAAAAATGCCGCCCAGGCGATTCACCTGCGTGAAGACGACAGCGAACCGGGGCGCATCATCCTGCGCACCCGCCTCAACCCGCCCTGGGCCGAGATCCAGGTGGAAGACAATGGCATCGGCATGAGCGAAAACGTGCGCAAACGCACCTTCGAGCCGTTCTTCACCACCAAGGAAATAGGCCAGGGCACCGGGCTTGGGTTGTCGGTGTCGTATTTCATCATTACCAATAACCACAAGGGCCAGATGGAAGTGCACTCGACCCTCGGCCAAGGCACGTGTTTCACCTTGCGCCTGCCGCTGGCCGGCAGCCAATTATCCCCTGCTGAACTCACCCGACTGGAGCAATGACCATGGGCTTTCGCCTGTCAAAGATCTACACCCGCACCGGCGACCAGGGCGAAACCGGCCTCGGCGACGGCCGCCGCGTGCCCAAGGATCACCCCAGGGTCGAGGCCATTGGCGAGGTGGATACGCTGAACAGTCAGTTGGGGTTGCTGTTGGCCAATCTGGAGGAACAGAGCGGCAAGCACCCCGAATTGAATGATGTCATCGAAGTGCTCACGCCCTGTCAGCATCGATTGTTCGACCTCGGCGGCGAGCTGGCGATGCCGGTTTACAAGGCGTTGACTGCAGCGGAAGTGGATCGGCTGGAAGCGGCAATCGATCGCTGGAACGAAGAGGTGGGGCCGTTGGAGAATTTCATCCTGCCCGGTGGTTCAGCGCTGATCGCCCAGGCCCATGTGTGCCGCAGCTTGGCGCGCAGTGCCGAACGTCGCTGTCAGCATTTGAATGCGCTGGAGCCGTTGGAGGGGGTGGGGTTGGCGTATATCAATCGGTTGTCGGATTTGCTGTTTGTGGCGGCCAGGGTGATTGCCAGGCGCCAAGGGGTTGCCGAGGTGTTGTGGCAGGCGGCGGCCAAGCCACACTGATGTTTCCCGGGTGACTGACAGGGCCTCATCGGGTGTAGGAGCGAGCTTGCTCGCGAAAAACTCACAGGCGCCGCGCCCATTCAGAAAGCTCGCGTTATCGTTGACGCTTTTCGCGAGCAAGCTCGCTCCTACATCCCGATAGCGCCCGCCAGAGCAGCATCAGTCTTCGGGCCAAAACGCCCGAATCCCCGCCACACCCTGCGCTCCAGCCGCCCACGCCTGTTCACGCTGCGCAGGCCCAACTCCGCCCAGTAAGAACACCGGCTTGCTGAACCCACGGATCAGCTCCGCTGCCTGCTCCCAACCCAACGGCTGGGCCTCGGGATGGGTTTGAGTCGGCTGAACCGGTGACAGCGTGACAAAATCCACGTCCATCAATTCCGCCAGCGCCAGCTCCTCAGCATTGTGGCAAGAAGCCGCCAGCCAACGATCCTTAGGCAGCGGACGGCCCTTGCTCGCATATTTGCGCAATTGCGCCGAGGTCATGTGCCAGCCGGCTGCGGGGAAATCCCCCAGCCATTCGAACGGCCCCTTGATCATCAATTGCGCCTTGCCGGCACACAGGCCCACTGCATCCACTGCCAGGTCACGGTATTTGGGGTCGTAGCCGTTGGGTGCGCGCAGTTGAACCAGCTTGATGCCACCGGCGATAGCCTTCTGGATGCCACGCAGCAGCGTCGGGGTTTCCAGCTCGCCAGGGGTGATCAGGTACTCGGCGGGCAAGCGCGCAGCAGCGACAATCGGTGTATTCGCCGCTGGGAACGCATAGTTGACCAGGTCCCGTGGCGTCACCCACTCCAACGGCTGCCCTTCAGCGCCGTGGGGCTCGCCGGTGAAGGCCGAGACCTCCCAGACATCCAGCAGCACCTGTTTGTCCGGGTAGTCATGTTGCACCTGGATCAACGGCCGCGCGGTGGTGACCTGGATACCCAGCTCTTCCTGCAATTCGCGGGACAAGGCCGTGGGGACCGACTCATCCGCCTCCACCTTACCGCCGGGAAACTCCCAGAGGCCGCCTTGATGTTGAGTATCGGCGCGGCGTGCCAGCAGGATCCTGCCATCGACACCGCGGATCACCGCTGCTGCTACATGCACTCGTTTCACCGCCACTGCTTCCTCTCGTTGTAACCCTTGTAGGAGCGAGCTTGCTCGCGAAGAACGTCAACCATAACGCGTACACCCTGGATGAACGCGGTGGCGTTGAGTTTTTCTCGAGCAAGCTCGCTCCTGCTTTCAGGTGCGATATTCCGCGTTGATCTTCACGTATTCGTGGGACAGGTCCGTGGTCCAGATGGTTTCGCTGCACTCGCCGCGACCCAGCTCGATGCGGATGGTGATTTCTTCCTGCTGCATCACTGCCGAGCCCTGGGCTTCGGTATACGTTTCGGCGCGGGCGCCACGGCTGGCAATGCACACGTCGCCGAGGAACACGTCGATTTTGCTCACGTCCAGGTCAGGCACCCCGGCGCGACCAACGGCTGCGAGGATGCGGCCCCAGTTCGGGTCGGAAGCGAACAATGCGGTCTTGATCAGCGGCGAGTGCGCCACGGTGTAACCCACGTCCAGGCATTCCTGATGGTTGCCGCCGCCGTTGACTTCAACGGTGACGAACTTGGTCGCGCCCTCGCCGTCCCGCACGATGGCCTGGGCCACGTCCATGCACACCTCGAATACCGCCTGCTTCAACGCTGCAAACAGCGGGCCTTCGGTGGAGGTGATTTCCGGCAGGTTGGCCTGGCCGGTGGCGATCAGCATGCAGCAGTCGTTGGTGGAGGTGTCACCGTCGATGGTGATGCGGTTGAACGACTTGTTTGCGCCGTCCAGCATCAGGCGCTGCAACACATCGCGGGAGACCTTGGCGTCAGTGGCGATATAACCGAGCATGGTGGCCATGTTCGGGCGGATCATGCCGGCGCCCTTGCTGATACCGGTCACCGTGACGGTGACGCCATCGTGCACGAACTGACGGCTCGCGCCCTTGGGCAAGGTGTCGGTGGTCATGATGCCGGTGGCCGCAGCCGCCCAGTTATCCACAGACAGGTCATCCAGCGCGGCTTGCAGGGCGCCTTCGATTTTCTCCACCGGCAGCGGCTCACCGATCACACCGGTGGAATAGGGCAGCACCTGGCTGGCGTCTACGCCGGTCAACTGGGCCAGCTTGGCGCAGGTGCGCGCGGCGGCGACCAGGCCAGGCTCGCCGGTACCGGCGTTGGCGTTGCCGGTGTTGGTCAGCAGGTAACGAATCGACCCGGCCACACGTTGCTTGGCCAGGATCACCGGCGCAGCGCAAAAGGCGTTGAGGGTGAACACACCGGCGACGGTCGAGCCTTCAGCGCAGCGCATCACCACCACATCCTTGCGCCCCGGACGCTTGATACCGGCCGAAGCGATACCGAGTTCAAAACCGGCGACCGGGTGCAATGTGGGCAAAGGACCAAGACCAACAGCCATGTATGCGCTCCTTGAGAGAGAGGATGTGTATGCCGTCACTGTCGACGGGAATTAATGGCAAAACGCCGCGACGGCTGATGCCGGTCGCGGCGCAGGATGTTGCAGCGTCAGGCGAAAATCTTATTCGATCTGGCCGTGGCAGTGTTTGAATTTCTTGCCCGAACCGCAGTAGCACAGCTCATTGCGGCCCAGCTTCTGATCATTGCGTACCGGGGTTTGAGCCAGGGCCACATCGACCTCTTCGCCCAATACCTCAGGCGCGTCCAGGCCAGGCGCTTCGTCATGCTGGAACTGCATGCGCGCAGCCAGTGCCTCGGCTTCCTGACGCAGGCGTGCTTCTTCCTCGATCGGGTCTTCGCGACGCACCTGAACGTGGGACAGCACGCGAATCGAGTCGCGCTTGATCGAATCCAGCAGCTCGGAGAACAACGTGAACGACTCGCGCTTGTACTCCTGCTTCGGGTTCTTCTGGGCGTAGCCACGCAAATGGATACCGTGGCGCAAGTGGTCCATGGTCGACAGGTGGTCTTTCCACAGGTCGTCCAGCACGCGCAGGACAATTTGCTTCTCGAAGGTGCGCAGTGCTTCGGCACTCGCCTGCTCTTCTTTCTCGTTGTACGCGGCCAGCAGCTCGGTCATCAGCTTCTCGCGCAGCGTCTCTTCGTACAGGTGATCGTCTTCGTCCAGCCATTGCTGAACCGGCAGGTCGACGCCGAAGTCGCTTTTCAACGCGGCTTCCAGGCCGGCCACATCCCACTGCTCAGGCAGCGACTGCGGCGGGATGTGCGCGCTGACGGTGGCGTTGAGCACGTCCTGACGGAAGTCAGCGATGGTTTCGCCAATGTTGTCGGCGGCCAGCAACGTGTTACGCATGTGATAGATCACTTTACGTTGTTCGTTGTTGACGTCATCGAACTCGAGCAGTTGCTTGCGAATGTCGAAGTTACGCCCTTCGACCTTGCGCTGGGCCTTCTCGATGGCGTTGGTCACCATGCGGTGTTCGATCGCTTCCCCGGACTGCATGCCCAGGGCCTTCATGAAGTTCTTCACCCGGTCCGAGGCGAAGATACGCATCAGGCTGTCTTCCAGGGACAGGTAGAAACGGCTGGAACCGGCGTCGCCCTGGCGACCGGCACGACCACGCAACTGGTTGTCGATACGCCGCGATTCGTGACGCTCGGACGCAATCACCTGCAAACCGCCGGATTCCAGCACGGCCTGGTGGCGTTTCTGCCAGTCCGCCTTGATCTGGGCGATCTGCTCGGGGGTCGGGTTGTCGAGGGAGGCCACTTCCACTTCCCAGTTACCGCCCAACAGGATGTCGGTACCACGACCGGCCATGTTGGTGGCGATGGTCAGTGCGCCGGGGCGACCGGCCTGGGCGATGATCTCGGCTTCCTTCTCGTGGAACTTGGCGTTGAGGACCTTGTGCTCGATGCCTTCCTTGTTGAGCAGGTTGGACACGTGCTCGGACGTCTCGATGGTCGCGGTACCCACCAGGATCGGGCGGCCCTTGGCCATGCCGTCCTTGATGTCGTTGATGATCGCCGCGTATTTCTCTTCGGCGGTCAGGAACACCAGGTCGTTATAGTCTTTACGCGCCAGTGGCTTGTTCGGCGGGATGACCACCACCGACAGGCCATAGATCTGGTGGAATTCGAACGCCTCGGTGTCGGCCGTACCGGTCATGCCGGACAGCTTGTTGTACAGACGGAAGTAGTTCTGGAAGGTGGTGGACGCCAACGTCTGGCTCTCGGCCTGGATGTTGAGCATTTCCTTGGCTTCGATGGCCTGATGCAGGCCTTCGGACAGACGACGACCGGGCATGGTACGGCCGGTGTGTTCGTCGACCAGAACGACCTGGCCGTCCTGCACGATGTATTCGACGTTGCGATGGAACAGCTTGTGCGCGCGCAGGCCGGCATACACGTGGGTCAGCAGGCCCAGGTTATGCGCCGAGTACAGGCTCTCGCCCTCGGCCAGCAGGCCGATCTGGGTCAGCATGTCTTCGACGAACTGGTGACCGGCTTCGTTGAGTTCGACCTGACGGGTCTTCTCGTCGATGGTGAAATGACCTTCTTTGGTCACCACGCCTTCGACTTCCTCGATGTGCTGCTCCAGACGCGGGATCAACTTGTTGATCTCGGTGTACAGGCGCGAGCTGTCTTCGGCCTGGCCGGAGATGATCAGCGGGGTACGGGCTTCGTCGATGAGGATGGAGTCGACTTCGTCGATCACGGCAAAGTTGAGTTCGCGCTGGAATTTTTCTTCCATGCTGAACGCCATGTTGTCGCGCAGGTAGTCGAAACCGAATTCGTTGTTGGTGCCGTAGGTGATGTCGGCGGCGTAGGCGGCGCGCTTCTCTTCCGGCGGCTGGAACGGCGTTACCACGCCGACGGTCAGGCCGAGGAATTCATACAGCGGGCGCATCCAGTTGGCGTCGCGGCGAGCCAGGTAGTCGTTCACCGTCACAACGTGCACGCCCTTGCCGGACAATGCGTTGAGGTAAACGCCCAGGGTTGCCACCAGGGTCTTGCCTTCACCGGTGCGCATTTCGGCAATCATGCCTTCATGCAAGGTCATGCCGCCGATCAACTGGACGTCGAAGTGGCGCATGCCCATGACGCGCTTACCGGCTTCACGGGCGACCGCAAAGGCTTCGGGAAGCAGCTTGTCGAGGGTTTCACCTTTGGCTATGCGGGCCTTGAACTCTTCGGTCTTGGCGCGCAATTGCTCGTCCGACAGGGCAACCATCTGCTCTTCGAAGGCATTGACCAGCTGCACCGTCTTGAGCATGCGTTTGACTTCGCGCTCATTCTTGCTTCCAAAAAGTTTCTTTAACAAAGGCGCAAACATATCGGCAGGTTCTTCCACACATAGGGATGGAGGGCGCACCGTCAGTGGCCCGAGCAGCCCTCACGGCCGCATGCGAACGCGCATTCTACCCGGAATCGTGGGTGAGGAAAGTGGCGTTGTTCCCGGATGCGGGCACGGCGCTGTGAGAGGGCCTGTTTAAAATAAGGGCTTTTGCTGGAACTTCAACCCATCAAGCGCAGAAGTTACTTATTGATTTCACGGGAAAAGCCCTGCCGATGCATGGCTTCGGGGCCCACGGACGCTTTCTGTTAAGATGGCGGCTCTGTTACCTAAGGTGTCTAAACATGGCCTTTCGCCCTCTTCCAGCCCGCGCTCCCGGCGTGTTGCTTCGCGAAGCCAAGCCGTTGAAAGCCATCTTCGGCCACGCGAAACGGCTCGGGCATTTGCAACGCCTGCTCGAAAGCCAGTTGCAACCGGCCGCGCGCGAACACTGTCATGTGGCGTCCTGGCGTGAAGGCAATCTGCTATTAATTGTCACTGACGGCCATTGGGCGACCCGTTTGCGTTACCAGCAAAAACGCCTGCAGCGCCAATTGATGGTGTTCGATGAGTTTGCCGGCCTGGTGCGTATCCAGTTCAAGGTCCAGCCGCCCACCGTGCTGCGCAGCACGGCGGGGCATACGATGGACCTGTCGGAAAATGCCGCCGAAACCCTTGAGGCCACCGCTGAAGGGATCAACGATCCGGGTCTGCGCGCGGCACTGCAACGGCTGGCCGCCCATGCCAGGCCCAAACCCTGAACCTCACTTGCGCTTGCTGCCGCCCAGCAACGAGCCCAGCAAGCCGCGCACCAACTGCCGCCCCATCTGATTGGCGGCCTGCTGCATGGCGGATTTCAGCGCCTTGCCTGCCGTGGTCCCCAGGAACGCACCGGCCTTGTCGGTAAAGCTGGGCTCTTGCGTCGCAGGCTTGGTCTCCTCGGTCGGCCCCAAGTCCTTGCGCGCCATCAGCACCTCGTAGGCCGATTCGCGGTCAATCGGCTTGTCGTAACGGCCCTGCAGCGGCGAACGGGCGATCAATGCCGCCCGTTCGGCCTCGGTCAGCGGCCCGATCCGCGACTGTGGCGGTGCGACCAGCACTCGCTGGACCACCTCCGGCGTGCCCTTTTCCTGCAAGGTGCCCACCAGCGCTTCACCGGTGCCCAACTCGGTCAACACCGCCAGGGCATCGAAGGCCGGGTTGGGGCGGAAACCGTCCGCCACCGCCCGCAGGGATTTTTGCTCCTTGGTGGTGAATGCCCGCAGGCCATGCTGAATACGCAGGCCCAGTTGCGCCAGCACCGTGTCAGGCAAGTCGCCCGGCGACTGCGTGACGAAGTACACGCCCACCCCTTTGGAGCGAATCAACCGCACCACTTGCTCCAGACGGTCCTGCAACGCCTTGGGAGTGTCGGCGAACAACAGGTGCGCTTCATCGAAAAACAGCGCCAACAGCGGTTTTTCCGCATCACCGCGCTCGGGCAACTGCTCGAACAGTTCCGCCAGCAGCCACAACAGGAAGGTCGCATAGACCTTCGGCGCGTCATGCACCAGGCGGCTGGCGTCCAGCAGATGAATACGGCCGCGCCCGTCGCCGGCGGGCTGCAAAATATCCTCGAGCTGCAGGGCCGGCTCGCCGAACAGGGCCTCGGCGCCCTGCTGCTCCAGCACCGCGAGGCGCCGCAACAACGCCTGGCTGGAACCGGTGGTCATCAGCGCCGCATCGTCGCCCAACAGTTCAGGGTGATAACGCAGGTGGTTGAGCAATGCCTTGAGGTCCTTAAGGTCCAGCAGCAACAGGCCTTCCCGGTCAGCCACCTTGAACGTCGCGTACAGCGCCGACTGCTGGCTGTCGGTGAGTTCCAGCAGGCTGCCGAGCAACAACGGGCCCATTTCACTGATGGTGGTGCGCAACGGATGACCGGACTGACCGTGGATATCCCACAGCGTGACCGGATAAGCCTTCGGCGCGTAATCAAGGAAGGGCATCCCGGCGATGCGTTCGGCGACTTTGCCCTGGGGATTGGCCGCAGCGCCCAGGCCGCACAGGTCGCCCTTGATGTCGGCGGCGAATACCGCCACCCCCGCGTCACTGAACGCTTCCGCCAGGCGCTGCAAGGTGACGGTCTTGCCGGTGCCCGTGGCGCCGGCGATCAACCCGTGACGGTTGGCCAGGCGCATGGGCTGGGCGATGGGCTGGCCATCCGGGCCGGCACCGATAAGCAGTTGTGTGGAGTCAGGCATTTCGTCACCTATGGTTAATCTTTAGTGCCGCGAGGTCGATATAGACGGATATAAGCCCGACAAAGACTAAAAAATAGTCAGATAATTCCTATACGGACCAACGGAGCTATCAGCAGAAATATCACACCTTTTTTTACGCTGCCATTTTGCGCCTTGTCTAGAGGGCGCGCCCCGGACATCAAGACCTTAGCGGACCTTACAAGCCATGAATAAAAACCTGCGCTTCAGCCACAAAATTTTGCTTGCAGCCTCCCTTATCGTCATCGCCGCCTTTGCGTTGTTTACCCTCTATAACGACTACCTTCAGCGCAATGCGATTCGTGACGATCTCAATAGCTACCTGCATGAAATGGGCGACGTCACCGCCGGCAGTATCCAGACCTGGCTCACCGGGCGTATCGCACTGGTCGAAAACGCCGCACAGAATATCGCCCTCAATCCCGAACCTGCCGTGGTTGCCAGCCTGCTGGAGCAGAAAGCCTTGACCTCATCGTTCATGGCCACCTACGTCGGCGACAGCCAGGGCAAGTTCACGATCCGCCCCGACACCAGGATGCCCGACGGTTTCGACCCGCGTGTGCGCCCCTGGTACAAAGACGCCCAGAACAGCAACGGCTCGACCCTGACCGAGCCCTATATCGACGCGGCCACGGGGAGTTTGATTATTTCCATCGCCACACCGAGTGCCAAGGCCGGCCAGAGCATCGGCGTGGTGGGCGGTGACCTGAGCCTGCAAACTCTGGTGGACAACATTGGCGCGCTGGACCTGGGCGGCATGGGTTACGCGTTCCTGGTCAGTGCCGACGGCAAAGTGCTGGTGCACCCGGACAAGGCCCTGGTCATGAAGACCCTGGCTGACGTGTACCCCAACGACACGCCGAAGATCAGCGCTGATTTCAGCGAAGTGCAGGCCAATGGCAAGACCAATATCGTTACGTTTACCCCGATCAAGGGCCTGCCCTCGGTCAACTGGTACCTGGGCATTTCGGTGGATAAAGCCAAATCGTTCGCCATGCTCACCCAGTTCCGCACGTCGGCAGTCATCGCCACCCTCATCGCCGTGGTGATCATTATCGCGTTGCTGGGCATGCTGATCCGCGTGTTGTTGCAACCGCTGCACGTGATGACCCGCGCCATGCAGGACATTGCCGACGGCGAAGGCGATCTGACCCGGCGCCTGACCATCCAGAACAACGACGAGTTCGGCACCCTGGGCACCGCGTTCAACCGTTTCGTAGAACGCATCCACACCTCGATCCGCGAAGTGTCGTCGGCCACCGAGCAGGTCAATGAAGTGGCACTGCGGGTGGTCAGCGCGTCCAACTCGTCGATGGTCAATTCAGACGAACAGGCCAACCGCACCAACAGCGTTGCCGCTGCGATCAATCAGCTGGGCGCTGCCGCCCAGGAAATCGCGCGCAACGCGGCGCAGGCCTCCAGCCAGGCCAGTGATGCGCGGCATTTGGCCGAAGACGGCCAGCAGGTGGTAGAGCGCAATATCAAGGCCATGACCCAGCTGTCGAGCATGATCAGCGCCTCCAGCAGCAATATCGAGGCGCTGAACAGCAAGACGGTGAACATTGGCCAGATCCTTGAAGTGATCACCAGTATTTCCCAGCAAACCAACTTGCTGGCACTCAACGCCGCCATCGAAGCCGCGCGTGCCGGTGAAGCCGGTCGCGGCTTCGCGGTGGTGGCCGATGAAGTGCGCAACCTGGCGCACCGCACCCAGGAATCGGCGCAACAGGTGCAGAAGATGATCGAGGAACTGCAAGTCGGCGCCCGCGACTCGGTGAGCACCATGAGTGAAAGTCAGCGCCACAGCCAGGACAGCGTGGAAATCGCCAACCTGGCCGGCGAGCGCCTGAACAGCGTGACCCAGCGCATTGGCGAGATCGACGGGATGAACCAGTCCGTGGCCACCGCCACCGAAGAGCAGACCTCGGTCGTGGAGTCGATCAATATGGACATTACTGAAATCAACACCCTCAACCAGGAAGGCGTGGAAAACCTGCAATCGACGCTGCGCGCCTGCACGGACCTGGAGCAACAGGCGTCGCGCCTGAAGCAATTGGTGGGCAGCTTCCGCATCTGATACACAGAGGTGCTTGGCGGTACTCGGTAAAATGTGGGAGGGGGCTTGCCCCCGATGGCGGCCTCCGGGCCGACCAGGATGTTGGATCAGACCGAGTACATATCCGTTTCTGCAGTAACGGCTGCTAATGGTTCCGCTTTTACAGCGGCTCACTTTTGAAAAGCGCAAAAGTAAGCAAAACGCTCTTGCCCCACCACTCGGCACCTCGCTTGGGCTCGGTGTGCCCTCTCTCCGGCTTGAATCCGTGGGCCGCCGCAATGGGCCATCCATGGCCCAGTGCGGCTAACCCGGCGTCCTGCCGGGTTGCCCACGGATTCAAGCCTGCGTTCGGCCAGCGTGGTTTGACGGGGGCGCCTAAGATCAAGATCAAAAGCGGCTCGCTTCGCATCGTGGTTAGGGTGGGGGCATCGCCGTCTGTAGGAGCGAGCTTGCTCGCGAAAAACGTCAACAATAACGCGTGCTTCCTGAATGAACGCTGTGCCTGTAAGTTTTTCGCGAGCAAGCTCGCTCCTACAGACGGCGGTGTTCGCTTAACTGACTGGTATCAGGGCAAGCACCCTCCTCCATCATTTCAAGCTCGAACACGCAGCACGACCCCAATCCCGATCGAACATCTATCCTTACCTCAGGTCCACGTTAAGGAGAGCAATGGATCGGAGGGATGTTCATCGTGCATATCGCTGACATAACCATGTTCTACGCCCCGGCCAGCGGTGGCGTACGCACTTATCTGGACGCCAAGCACCGGCGCCTGGCGCTCAAGCCCGGCATTCGCCACAGCCTGTTGGTGCCGGGCGCCCACTTGAGCGAGCGCGATGGCATTTTCCAGGTGCCGGCGCCGCCGCTGCCCTTCGGCAAAGGCTACCGCTTCCCCCTGCGCCTGGCGCCATGGCGAAATGTCCTGCACGATTTGCAGCCTGACCTGATCGAAGTCGGCGATCCCTACCTGACCGCCTGGGCCGCCCTGGACGCCCGGCGCCAGTTGGATGTGCCCGTCATCGGTTTTTACCACTCCGACCTCCCCCTGCTGGTGCGTAACCGCATGGGCGCCTGGTTTACCCCCAACGTCGAAGCTTATGTCAGCAAGCTCTATGGGAATTTTGACCGGGTACTGGCTCCCAGCCAGGTAATGGCCGACAAACTCATTGGACTTGGGGTAAAAAACGTCTTCGTGCAACCCTTGGGCGTCGACCTGCAAACCTTCACGCCACAGGTACGCGACCCCGGCCTGCGCGCCGAACTGGGGATCGATGAAGACACCCGGCTGCTGATTTTCGCCGGGCGTGGCTCCAAGGAAAAAAACCTGCCGGTGCTACTCAACTGCATGAAGCGCCTGGGCGAAGGTTATCACCTATTGCTGGTGGGTTCCGGCATGCCGGCCCATGTGCCGGACAATGTCACCGTAGTCGATGGCTTCCGCCCGGCGGATCATGTTGCGCGCTTGATGGCCAGCGCCGATGCGTTATTGCATGGCGGGGACCAGGAAACCTTCGGCCTGGTCATTCTGGAAGCCATGGCCTGTGGCATTCCGGTGGTCGCCGTGGCGGCGGGAGCCTTTACCGAGATTGTCGACGAGCGCTGCGGCCTGCTCTGCGCGCCCAACAACCCCAAGGCAATGGCCGATGCGGTACGCGAACTGTTTGGCGCCGACAGTCGCCGTCTCGGGGAACAGGCGCGGCGCCATGTCGAACAGCATTACGCGTGGGATGCGGTGGTGGACAGCCTGCTAGGGCACTACCACGCCGTGCTGGGTACACAAAAGCCGATGCTCGCCCATGGTTGAACGTTCAGTCATGCTGGTGCTGCACGACGTGGCGCCGAGCACCTGGGCCGATTACCGGCCCTTTGTCGAAGCCGTCGATGCCATCGGCAATGTCCCTGTGACCTGGCTGGTGGTCCCGGACTTTCATCATCACAACGCCCTGGCCACCCATGCCGACTTCCGGCGCCTGCTCGACAACCGGGTAGCCAAGGGCGATGAACTCACCTTGCACGGGTATTACCACTGCGACGACCAACCCCGGCCGCGTACACCCCGGGAATGGTTCATGCGGTGCATCTATACCCATGAGGGCGAGTTCTACCAGTTATCGCAAGCCGAAGCCTTGCAGCGCCTGACCGACGGCATCGAGGTATTCCAACGCAATGACTGGCCCCTGCAAGGGTTTGTTGCACCCGCCTGGTTGATGAGCCAGGGCACCCGGTTGGCGTTGCGCCAGTTACCGCTGAGCTACACCAGCGACCCGCAGCACCTGTATCGCCTGCCCGACTTCACGCCCGTCCACGCCCCGGGCCTGGTGTGGAGCGCTCGCAGTGCATGGCGCCGAGGCTTGTCCAAGGTCTTGAGCGATCGACGCGAGCAACGCTGGCAGGCCGCACCGGTGATCCGATTAGGGTTGCACCCCGTCGATATGCGTCACGAATTTTCCCGTCAGTATTGGCTGCAGACCCTGGAGCGCCTGCTTGACGATGGACGCACGCCACAGACCAAGTCCGCGTGGCTGTCGACGCTGCCATGCGCCGGCTGATCTGGCTGGGACTGGCGCTGCTGGTCGCGCTGGTGATCCCGGTGTGGCTGGGTGGCGGCGAAACCGTTGCGCGCCTGCGCCAGTTTCCCCCGCTCCAGTTACTGGGAATGTTTGCCATGATCATCGGCTGCTGGCTGATCAACAGCCTGCGCATACGGTTGTTGCTTGGCCAGCAGCGCAGTCGGTTGGGATGGCGCAAAAGCCTGGGCGTGGTGATATCGACCGAATTCGCCATGTGCGCCACCCCTGGCGGCAGCGGCGGGCCCCTCACGCTGATGGGCCTGCTGGCACGCAACGGCATACGGCCCGCCCATGGCAGCGCGGTGTTCGCCATGGACCAGTTGAGTGACTTGCTGTTCTTTTTCTGCGCACTGCTGGGCATCGTGCTGTATGCGCTGTTCCATAGCCTCAGCCCACGCCTGGAAGAGCTGTTGGGGCTCAGTGCCGTGTCGATGGTCGGTGGCGTCGTCGGCTGCGTGGTGGTGGTGCGCTTTCATCGCCGCCTGATTCGCCTGGCCGGACGGGCACTCAAGGCCATGAAGGTGCGCGCCGGCACCCGCCGGCGCTGGGCCCGTCGGTTGCTGCGCTTCCTTGCGGCCTTCACCCAAACGCTGAAATTGCCCTGGAGCACCCTGCTCGGGGTGTTCGCGCTGACCAGCCTGCATTGGTTATTACGCTACAGCGTCTTGTACCTGGCGCTGCGCGGCCTGGGTGGGCAGGTGCAGTGGGCCTTAAGCTTCCTGATCCAGATGCTGTCATTGACTGCAGGGCAATTGAGCCTGCTGCCAGGCGGGGCCGGGGCGGCGGAGTTGACGTCGGCGGCACTGCTCGCGCCGATGGTAGGCAATGCCACAGCGGCGGCGGCCATTCTGATCTGGCGGGCAGTGACTTATTACTTCTATCTGCTGGCCGGTGCGCCCGTGTTTCTGTTGATGGTGGGCAAGCCGCTGCTCAAGCGTCTTTTTCGGGAGAAGCACACGGTTTCTCATCCCCCTGCAACTGCTCCCACAACTGGGCGGCGCCGGGAAAGTCAGTACCATCCTCAGCACCCAGCGCATCCGGGTCGTAGCGACTCAGACAGCCCTCGCCCAGGGTAGCGGGTGGCCTGGAAGTCGCCTTGTCGAGTGGGTCGGTCATGGTCGCCTCCTGAAAATAAAAAGGGTCCGGAGAGTTTTACTCCCGGACCCTTGCTTGTTCAACCAGGCGCGTCGGTCAGAACACCACGGTTTTGTTGCCGTGCACCAACACACGATCTTCCAGGTGATAACGCAAGCCACGGGCCAGCACCATCTTTTCGACGTCACGACCGAAACGCACCATGTCTTCGATGCTGTCGCTGTGGCTGACGCGCACCACGTCCTGCTCGATGATCGGACCGGCGTCCAGCTCTTCGGTGACATAGTGACAGGTTGCGCCGATCAGCTTCACGCCGCGCAGGGACGCCTGGTGATAAGGCTTGGCACCCACGAACGACGGCAGGAAGCTGTGGTGAATGTTGATCACCTTGCCCGCGTATTCGCGGCACAGTTCCGGCGGCAGGATCTGCATGTAGCGCGCCAGCACCACTACGTCGGCATCGTGCTGCTTGACCAGGCGCGACACTTCGGCGAACGCCGGCTCCTTGTCCTGCGGGTTGACCGGCACGTGGTAATACGGGATGCCATGCCATTCGACCATGCTGCGCAGGTCGTCATGGTTGGAGATCACACACGCGATCTCGCAATCGAGCTCATCGCTGTGCCAGCGGTGCAGCAGGTCCGCCAGGCAGTGGGACTCACGGCTGGCCATCAGCACGACGCGTTTCTTCTGCTCTGTGTCGGTGATGTGCCAGGTCATCGAAAACTCTTCGGCGATCGGCGCAAACGCCTCACGGAAGGCTTCCAGACCAAAAGGCAACGTATCGGCACGGATTTCGTGACGCATGAAAAACCAACCGCTGAGATCATCCGAGTGATGGCTCGCCTCGGTGATCCAACCGTTATGAGAAGCTAGAAAGTTACTGACCTTGGCAACGATGCCAACCCGGTCCGGGCAAGCAATCACCAGCCGAAAAGTGCGCATTAGGGGGAAACTCCAGAACTTCGCAAAGGCCGCCATTCTAGCGATTGCGCAGAAAAACTGCAGTACTCCTTGTGCCTTATTCTGATCCCTGGCGCTGGCAACACCCCTTAACAGCGTAAGGTCTTACCAGCGTTATATGGCCTTACACAGCAAGCTCGGCAATTAGCAGAATTAAGCTGTTTGTTTTTAGCCGCGCGCCCGATAATTAACTCGACTTCACACCGGGGCGAAAAACTTCAATCTAATTCAGGTAAATAGCTGCTTAAATGTTTACTTGATGAAATTGCCTGACTATTATTAGGCCACTCACCCTGTCAATCAGCGTTCTACATAAGGTAGTCCACATGTCTCTGATCAACGAATACCGCGCCACCGAAGAAGCTATCAAAGAGCTGCAAGCCCGTTTGAAGAACCTGTCGCAAGACGACAAGCTGAAAACCGAGCTGGAATTCGAAGGCAAACTGCGCACCCTGATGGGCGAATACTCCAAATCCCTGCGTGACATCATCGCGCTGCTGGATCCGGAATCGAAAGTTAAAGCACCGCGTGGCGCTGTGAAAACTACCGGCACCAAACGTGCTCGCAAGGTCAAGCAGTACAAAAACCCGCACAACGGTGAAGTGATTGAAACCAAAGGTGGCAATCACAAGACGCTGAAAGAGTGGAAAGCCAAGTGGGGCGGTGACGTGGTAGAAGGTTGGGCTACCCTGCTGGGCTAAGCCTGGTCGGATCTGCACCCGATACGCGACACATTGAAAACGCCAGCTCGCTGGCGTTTTTTATTGTCTGAATGTTTTGCAGTTGCTCGGCTACAGATTCAGGCGGGCCGCTAAAGAATCGGCATAGTCTTGCCATTCATCCAGTACCTGGCACTGAAACGCTGTCGCACTGTTTTTCAATTCCTGATGGGCCAGCTTAAATGCCGCCAGGGTATTGGGTGCGCCCCATACCGGGTCTGACAACCGTTGCTGACAGAAAAGTCTCCAGCGCTCTTGCTCCTCATTGTTCAAGGTTTCAGGAAAGTTACGCGCGCGATAGCGGAATAATAATTCAGGCAATCGATGATCATCGAACGGCCATTGCTGGCGTCCCAGTTGTACCGGCTCTGCCATGCGAACTTGTTCACATAAGCGCCGGTCACGGTCGCCGATAAAACCCTCATAGAGCTGCTGCTCCGGATCGGCATTCGGCGCGTATTCCTCCTCGGCGTAAACGCTCGCCAACTTGTCACGCCAAACTTCCTGTGCGTCAGTTAGTCGCAGCGCCCGTGCCTGGTAAACCTCCATATCCAATTGCAGCCGCTCGCGATCTTGCGCGCGCAGCACTTTCAAGGGCGCGACGACCGGACAGCGGTTGATGTGCAGCAACTTCAGAGGCACCGGCAGCTCACCCTGCGCCAGCTCATCGCGCCGCGTATAGAGGCGCTCGCGCAACGTTTGGGCATCCAGTTCGAGCAGGGCCTGGGGATCGAGCCCCAAGTCACACACAATCAATGCATTGCGATTGCGCGGATGCCAGGCCAATGGCAAGACCACCCCCAGATAATGCCGCTCGGCGCTGAAGCGTCCGGAAATATGCACCAACGGCTGCAACAGGCGCACCTGGTCCATCACCCGTTGCTTGCTCCGCAACTGGAACAGCCACTCATACAGCTTGGGTTGTTTGTCCCGCACCAATCGCGCCAGGGCGATGGTCGCTCGCACGTCAGACAACGCATCGTGGGCCTGGCCGTGGTCGATGCCGTTGGCTTGCGTCAGGCGTTCGAGCTTGAGCGTCACGCGCCCGTCCTGCTCGGGCCATACAATCCCCTCCGGGCGCAGGGCATAGGCGGTACGCATCACATCGATCAAGTCCCAGCGGCTGTTACCGCCCTGCCATTCGCGTGCGTATGGGTCGAAAAAATTGCGATAGAGACTGTAGCGCGTCATTTCATCGTCAAAGCGCAGGGTGTTATAACCCGCGCCGCAGGTGCCGGGGGCCGCGAGTTCGGCGTGCACCCGGGTCATGAAGTCCGCTTCGGCAAGGCCTTTGTGCGCCAGGATCTGCGGCGTGATACCGGTGATCGCACACGCTGCCGGATGGGGCAGGATATCGTCGCTGGGCCGGCAATACAGATTGATCGGCGGGCCGACCTCGTTGAGCTCGAGGTCGGTACGAATGCCGGCTACCTGCAGCGGACGATCGCTGCGCGGGTTGATTCCGGTGGTTTCATAGTCGTACCAGAAAATGGAGGTCACGGGCTGTTCCTGTGCTGAAGACCGGCAAAGTCTAGGCGCTGCAGGGGGCCAGGGGCCAGCGATACCTTACTGGACAAACATCCAGTAAAATCTTGAAGGGTTGCTTCCCGCTTCGACACTGCTAGCATCCGTGTCTCACAGTCGCTTCGCACTGCCAAGGATCGCAATGCCAACAGCTCCTCTGGATACCTGCTACCAGATCGAGACCCCCGAGGGTATCGACCTGCCCTTGCGCCCTGCCGGCCTTGCGCCAAGGGCATTGGCCTACGCCTTCGATCTGCTCGCGCGTGGCGTGATCATGGGCATCCTGCTGGTGCCCCTCGCGCTGCTTGGCAACCTCGGCCTCGGCCTGGGCGCGCTGCTGCTGTTCCTGGTCAGTTGGTGGTACATGGTGCTGTTCGAAGTGCTCAACCAGGGCTGCTCGCCCGGCAAGCAGGTCATGGGCCTGCGGGTGGTACAGGACGACGGCACCGCCATCGGTTGGTCGGCGTCACTGATCCGCAACCTGCTGCGGTTTGTCGACATGCTGCCCTTCGGCTACTTCTTCGGCGCCATCAGTTGCCTGCAACATGCGCACTTCAAGCGGCTCGGCGACCTCGCAGCGGGCACGCTGGTGGTCTACCGCGAACAGTCGCTGGCCCGTCCGCCCCTACCTCAGGCAGCCGCCCTGCGCCTGCCCTTCGCGCTGGCGTTGAGCGAACAGCGCGCAATCCTCGGTTTCGCCGAACGCCAGGCCGACCTGTCTGCCGAGCGGGTGCACGAACTGGCTGCAATCCTTGCGGCGCCCTTGCAGGTGTCCCCGGCTCGCGCCGTGGAGCAACTTAACGGTGTGGCCCGTGGTTTGTTGGGGCCGACATGAAGCAGAGCCTTTTTGAAAGCCGGCACCAGCAGCAATGGCAGACTTTCGCCGAACAACTGAAACAGTTGGAGCGAGGCAAAGCCTGCGAGGTGACCGACTTTCCTTATCACTATCGACGCCTGTGCCAACACCTGGCCCTGGCCCAGGAGCGCGGCTACAGCAGTTACCTGGTGGACCGCCTGCAACAACTGGCGCTGCGCGGCCACCAGCAACTGTATCGCCATCGCAGCCAAACGACGGCGAACGTGGTGGCCTTCATCCTCGCCGATTTCCCGCGCCTGGTACGCGAACAATGGCGGTTCGTGCTGATCGCCAGCCTGCTGTTCTTTGGCAGCCTGCTGGGCATAGCCCTGTTGGTCTACCTGTTTCCCGACCTGATCTACAGCATCGTCAGCCCGCAACAGGTGGCCGAGATGCAAAGCATGTACGACCCCGCCGCCAGTCGCCTGGGCCGCGCGGCCGAACGCGCCTCCAGCGAAGACTGGATGATGTTTGGCTACTACGTGATGCACAACATCGGCATCGCCTTCCAGACCTTTGCCGCCGGTTTGCTGTTCGGCCTGGGCAGCGTGTTCTTCCTGGTCTTCAACGGCGTGACCATCGGGGCGGTGTCCGGGTACCTGAGTGAAATCGGCTACGGCCAGACCTTCTGGTCATTCGTGATCGGCCATGGTGCCTTCGAACTCAGCGCCATCGCACTGGCCGGTGCGGCGGGCCTGCAACTGGGCTGGTCACTGATCGCGCCAGGGCCGTTGGCACGTAGCGAATCCCTGCGCCTGGCGGCCCGCAAAAGCGTGCAGATGCTCTGCGGAGTCATGGTGTTCCTGCTGATCGCAGCGTTCATCGAAGCCTACTGGTCATCCACCACAAGCATTGCGCCCTGGATCAAATACCTGGTGGGCAGCGCACTATGGCTGCTGGTGGCCGCCTACCTGATCTTCGCCGGCCGGACTCGCCATGCGCCTGACTGACGCCAGCGTGGTCATCCGCCCGCGTACCTCCTGGGAAGCCATGGACCTCGGCGTACTGATGGCCCGGGAACATCGTGCAGTGCTGATGGGCAGTTGGGCCCTGGTCAGCCTGCCTGTGTTCCTGCTGCTCACCGCGCTGCTGTGGCAGTACCCGTCTTACGCCTTATTCCTGTTCTGGTGGCTCAAGCCCGCCTTCGAACGCTTGCCGTTGTACATTCTTTCCAAGGCCCTGTTTGGTGAAACCCCGAGCCTGAAACAGGCCGTTCGCCAGTGGCCACGCCTGCTCAGGGGGCAACTGTTCGCCAGCCTGACCTGGCGCCGGCTGAGCCTGAGCCGCAGCTTCATGCTGCCGGTGAGCCAGCTCGAAGGCCTGGATGGGCCATTGCGTCAACAGCGCCTGGGCATACTGCAACAGCGTAATGCAGGCGCCGCGCGCTGGCTGACGATCATCGGGGTGCATCTGGAGATCGGCCTATGGTTCGGGTGCATGGCGCTGTTCTATCTGTTCATCCCCGAGCAGGTTGAACTGCAGTGGGACTGGCAGCGGCTGGTACTGGCGACAGGCCCGCAGGGGCTGTGGCTGGAACACCTGAGCAACGCGTTCTACGCGCTGGTCCTGGTGTTCTGGGAACCCATCTACGTCGCCTGCGGTTTCAGCCTGTACCTCAACCGTCGCACCGTCCTGGAAGCCTGGGACCTGGAACTGGTGTTTCGCCGGTTGCGCCAACGCCTGAGCGGTGTCGCGCCGCTGTTGCTGCTGGTCGTCGGGCTCACGCTGGTGCAACTGAGCCCTTCGGCGCTGGCCGATCAGACAGCTGAGCCCAAGCCCCTCGGCACCCAGGCGGCCAGCCAATCGATCAAGGCGCTATTGGAAAAACCGCCGTTCAAGAATCCGCAAACCGTCACCCGTTATCGTTTTGGCGAGGAAAAACCCGCCACGCCCCGCAAAGCCCACGGGGACGGTAAATTACCTGCCTGGCTCCAGCAATTGCTCGACAACCTCAACAGCAACACCTTCAGGCACGTGGCCCAAGGCTTGGAGATACTGCTATGGAGCGTGGTGATTGGCGGGCTGGCCCTGGTGGTGTGGCGCTACCGTGAATGGCTGCGCACATTTGTCAGCCGCAGGCGGCGACCTCAGCCCATCACCGCAAGACCTGCGCCTGCCCAATTGTTCGGCCTGGAACTGGGGGTCGAGACATTGCCCGACGATATCGCCAGCGCCGCCGAACAGCTATGGCCCACCCGCCCGCGGGAAGCCCTCGGCCTGCTGTATCGCGGCCTGCTCAGCCGGCTGCTGCATGAGTTCGACCTGCCACTCAAAAGTGCCGACACCGAGGGCCAGGTACTGGAGCGTGTTCATCAGTTGCAGCAACCGCAGTTGCTGGCATTCAGCCGCGAATTGACCGCTCACTGGCAAAACCTTGCCTATGGCCATCGACTGCCTCCCGGCACCGCCCAGCAAAAGCTGTGCAGCGATTGGCGCGCACTCTTCAGTAGCAGGGCCAGCCAATGAAACGGCCATTACTGTGGATTGCCGCACTGCTGGCCTGCCTGTTGGGAGCGGGCGGCCTGTATGCCTGGCACAAGGCAATTCCCTATGAGGAGGTTGTGGATCGTGGCCCATCGCCGGACGCACTGGCCAACCCCTACCTCGCGGCGGAGGACTTCCTGCGCCGGCAAGACCTGGCGGTAACACATGCCAACGGGCTCGAGCGGCTTGCCGATCTGCCCGCCCCAGGCCATAGCCTGCTGTTGCTGGGGGAGCGTGGCAACATGACCCCAGGCCAGGTCGAACAACTGCTGGCGTGGGCAAAAGCCGGGGGGCACCTGTTACTGGTGGCCGAGGCGTTATGGGATGAAGAGACCGGTAAAAGCGGCGACCTGCTGCTCGATCGTCTCAATCTTCACCAAACCCTTAGCGATGACTTCGACGAGCCGGCGGCGCCGCGCAAAAAGATCGCGCCGGACCTCACTAAACTGTATGTCGACAATGAAACCGCGCCGGCGTATTTCAGTTTTGACACCGACTTCAACCTTACCGACCCCAGGCACCTGGCGCAGTTTTCAGCCAACAGCGCCAAGTCCAGCCATCTGATGCAAGTTGACCTCGGGTCAGGCCGCGTCACGGTGCTCACCGACAGCGACCTGTGGAAAACCCCGAGCATCGGCAAACACGACAATGCCTGGCTGCTGTGGTACCTGAACCAGGGCACCGACGTCACCCTGCTGTTCAACAGCGGCGCGGACAACCTGCTGACCCTGCTTGTCCGTTACTTCCCCCAGGCCCTCGTCGCGCTGGTCGCACTGCTTGCCCTGGCACTCTGGCACGCCGGCATGCGCCAGGGCCCGATCCAGGCACCCGCGCCCAAGGCGCGTCGACAGCTACAGGAGCATTTGCGCGCCAGCGCCGACTTCCTGCTACGCCGCAGCGGCCAGGGCGCCTTGCTGCAAGCCTTGCAGCAGGATTTATTGCGCGCCGCCCGGCGCCGTCACCCCGGCTTTGAACACCTCGACATGGCAGAACAATGTCAGGTGCTGGAACACCTGACGCAACAACCCTCCCCTATCATCCGCCAGGCACTCGGCGCACCTGCGCTGAAACGGCTCTCCAGCGCCGATTTCAGCCAACAGGTGGCGTGCCTGCAAACCCTCAGGAATGCCCTATGAGCGACTCTCCAACGGCTACAACCCTGACCGCAGAACAGACTGTCCAAAACGCCACGCAACAGGCCCAGGCCCTGCGCATTGAATTACGCAAGGCAGTGATTGGCCAGGACGCGGTGATCGATGACGTGCTCACCGCGTTGATTGCAGGTGGCCATGTGCTGCTGGAGGGTGTACCCGGTCTTGGCAAAACGTTGCTGGTGCGTGCGCTGGCCCGTTGTTTCGGCGGCGATTTCGCGCGCATCCAGTTCACGCCGGACCTGATGCCCAGCGATGTCACCGGCCACGCGGTGTACGACCTGCAGACCGAACAGTTCAAGCTGCGCAAGGGGCCGTTGTTCACCCACTTGTTACTGGCCGACGAAATCAACCGCGCTCCGGCCAAGACCCAGGCGGCACTGCTCGAAGCCATGCAGGAGCGCCAGGTCACCCTGGAGGGCGAGGCATTGCCCATCGGCGCGCCGTTCATGGTGCTTGCCACCCAGAACCCGATCGAGCAGGAAGGCACCTACCCGTTACCCGAAGCCGAGTTGGACCGCTTCATGCTCAAGGTGCGCATGGACTATCCCGACGCGCAGCAGGAAGTGGACATGGTGCGCGAAGTGACGCGCTCATCCAGGGCCGACATGCTCGATGTGCAACCGTTGCGTACCGTGTTGCAGGCCGAAGACGTGGTACAGATGCAGCAGATCGCCAGCGGCATGCCTCTGGATGAACAGGTGCTCGACTATGCCGTGCGCCTGGCGCGGGCCACGCGCAGTTGGCCGGGCTTGACCATCGGCGCAGGCCCACGGGCCTCTATCGCCCTGATTCGCGGCGCCCGTGCCCGTGCGCTGTTGCGCGGCGGCGACTTCGTGACCCCGGATGACGTCAAGGGATGCGCCCTGGCGGTGCTGCGTCACCGCGTACGGCTCGCGCCCGAACTGGACATCGATGGCCTGGAAGTGGACCAGGTGATCAAGCAGTTGCTCGACCAGATTGCGGCCCCCAGGCAGTAACGCCGGCATGAAACCGACCCGTCTGTTCCTGACCTGGCTGGGTGTCCTGTTGGCCCTCAGTATCCTGCTGGGCGCGTCGATGGCCTTGCAGGTCAAGGTGCCCGAGACCTTGCACGCAATCGCCTGGGGCCTGCTACTGGCCCTGCTGGTGCTGGCGATGCTCGACGCCATACGGTTACGCCGCCGCCCTTCGGTACGTGTGCGCAGGACACTGCCCGGCAGCCTGGCATTGGGGCGCTGGGGAGAAGTGCGCCTGTCACTGGAACACGACTATCCACAGCCGCTGACCGTGCAGGTGTTCGATCACGTGCCCGACGGGCTGGTTGTGGATAACCTGCCGCAATCCATTTTGCTGCGTCCGGGCGAGCGTGGTGAACTGGGCTATCGTGTGCGCCCCGTGCGACGTGGACATTTCAGCTTCAGCCGCTGCGAAATCCATCTGCCCAGCCCCCTGGGGTTGTGGTCGGCGCGGCGCTGGCTCGACGTCCCGGACGCCACTCGCGTGTACCCGGACTTCGCACGCTTATCCGGTGCGCAGTTGCAGGGGGTGGATAACTGGCTGAGCCAACTGGGTGTCCGCCAGCATCAGCGGCGTGGACCGGGCCTGGAGTTTCATCAATTACGCGAGTTTCGCGACGGTGACAGCCTGCGTCAGATCGACTGGAAAGCCACGGCACGACAACGCACGCCGATTGCCCGGGAATATGAGGATGAACGTGACCAACAGATTGTGTTCATGCTCGATTGCGGCCGGCGCATGCGCAGCCAGGACGACGAGTTGTCCCACTTCGACCACGCTCTGGATGCCTGTCTGTTACTGAGTTACGTCGCCTTGCGCCAAGGCGATGCAGTCGGGCTGTGTACCTTTGCCAGCGACCAGCCGCGTTACCTGGCGCCGGTCAAGGGCAGCGGTCAGTTGAACGTCTTGCTCAATGCCGTCTATGACTTGCACAGCACACGCAAGACAGCCGACTACGAGGCCGCCGCCAGCCAATTGCTGGCTCGGCAAACACGGCGCGCATTAGTGATCGTGGTCACCAACCTGCGTGATGAAGACGATGAAGCACTGGTGAGTGCGATCAAGCGCATTGGTCGGCACCATCGGGTGCTGATCGCGAGTTTGCGAGAGGAAGTGCTCGATCAACTGCGCCAGGCCCCGGTACAAACCCTGCCCGAAGCATTGGCCTACAGCGGCGCAATTGACTACCTCAACATGCGTAACCAGTTGCATGACCGCCTGGGTGCCCATGGGCTGACCGTGCTGGATAGCTTGCCGTCAACATTGGGCGCCGCGCTGGTGACGCGTTACCTGCGCTGGAAAAAAGCCGGCGTGTTCTGAACGCAAGCGCATGGCGACGGTGGACACGGCCGCCGTAGCCGACTGCACTCGCCGTTCAGGCGGATGCCTGCAGCGGATCGAAACTGAAGTAATGCAACAAGGCGCTGATCAGCTGTGCGTATTCTTCGCATGACTGAAGCACGCGGAACCCCGAGTCGTAATGCTGCGGGTTGACGTCTTCCCGGCTCCACAGGCAGGTCGCGGTAAGATCGACAGCCTGGAATTCGCCGTGCGGCCCGGGAATCTTCAAGCGCAGCTCGAAGTCTGCACCGATCATCATCGGTAAATGGCTGATCAGCATCAACCCGTCCTCGGAAACGTCGCCCAGAAAACCGATTGGCTTGTCCGTAAGCCGATTGAACACCTGCAAGAAATAAGGCAGTTGATGCCGTTCGATCCGTCGTTCGATAAACATGGTGAAGTCGCCATCCCATAAAGCCAGTGATTCGGAACGAGCCCATCGCCCGCCCTCCCTGGATATCGGTGTGACAAACGGTCGTCGTCACGAGACAGCTACCGAACCCGGGTTGCATTCTTTCGAATAGAAAGTTGTACAAATATGCATTCAAAGAATAGCTCAAGACTGGCAACAGGCCAGTTATCAAACGACAAATATCATTACAAAGAAGTCGGCCGCGGTTGCGCCACACTTGCGCCGGAGTCATGCCCCAACTGCCGCAAGGTATCGAGCCGGGCACGGGCGCGATAAGCGTACTCGCTGGACGGGTATTGGCTGATGATGAATTGATAGGTTTGCGCGGCATCGACGAACAGCTTCTGCCGCTCCAGGCACTGCCCGCGCAGCATCGAAACCTCGGGTTGCACATAACGACGGGTGCGGCTCTCGCGGTCGACCTGGGACAACTCCAGCGTGACCCGCGCGCAATCGCCCACCCCATAGGCACGGTAAGCGTTGTTCAAATGGTGGTCCATTGACCAGCGGGTGCAGCCGACAACACTGACGGCCAGGGCAGCAACGAGCAAAATTCGCATGGGGGGTTCTCCTGTCTTGTGCAGTGTATCGACCCCGCGCCGAAAATCTTCAAGGCTGTTCGTCTTTTCAACCTCAGCAAAAACAAGCCGTTCGTCAATAAGTAGTGCAAACGAACAATGACTACAACGAAAGAGCATAGTAGCCTTCCCCAGCGCTTGAACTCAGGAGTCTGTGCATGTCCGTCCGTCGTACCAAAATCGTCGCCACCCTTGGCCCGGCCAGCAACTCGCCGGAAGTCCTCGAACAGCTGATTCTGGCTGGTTTGGACGTTGCCCGTCTGAACTTCTCCCACGGCACCCCGGACGAGCACAAGGCTCGCGCCAAGCTGGTGCGTGACCTGGCCGCCAAACACGGTCGTTTCGTGGCGCTGCTGGGTGACCTGCAAGGCCCGAAGATCCGTATCGCCAAATTCGCCAACAAGCGGATCGAGCTGAAGATCGGTGACAAATTCACCTTCTCTACCAGCCATCCGCTGACTGAAGGCACCCAGGACATCGTCGGCATCGACTACCCGGACCTGGTCAAGGACTGCGGCGTCGGCGACGAACTGCTGCTCGATGACGGCCGCGTGGTCATGCGCGTCGACACCGCGACCCCGACCGAACTGCATTGCACCGTGATCATCGGCGGCCCGCTGTCCGACCACAAAGGCATCAACCGTCGCGGCGGTGGCCTGACCGCGCCGGCCCTGACTGAAAAAGACAAGGCCGACATCAAGCTCGCCGCCGAGATGGAAGTGGACTACCTCGCCGTGTCCTTCCCGCGCGACGCCGCCGACATGGAATACGCCCGTAAACTGCGCGACGAAGCCGGTGGCACCGCTTGGCTCGTGGCGAAGATCGAACGCGCCGAAGCCGTGGCCGATGACGAAACCCTCGATGGCCTGATCAAGGCGTCGGACGCCGTGATGGTTGCCCGTGGCGACCTGGGCGTGGAAATCGGCGACGCCGAGCTGATCGGCATCCAGAAGAAAATCATCCTGCACGCGCGCCGCCACAACAAAGCGGTGATCGTTGCGACCCAGATGATGGAGTCGATGATCCAGAACCCGATGCCGACCCGCGCCGAAGTGTCCGACGTGGCCAACGCCGTGCTCGACTACACCGACGCCGTGATGCTCTCGGCTGAAAGCGCCGCCGGCCCGTACCCGTTGGAGGCCGTCCAGGCCATGGCGCGCATCTGCGTCGGCGCTGAAAAGCACCCCACCAGCAAGACCTCCAGCCACCGCATCGGCAAGGTTTTCGAAAGCTGCGACCAGAGCATCGCCCTGGCGGCCATGTACACCGCCAACCACTTCCCGGGCGTCAAGGCAATCATCGCCCTGACCGAAAGTGGCTATACGCCGTTGATCATGTCGCGCATCCGTTCCTCGGTGCCGATCTACGCGTTCACCCCTCACCGCGAAGCCCAGGCCCGCGCGGCGATGTTCCGCGGCGTGTACACCATCCCCTTCGATCCGGCCTCGCTGGCACCCAACGAAGTCAGCCAGAAAGCCATCGACGAACTGGTCAAACGCGGCGTCGTAGAGAAAGGCGACTGGGTCATCCTGACTAAAGGCGACAGCTACCACACCACCGGTGGCACCAATGGCATGAAGATCCTGCACGTAGGCGACCCGCAGTACTGAGTGACACGCAAAAAAACAAAAGCCCCGCCATGAGAATGGCGGGGCTTTTTCATTTCAAATGCCGGTCGAGGTGTTGCACCGTCAGGCCTCATCGGGGCAAAGGTATCTACACAACTCTGTAGCGCTCAACCGTAACCACGATGCGAAGCGAGTCGCTCTTGCTCTTGATCTCGCTTTTGATCTTAGGCGCCCCGTTAAACCACGCTGGCCGGAATTCGCCATGGATTTGGGGGGTAAACCGGCAGGGATGCCGGTTTAGCCGCCCCGCGCCATGGATGGCGCGTGGCGGCGGCCCCCCAAATCCATGGCGGATTACGGGCACACCGAGCCTAAGCGAGGTGCCGAGTGGTGGGGCAAGAGCGTTTTGCTTACTTTTGCGCTTTTCAAAAGTGAGCCGCTGTAAAAGCGGAACCATTAGCAGCCGTTACCGCAGAAACGGATATGTACTCGGTCCAATCCAACATCCTGGTCGGCCCAGAGGTCGCCATCGGGAGCAAGCCCCCTCCCACATTTGGGCCAGGCTCGACACAAAATCCTGGTCGGCCCAGAGGCCGCCATCGGGGGCAAGCCCCCTCCCACAGTTAATCGCGTCCCCCCTCAACCACGAGGCACAAACACATCAGCCAGCAACTGACTACGCGGCAACCCCGCCAAAAACAAACGCTTGGCAAACACCTCGACACTGCCAGGGTGCCCGCACAGTAAAGCCTGAGTTTGCCGCGAAACAAGCCGCAGTTGCCCCAATGCCTGGTCCAACTGCGCCGCCGTCCACAGCTCCACCGTCAGGTTGGAATACTGCGCGGCGAGCTCCGCCAGGGGCCCGGCCAGATAATGCCCATCAGCATCATGCGCCAGATGAACCACGCGAATGGCACCTTGGTGATCCTGCCGCAACGCCTCACGCAACACCCCCCACAAGGGCCCCAGCCCGGTACCGGAGGCGAGCAGCCACAGCGGTCGCGCCTGCCAGTCCGGATCGTAATGCAGCGCCCCGCCGCGCAACTCGCCCAGGCGCAGACAATCCCCCAGGTTCAACTGCCGCGCCGCATCGCTGAATTCGCCGGGTAAACGGCAATCCAGATGAAACTCCAGGTACGGATCCTCCTGCGGCAAACTCGCCAGGGAATATGGCCGCGCCACCTGCCCCGCCCATAACACCAAGTGCTGCCCCGCGCTGTACCGCAGGCCGCGCTGCGGTTGCAGGCGCAGACGCAGCACCGACGCCGTCAGCCAATCGGCACCCACCACCTGCGCCGCCACGCCATCGCGCACAGGATCAAAGGCTTCGACCTGCAGATCGCCAACCACCTGGCACTGGCACGCCAGGCGCCAACCGTGCTGGCGTTGCTGCGGGCTCAACGCGTCAGGTTGGCGGTCCTGAACCTCGCCCTGGCAACGTACCAGGCAGGCATGGCAACTGCCGGCGCGGCAACTGTAGGGCACGGCCACACCTGCCTGGTTCAGGGCATCCAGCAGGTTGCTGCCGGTGGCGACCGACCAGTGGCGTTCGCCGACGTGCAGTTCAGGCATATAAAGGCTCTATCAGAAGGGACGCGCACAGGGAATCATGCCTGCGACAGTTTGACCATAGTCGGGTGTATCGGCCACCGCCACGGGTTATACTGCCGCGCCTTTTTAGCGTCGCGCCTGCACCAATGGCGTGCCTGTGGAAGGTGGCTTCAGCCGACCGATGCAACACTGAAGCCACCTTTATTGAATGTTCCCTTATAGAGGAGCGCGACTCATGACCGTGATCAAGCAAGACGACCTGATTCAGAGCGTTGCCGACGCCCTGCAATTCATTTCCTACTACCACCCGGTTGATTTCATCCAGGCGATGCACGAGGCCTACCTGCGCGAAGAATCGCCGGCGGCCCGTGACTCCATCGCCCAGATCCTCATCAACTCGCGCATGTGCGCCACCGGCCATCGCCCGATCTGCCAGGACACCGGCATCGTCACCGTGTTCGTGCGCGTGGGCATGGACGTACGTTGGGATGGCGCCACCATGGGCCTGGACGACATGATCAACGAAGGCGTGCGTCGCGCCTACAACCTGCCGGAAAACGTCCTGCGCGCATCCATCCTCGCCGACCCGGCAGGCGCGCGCAAAAACACCAAGGACAACACCCCGGCGGTGATCCACTACTCCATCGTCCCGGGTAACACCGTGGAAGTGGACGTGGCCGCCAAGGGCGGTGGTTCCGAAAACAAGTCGAAAATGGCCATGCTCAACCCGTCCGACTCGATCGTCGACTGGGTGCTCAAGACCGTTCCGACCATGGGCGCCGGCTGGTGCCCACCGGGCATGCTCGGCATCGGCATCGGCGGCACCGCCGAGAAAGCCGCGGTGATGGCCAAGGAAGTGTTGATGGAATCCATCGACATCCATGAGTTGAAGAAGCGCGGCCCGCAGAACCGTATCGAAGAGATGCGCCTGGAGCTGTTCGAGAAGGTCAACCAACTGGGCATCGGCGCCCAGGGCCTGGGTGGCCTGACCACCGTGCTCGACGTGAAGATCATGGACTACCCGACTCACGCCGCTTCCCTGCCGGTGTGCATGATCCCCAACTGCGCCGCCACCCGCCATGCGCATTTCGTGCTCGACGGTTCAGGCCCGGCATCGCTGGAAGCGCCACCGCTGGACGCCTACCCGGAGATCGTCTGGGAGGCCGGCCCATCGGCCCGTCGCGTCAACCTCGACACCCTGACCCCGGAAGAAGTGCAGAGCTGGAAGCCGGGCGAAACCGTGTTGCTCAACGGCAAGATGCTCACCGGTCGCGACGCCGCGCACAAGCGCATGGTCGAGATGCTGAACAAGGGCGAGACCCTGCCGGTGGACCTCAAGGGTCGCTTCATCTACTACGTCGGCCCGGTTGATCCGGTGCGCGAAGAAGTGGTTGGCCCGGCAGGCCCGACCACCGCGACGCGGATGGACAAGTTCACCCGTCAGATCCTCGAACAAACCGGCCTGTTGGGCATGATCGGCAAATCCGAGCGCGGCCCGACCGCTATCGAAGCGATCAAGGACCACAAGGCCGTCTACCTGATGGCCGTAGGCGGCGCCGCTTACCTGGTGGCCCAAGCCATCAAAAAATCGCGCGTCGTCGCTTTCGCCGAACTGGGCATGGAAGCGATCTACGAGTTCGACGTGAAGGACATGCCGGTCACCGTTGCGGTGGACAGCAACGGCGAGTCGGTACACATCACCGGTCCTGCCATCTGGCAGAAGAAGATCAGTGAGAGCCTGGCGGTGGAAGTGCAGTAAGCACCTCCCTCCAAGGATAAAGGCGACTGCGGCCCCACGGCCCAGTCGCCTTTTTTCATGATGAGTGCAGTCAAATGTGGGAGGGGGCTTGCTCCCTCCCACACAAGCCCCCTCACTGCACTACCCAATGGCTCATGGTATGGTGCTCGCCCCTTACCGGCCTGTTCATCATCGTATGATCGCGATCCCTCGCCCCCTGCGCCTGACGTTCTATTCCCTGCTGATCATCGCCGGTGCCGTGCTGGCTGCCGCCCTGGCCACGCGCCATGCCGAACGCCAGGCCCTGGTGGACGATGCCGCTCGCGCCAACCAGCAGCTCGCGCTGTATGCCAACTCGCTGCACACCCTGATCGAACGCTACCGCGCCCTGCCCGCCGTGCTGGCCCTGGACTCGGAGATGATCAACGCCTTGAAGGGCCCGCTGGATTCCGGCACCCAGGACCTGCTCAACCGCAAACTGGAGCGCATCAACAGCGCCGCGCAGTCGTCCACCCTGGAATTGATGGACCGCACCGGCCTGGCCGTGGCCGCCAGCAACTGGAAGCTGCCCAGCAGTTACGTGGGACACAACTACGCATTTCGGCCTTATTTCAGCCAGACCCTGAGCCAGGGCACCGGGCGCTTTTATGCCGTGGGGGTGACCACCGGCATCCCGGGCTACTTCCTTTCCAGTGCGGTGGTCGATGAGCACGAGCAGTTCCTCGGCGCCATGGTGGTCAAGCTGGAGTTTCCCGAACTGGAACGCGAATGGGCCCAGGGCAATGACTTGCTGCTGGTCAGCGATGCACGCGGCATTGTGTTTATCGCCAACCAGCCGGGCTGGCGCTATCGCAACCTGCGGCCGTTGTCAGAGAGCGACCTGGCTGAACTCAAGGCCACCCGTCAATACGACAAGAAACAACTGCAGCCGCTGGAGACCCGCACCCTGCAACGCTTCGACGACAACAGCCACTTGATGCGCGTCAACGGCCCCGACGGCAGTGCCAACTACATCTGGGAGTCGCTGCCGCTCAAGGCCGAAGGCTGGACCCTGCACCTGCTGCGCAAACCCCAGTTCCCGCTGGAAGACCAGCGCAACGCCGGCCTTGCCGCCGCCGGTTCGTGGCTGGCCCTGGTGTTCCTTGTGCTGTTCCTGAGCCAGCGTTGGCGCCTGGCGCGCCTGCGTCAACGCAGCCGCGAAGAGCTTGAGCAATTGGTGGAGGAGCGCACCCAGGCTCTGCGCACCGCCCAGGATGGCCTGGTGCAGTCGGCCAAACTGGCGGCGCTGGGGCAGATGTCCGCTGCTCTTGCCCACGAAATCAACCAACCGCTGACCGCGCAACGCATGCAATTGGCGACGCTGCGGCTGTTGCTCGACCACGGCCGCGTGGACGATGCCTACAAGGCACTCACACCGCTGGACGACATGCTCACGCGCATGGCGGCGCTGACGGGCCACCTCAAGACCTTCGCCCGCAAAAGCCCCAGCGGCCTGCGCGAACGCCTGGACCTGGCCACCGTGGTCGACCAGTCCCTGCACCTGCTCGACGCGCGCCTGCGCGATGAACATATCGGCGTAGCGCTGGACCTGACCCGCCCTGCCTGGGTACGCGGCGACGCGATTCGCCTCGAACAGGTGTTGATCAACCTGCTGCGCAACGCCCTGGATGCCATGGCCGACAAACCGCGCAAACGCCTGGAGATTCGTTTGCACGCCGACCAGCAGCTCTGGCAGTTAAGCGTCAGCGACAGCGGTGGCGGGATTGCCGAAGAGCACTTGAACAACGTCTTCGACCCCTTCTTCACCACCAAGCCGGTGGGCGACGGGCTCGGCTTGGGGTTGGCGGTGTCCTACGCTATCGTGCACGAACTGGGCGGACGCCTGATCGCCGGCAACCGGGGCGACGGCGCAGTGTTTACCTTGACCTTGCCTGTCGCGCTGGAGACGCCCGATCTATGTTGAACGCGGTGATTGTGGTTGATGACGAAGCCAGCATTCGTACGGCCGTCGAACAATGGTTGAGCCTGTCGGGTTTCGAGGTGCAGCTGTTCAGCCGTGCCGAAGAATGCCTGGCGCAGTTGCCCAGGGACTTCCCCGGCGTGATCCTGAGCGATGTGCGTATGCCCGGCCTCAGCGGCCTGGAGTTACTGGCTGAAGTACAGCGGCGCGATGCCGACCTGCCGGTCATCCTGCTCACAGGCCATGGCGATGTCCCCATGGCCGTCGACGCCATGCGCGACGGCGCCTACGACTTCCTGGAAAAACCCTTCAGCCCCGATACCCTGCTCAATAGCCTGCGTCGAGCGCTCGACAAACGCGGCCTGGTCCTGGAAAACCGCCGCTTGCATCAGCAGGCCGACCACCGCGCCCAGCTCGAATCCAGCCTGCTGGGGGTGTCCCGCAGTCTGCAGAACCTGCGCCGCCAGGTGCTGGACTTGGCCACGCTGCCGGTCAATGTGTTGATCCGTGGCGAGACCGGCAGCGGCAAGGAATTGGTCGCCCGCTGCCTGCATGATTTCGGCCCACGGGCGAAGAAGCCGTTTGTCGCGCTCAATTGCGCGGCCATTCCCGAGCAGTTGTTCGAGGCCGAGTTGTTCGGCCATGAAAGCGGCGCGTTCACCGGCGCCCAGGGCAAGCGTATCGGCAAGCTGGAATATGCCCACGGCGGCACGCTGTTCCTCGATGAAATCGAAAGCATGCCCCTGGCCCAACAGGTGAAATTGTTGCGGGTGCTGCAGGAGCAGAAGCTGGAGCGATTGGGCTCCAATCAAAGCATCCAGGTGGATTTGCGCATCATTGCCGCCACCAAGCCGGACCTGCTGGAAGAGGCCCGTGCCGGGCGTTTTCGCGAAGACCTGGCGTATCGCCTGAACGTCGCGCAACTGCGCCTGCCGGCGCTGCGCGAGCGCCGCGAAGACATCCCGTTGCTGTATGAACATTTTGCGCAAAGCGCTGCCGAGCGTTTGGGCCGCCAGGTCGAGCCCTTGAGCGGGCCGCAGTTGGGGCGCCTGCTCAGCCATGACTGGCCGGGCAACGTACGTGAGCTGGCGAACGTTGCCGAGCGCCAGGTGCTGGGGCTTGGAGAGCCGGAACCTGAAGGTGTCGAGGCCGGGCAATCGTTGGCGGCGCAACAGGAAGCCTTCGAGGCGCATTGCCTGAAAGCTGCGCTGGCCCGGCATAAAGGCGATATCAAGGCGGTGCTGGCGGAGCTGCAACTGCCGCGCCGCACCCTCAATGAAAAGATGCAGCGGCATGGATTGGTAAGGGAGATGTTTCTCTAGCGGCCTTCCGATCGCCATCGGGGGCAAGCCCCCTCCCACATTTTGATTTGTGAACACATCCAAGTGTGGGAGGGGGCTTGCCCCCGATGGCGCCCGCAGCCATAAGCGGATTTCCGCTCATCCCCCCAAAACCATCAGCGACTTTCCGCTCAAAAAAACCTCGCAACCCTTCTATCCCGGGCCTTCATCCACATGGCACAGCTTCTGCTATAGCCCAAGCCAGGCAGTGCTCAGGCACGCTTCATAAAAACAACTAGATGAAGGATCCTTCAATGGATAACTCCAATACCTTGCCTCTGGGGTCGGCTGCTGCGCCGGCGAAAGAACGCACGACCTCCAGCCGGATCAAATCGATCTTCAGCGGCTCCGTCGGCAACATGGTCGAGTGGTATGACTGGTACGTCTATGCCGCCTTCTCGCTGTACTTCGCCAAGACCTTCTTCCCCAAAGGCGACACCACCGCCCAATTGCTCAACACCGCCGCGATCTTCGCCGTGGGTTTTCTGATGCGCCCTATCGGCGGCTGGCTGATGGGCCTCTACGCCGACAAAGTCGGGCGTAAAAAAGCCCTGATGGCTTCGGTCTACCTGATGTGCTTCGGCTCACTGTTGATCGCCCTGAGCCCAAGCTATGAACTCATCGGTATCGGTGCGCCCATCCTGCTGGTATTTGCCCGCTTGCTGCAGGGGCTGTCGGTAGGTGGCGAGTACGGCACCTCCGCCACGTACCTCAGCGAGATGGCGACCCGCGAACGCCGCGGTTTCTACTCCAGCTTCCAGTACGTCACCCTGATCTCCGGCCAGCTCATCGCGCTGGGCGTGCTGATCGTGCTGCAGCAAACCCTGACCACCGAACAGCTGTATGCCTGGGGCTGGCGCATTCCGTTCGCCATCGGCGCCCTGTGTGCAGTGGTGGCGCTGTATCTGCGTCGCGGCATGGAAGAGACCGAGTCGTTCACCAAGAAGGAAAAAGCCAAGGAAAGCGCAATGCGCACCTTGATGCGCCACCCCAAGGAACTGCTCACCGTGGTCGGCCTGACCATGGGCGGCACCCTGGCGTTCTACACTTACACCACCTACATGCAGAAATACCTGGTGAACACCGTCGGCATGAGCATCTCCGATTCCACCACTATCTCGGCGGCGACGCTGTTTCTGTTCATGTGCCTGCAACCCCTGGTAGGCGGGCTGTCGGACAAGATTGGCCGGCGCCCGATCCTGATCGCCTTCGGCGTCCTCGGCACCCTGTTCACCGTGCCTATCCTCACCACCCTGCACACCATCCAGACCTGGTGGGGCGCGTTCTTCCTGATCATGGCCGCGCTGATCATCGTCAGCGGCTATACCTCGATCAATGCAGTGGTCAAAGCCGAGCTGTTCCCGACCGAAATCCGCGCCCTCGGCGTTGGCCTGCCGTATGCCCTGACCGTGTCGATCTTCGGCGGTACCGCTGAATACATCGCCTTGTGGTTCAAGAGCATCGGCATGGAGACCGGCTACTACTGGTACGTGACCGCGTGTATTGCGGTGTCGTTGCTGGTCTATGTGACCATGAAAGACACCCGCAAGCATTCGCGGATCACCACCGACTAACTGGATGATGAGATAAAACCTGTGGGAGGAGGCTTGCCCCCTCCCACATTGGATATGATGTGGGCTCCAGAATTGAGAGCAGGACCGGCCCATGTCCGACGATATCCACTTCTACGAACCCGCCAACGGCCACGGCCTTCCCCATGATCCGTTCAATGCCATCGTCGGCCCACGTCCGATCGGCTGGATCTCGTCACACGACCGCGAAGGTCGCCTGAACCTGGCGCCTTACAGTTTCTTCAACGCGTTCAACTACGTCCCGCCGATCATTGGGTTTTCCAGCGTCGGGCGTAAAGACAGCCTGAACAATATCGAGCAGACCGGCGAGTTTGTGTGGAACCTGGCGACCCGCCCGCTGGCCGAGCGGATGAACCAGAGTTGCGCGGCTGTTTCGCCGGACGTGAATGAATTCGAACTGGCCGGCCTGACGCCGGTGGCTTCGAAAGTCGTCGGCGTACCGCGAGTGGGCGAGAGCCCGGTGTCGTTCGAATGCAAGGTGACGCAGATTATCCAGCTGCAACGCGCCGACCAGCAATTGGTCCCCAGCTGGCTGGTGCTGGGCGAAGTGGTCGCGGTGCATATCGCCAAATGGCTGCTCAAGGATGGGATCTACGACACGGCAGCCGCCGAGCCGATTCTGCGCGGTGGCGGCCCGGCGGATTATTTCCAGTTAGGCCCTGAAGCGCTGTTCAAAATGTACCGACCAGGCGCCACAAAACCCTGACTGAAATGCAATCAAATGCGGGAGGGGGCTTGCCCCCGATGACTAGGTATCAGTTGCAAATTTGCTGGCTGACAAACCGCTATCGGGGGCAAGCCCCCTCCCACATTTAGTCAGCGGCAGGCGCCCAAACCAGTTGGCCTTCCGCATCCACATCGACCAGGCGCTCAAGCTCCACCGCCGCCGCATCATCGGCATCGGACGCGGTCTTGAAGGTCTGACCGTCCAGGATCTTGTGAAACCTCGGAGCGCCCATGCCATCGAGTGCCTTGACGGCAACGGCGGCGCTGTAGCCACTCTCTCCCGGTACGACGGCGGAAACGGCTTCGTGGTGGGCAAACTGTTTACGTGCCATGTTGCAGGTCCTGGCCAATGAAAAGTCGGCCATTCTAACCCCTAACCGGCCAGTTGCAGGTACTCGCCGTAGGCGTTGACGGCGGATGCGTCGGTGAAGGTCTGGAAGTCCATGCTGCGCACGACCATGTCGTTCAACAACTCGGTGAAGATCATCAGGGCCGGGGAATTGAAGTAGGCGCTCATCGCCTGCTCGCTGCTCCATAAACCTGTGACCAACCACACATCGGGGTCGACCTGGGAATGCTGCAACGAAAATTGCAGGCAACCCTGAGCCTGTCGGCCCGGTTCGATCAAACTGCTCAAGCGTGCACCCAGCTCGGTGCTGCACCCGTTACGGGCACGGATAAAGGCCATATGGCTCGCGGGAATGGGGGTGGACATGTTCGACTCTCCCGTTGAGAAGTGATGCTCGGCAAGCACTGTGAGGGCGTGTTGCCACAGGATCAAAGATAGCGGCGCAGGGTAGGGCGCGGTTAGTCAATTCCTGCAGGCTTATTGCACAATCCTGCGAGAAGCGTAGGCAGGACGCTTGCGCAGCCGTTTTATTCCACGCCCGAGCGGCTTGTTTCAGGGACATGACAGGCGCTTTGCTTGCCTGATTCACGAAAGGCCGCAGGATCAGGCAAGGATTGTGCAGAATCGACGTAACACTGTTTGCAACTCCACCGCTAAGCTGAGCCCCATCAAACCCGCGTGTAGAGGACGCCTCATGTCGTCGCCCGACCTTAAGCCCACGCCTCTCGATGCCGAGATGGAAAAGCAGCGTGCCGAACTGGCCAGCATCGTGCACCGCCATACCTGGGAAGACGGTTCCTACGGCACGGCGATCACCTCGCTGTACCTCAACCGCCACAACACGCCGCGCGACTTCATGCCGGTGCTGGTGGAGCCGGCATTGTGCATCCTCGCCAGTGGCAGCAAGGAAGTGCGCCTGGCCGATGAAATCTTCGCCTATGACCCGCTCAACTATCTGGTGTTCTCGGTGGCCATGCCGGTGGCCGGGCGGATTATCGAGGCCACGCCGGAAGACCCCAACCTGTCGGTGCGCATCAATATCGACCCGGCCCAGCTCACCGCATTGATTGCCGAAGCCGGGCCGATGGGCGTGCCGTCGCGTCCCACGTCCCGTGGCATGTACGTCGACCGCATCGACAATCAACTGCTCGACGCCGTGCTGCGCCTGACCCGCCTGCTGGATACGCCCAAAGATATCGCGATGCTTGCGCCGCTGATCAGCCGCGAAATTCTCTACCGTTTGTTACGTGGGCCCCAGGGCTATCGCCTGTATGAAATTGCCGTCGCCAACAGCCAGAGCCACCGGGTGAGCCAGGCGATCAAGTGGTTGAACGGCAACTACGAACAGCCGCTGCGCATCGATGACCTGGCCCGGGAAGTGAACCTGAGCGTCTCGACGCTGCACCACCGCTTCAAGGCGATCACTGCCATGAGCCCGCTGCAATACCAGAAACAGCTGCGCCTGCAGGAAGCTCGGCGACTGATGATTGCCGAAGGGCTGGAGGCCTCGGCGGCGGGGTATCGAGTGGGGTATGAAAGCCCGTCGCAGTTCAGCCGGGAGTACAGCCGGTTGTTTGGTGCGCCGCCCTTGCGCGACTTGGCCCGCTTGCGCCAAAGCATCTGACACAATGAGTTTCAAAATGTGGGAGGGGGCTTGCCCCCGATTGCGGTGGGTCAGTTGCAAATGAGCTGACTGATACACCGCTATCGGGGGCAAGCCCCCTCCCACATTGGTCCGCGTTCAGTCAGTCCAATCCGCGGGGTAGCTTCAGGGTGACGCGCAGGCCGCCTTCGCGCAGGTTCTGCAAACTCACTTCGCCCCCATGGCTGTGGGCAATGTTGCGCGCAATGCCCAACCCCAGCCCATAGCCCTGCTGCTGCCCGGCCAGGCGAAAGTGGGGCTCGAACACTTGTTCCAGGCGCTGTTCCGGCACGCCGGGGCCTTCGTCGTCCACGTGCAGGATGAACTCGGCGCCATCGTCCTCGATGTGCAAATGGGCGTTTTGTCCGTATTTCAGCGCATTGTCGATCAGGTTGCCAATACAGCGCTTGAGCGCCAGCGGCTTGCCCGGGTAGGTGGCCAGGGCCTGCCCATGCTGGGTCACTCGCCCGTTGCCGTTGGGCGCAAGGTAGGGCTCCACCAGGCATTCGAGGACGTGGTTGAGGTCCACCGGCTGGATGTTCTCGTGGATATCGGTGTCTTTCACGCATTGCAGCGCGCCCTTGACCAGCAATTCCAGCTCATCCAGGTCACGCCCGAACTTGGTCTGCAGGTTCTCATCGTCGAGCAGCTCCACGCGCAGGCGCAGGCGCGTGATGGGTGTGCGCAGGTCGTGGGAGATGGCGCTGAACAACTGGCTGCGCTCGGTCAGGTAGCGGCTGATGCGCTCACGCATGGCATTGAACGCACGCCCCACTTCCACCACTTCACTGCCGCCGCCTTCGGCCACCGGTTCCACATCCGCGCCCAGGGACATGTCCCGCGCCGCCCGCGCCAGGCGCTTGAGCGGTCGGCTTTGCCAATGCACCAGCAGGCCGATAAACAGCAGCAGGAAGCCGCTGGTCAACACGATAAACCACACCTGCTGGGCGGGCAGGCCCTGCTCTTCAAGGCTGGTGTAGGGTTCGGGCAACAGCGAGGCGATGTACAGCCATTCCCCCTGCGCCAGCTGAATCTGGGTGACCAGCACCGGCGGGTTGACCGGCTCCAGGGTCAGCGCGTAGTGGGCCCAGGAGCGCGGCAGTTCGTCGAGCTTGAGGCCGGCATTGAAGATGCGCAGGTCTTCGGCGCTGACGAACTCCACCGAGATATGCACATCGGCGCCGAGGGTCTGGCGCAACACGTCGTCCACAGCCACCAGCACCGCCTGCTTGCGCGGGGTTTCGGGCAATACCTGCATGTCCAGCGGACGATCATTGAGGGTCACCACAAAACGCGTGCCGCCCATGCTGCGCAACTGGTCGAGCACCAGCGGGCGATAGGCCACCGGCAATGAACGGAAGTAACTCACGCTGGCGGTCATCGAATGCGCCAGGCTACGGGCGCTGGTGACCAGGCCTTCCAACTGCGTGGCGCGCAGCTGCGAGAGCCAGATCACGCTGGACAGCGCCTGGGCGAACAACACGGCGAGCAAGGTCAGCAGCAACATGCGCCCCAGCAACGAGCGTGGCACGGGAAAACGGCGGCGGCGTTCGCTCAGGTGTTCAGTGGGCATTGCCGGCAACCACGCTGGCTGCCAATTGATAGCCGCTGCCGCGCACGGTGCGGATCAGTCGCGCAGGTTTCTCGGTATCGCGCAGGCGTTGGCGCAGGCGGCTGACGGCCATGTCGACGATACGGTCCAACGGCATCAGGTCGCGGCCACGGGTGGCGTTGCCGATGGTGTCGCGGTCGAGGATCTGTTGCGGGTGGTCGAGAAACAGCTTGAGCAAGGCAAAGTCGGCACCGGAGAGGATCACCTCTTCGCCGTCCACGTGAAACAGGCGGTGGCTGACCGTATCCAGGCGCCATTCGTCGAACACCAGCACTTCGCCGCCGCTGCTGCGTTCCTGGCCGAACTGGCAGCGACGCAGCAGCGCCTTGATCCGCGCCTGCAACTCGCGGGGGCTGAACGGCTTGCCGATATAGTCATCGGCGCCCAGTTCCAGGCCGATCACGCGGTCGGCTTCGTCGGAACTGGCGGTGAGCATGATGATCGGCACCTGCGCCTGGCGCGGGTGCTGGCGAACCCAGCGGCAGAGGCTGAAACCGTCTTCATCCGGCAACATCACATCGAGGATCACCAGGTCGCACGGCGCCTCGCTCATCGCCTGGCGAAACCCCGCGCCATCGGCCACGCCACGGACCTGGAAGCCGGCGCGACTGAGGTAGGTCTGCAGCAATTCGCGGATTTCCTGGTCGTCGTCGACGAGGAGAATGGATTTACTGATTGCGCTCACGGGGTCCTCCTTGTTATGGGGTGTTCTTGAGGGCCTCATCGGGGGCAAGCCCCCTCCCACCTATCGAGTTGTGAATACCTTCAAATGTGGGAGGGGCGGTGCGACGATTCGACTTGCCCCCGATGAGGCCCTCACAGCCTAGGCAAATGCCTGCTCAAGCGCCACACCCGCCCCGGTCAACCCGGAATACGGTGCCGTCACCAACCATACCGGGATGCCCTTGAAGTAGTCGCTCATGCAGCCTTTATCGGCGAAGCTCCTGGCAAAACCGCTGTTGATAAAGAAGTCGGCAAACCTCGGTATCACCCCGCCCACGATGTACACGCCACCACGCCCGCCGGTGGTCAGCACGTTGTTGCCCGCCACCCGGCCCAGCCAGATGCTGAACTGGTCCAGGACTTCCATCGCCACCGGATCGCCGGCCAGGCCCGCCGCCGTGATGGCTTCGGGCGTGTCCAGCACCGGTGTGTGGCCGTCCACCGCACAGATCGCCCGGTACAGGCGCGGCAAACCGCCGCCGCTCAAGGCGGTTTCGGCGCTGACATGGCCGATTTCGCTGTGGATGTGCTGCCACAACTGGGTTTCGCGCGCACTGCTCAGGGGCAGGTCGACATGGCCGCCCTCCCCCGGCAATGCCGCAAAGCGCCCTGCGCCAAGGTCCAGCAGGGTGCCGACGCCCAGGCCGGTGCCCGGGCCGATCACCACCGCCGGGCGCAACGGTTCCGGGGTGCCTTCGCACACCACGCGGAATTCGTCGGGCTGCAGGCGGGTCATGCCCAGGGCCATGGCCGAGAAGTCATTGACCAGCAGCAATTCATCCACCTGCAACGCCTGGCAAAACGCGGTCTTGCTCAGGCGCCAGTGATTATTGGTGAACTTGAATTCATCGCCGCTCACCGGCCCGGCCACCGACAGGCAAACTGCGCCGATATCGCCGATATTCAAGCCTTCTTCCGCCAGATAGAACCTGATCGCGTCTTCAGGGCTGGCGTAGTCCGCCGTGGCATGCACACGAATCGAATGCAATGCCTGATCCCGCCACAACGCAAAACGGGCGTTGGTACCGCCGATATCACCGACCAGCGCTAACTTCACTTAAGCGTCTCCAAGGCAGAGGTAAAGGCGCTGGCGCCCTGCTCTGCGGAGCTTGCGGCCAAGCGCATGAATGCAAACAACTCGCGACCGGCGCCCACGTTATTGCCCAACAGGCCGGTGGCAGGCGTACGCGCTGCAAATACGTCGGCGTCCACCTTAAGCTCCAGGGTGCCGGTGACGCCATCGACGCGAATGATATCGCCATCCTGGACCCGTGCCAGCGGCCCGCCGCTCTGGGCTTCGGGGTTGACGTGGATCGCGGCGGGAATCTTACCCGAGGCGCCGGACATACGCCCGTCTGTTACCAACGCCACTTTGAAACCACGGTCCTGCAACACGCCCAGGAACGGGGTCATCTTGTGCAATTCGGGCATGCCGTTGGAGCGCGGGCCCTGGAAGCGCATCACCGCAACGAAGTCTTTTTCCAGTTGGCCCGCCTTGAAGGCATCGGCCAGGTCCTGTTGATCCTGGAACACCACCGCCGGGGCTTCGACCACCTGATGCTCCGGTGCGACCGCAGACACTTTCATCACCCCACGGCCCAGGTTGCCTTCCATCACACGCAGGCCGCCTTCGGGCGAAAACGCACGGGCCACGGGACGCAGGATGGTTTCGTCGAGGCTTTCGATGGGGCCGTCGCGCCAGATCAGTTCGCCGTCGACCAGGAACGGCTCCTGGGTGTAACGGCTCAAGCCCTTGCCCGCCACGGTGTTGACGTCTTCGTGGAGCAGGCCGGCTTCGAGCAGTTCACGGATCAGGAACGACATGCCGCCCGCCGCCTGGAAGTGGTTGATGTCGGCCTTGCCGTTCGGGTACACGTGGGACAGGGTCGGCACCACCTCGGAAAGGTCGGCCATGTCCTGCCAGGTCAGGATGATGCCCGCCGACATGGCGATGGCCGGCATATGCAGGGTGTGGTTGGTCGACCCGCCCGTGGCGTTGAGGGCGACGATTGAGTTGACGATGGATTTTTCGTCGACGATCTCGCCGATCGGCGTGAAGTTGCCGTTGGCCTTGGTCAGGCGCGTGACCTGGTGCGCGGCCTCGCGGGTCAATGCATCACGCAGCGGCGTGTACGGGTTGACGAACGAGGCGCCCGGCAGGTGCAGGCCCATGACTTCCATCAACAGTTGGTTGGTGTTGGCGGTGCCGTAGAAGGTGCAGGTGCCGGGGCTGTGGTAGGACTTCATCTCCGACTCCAGCAGCTCTTCGCGGCTGGCCTTGCCTTCGGCGTAGCGCTGGCGCACATCGGCCTTCTGCTTGTTGGAGATACCCGACGGCATCGGCCCGCCGGGCACGAAGATCATCGGCAGGTGACCGTAGCGCAGCGCGCCCATCATCAGGCCGGGGACGATCTTGTCGCAGATGCCCAGCATCAGCGCGGCGTCGAACATGTTATGGGACAGCGCTACCGCCGTGGACATGGCGATGACTTCACGGCTGAGCAGGCTCAGTTCCATGCCCGGCTCGCCCTGGGTCACGCCGTCGCACATGGCCGGGGTGCCGCCGGCGAACTGGCCGACCGAGCCGACTTCGCGCAGGGCTTTTTTGATCTGTTCAGGGAAATGTTCGTACGGCTGATGCGCCGAGAGCATGTCGTTATATGAAGAAACAATTGCCACGTTGGCGGCATTCATCATGCGCAGGCTGTTTTTGTCCTCGGTGCCGCAACCGGCTACGCCATGGGCAAAGTTGGCGCATTGCAGCTTGCCGCGCATCGGACCGTCGCTGGCGGCGCCGCGAATGAGCGCAAGGTAGGCCTGGCGGGTGGCGCGGCTGCGGGCGATAAGCCGTTCGGTGACCTCAAGAACGCGGGGATGCATGTATAGAACTCCAGGCTAACGGATGTGGCGACCTGAGAGTCTATGCTGATCAAACGCCCACGGCTCATGGGATGGCAGGGGGTCGTTTGGATCATCGGACCAGTTGATTCAGGTCACTCGTTGTAGATTGAACAAAATATTGCCACTAAAAAGGCTTGTTTTCTATTTTTATGCGAATAATCTTGTAATTCTTACAACAAATCGACGACAGGCACTTTTCCAATGACTCTACGTATCGCAATCAATGGTTTTGGCCGTATCGGCCGTAATGTCCTGCGCGCACTGTATACCCAAGGCTATCGCCAGGATTTGCAGATCGTCGCCATCAACGACCTGGGCGACAGTTCGATCAACGCCCACCTGCTCAAATACGACACCGTACATGGCACATTCGACGCAGAGGTCACCCACGATCAGGAAGGCCTGACCGTCAACGGTGACCGGATTGCCGTGAGTGCCATTCGCAACCCGGCCGACCTGCCGTGGGCCGCGCACAAGATCGACGTGGTGTTCGAATGCACCGGCCTGTTCACCGACCGTGACAAGGCTGCCGCCCATATCAGCGCCGGCGCGCGCAAGGTGATCATCTCCGCACCGGCCAAGGGCGCGGACGCGACCGTGGTCTATGGCGTAAACCATGACATTCTGCGTCAATCGCACCAGATCATCTCCAACGCTTCTTGCACCACCAACTGCCTGGCGCCGGTTGCCCAGGTGCTGCACCGCGAACTGGGCATCGAAAGCGGCCTGATGACCACTATTCATGCCTACACCAACGACCAGAACCTGACCGACGTCTATCACACCGACCCGTACCGTGCGCGTTCGGCGACCCAGAACATGATCCCGAGCAAAACCGGCGCCGCCGAAGCCGTCGGCCTGGTATTGCCTGAACTGGCGGGCAAGCTGACCGGCATGGCCGTGCGCGTGCCGGTGATCAACGTATCGCTGGTGGACCTCACCGTACAGCTGAAAAAAGAAGCCACGGCCGACGAAGTCAACGCGCTGTTGAAACAGGCCAGCCAGCACTCGAAGATCCTCGGCTACAACACACTGCCGCTGGTTTCCAGTGACTTCAACCATAACCCGCTGTCGTCGATCTTCGATGCCAACCACACCAAGGTCAGCGGCAAGCTGCTCAAGGTGCTGGCGTGGTACGACAACGAATGGGGCTTCTCCAACCGGATGCTGGATAACTGCCTGGCGCTGTGTAACGCCGAGTAATGCTCGGACTGTAGGAGCGAGCTTGCTCGCGAAGAACGCATAAACACCGCGTTCATTCAGGCTGCCAGCGTTATCGTTGACGACCTTCGCGAGCAAGCTCGCTCCTACAGGATTAACGCTTAGCAAAGTGCCACTTGCCATTTCAGTTGATGATAAGCATTATCATTCACTGCATGTCAGTCTGGTATCACTGTGAGCCAATCTCGCTTCAACCACGTCTTTCTCGCCCAACGGGTGATCCTGCTGCGCACGCTGCAGCGCATGGTGAATAACCACAGCACCGCCGAGGACCTGTTGCAGGAAACCTACCTGCGCGTGACTCGGGCCTTGAGTGAACGGCCGATCGACCACCTTGAACCCTTCGTCTACCAGACCGCGCGCAACCTGGCGCTGGACCATCTGCGTTCGCGCAGGATCCAGGCCCGCACCCTGCAGGAAGATGTCCCGCTGGATATCCTGCAAAGCGTCGCCGCCCCCATCAGCACGCCCGAAGACGCCACCCAGGCCGAGCAATTGCTTGAGCACCTGAGCGTCAGCCTGGGCCGACTGAGCGCGCGCCAGCAACGTATCTTCATCCTCAGTCGCCTCCACGGTTGCAGCTACCAGGAGATTGCCGATCAGTTGCAGGTGTCCTTGAGCACCGTGCAAAAGGAACTGAAATTGATCATGGCCATCTGTGTAGGTGTGGCCGAACGGTTGGATCAGCCTTAAGCTCCATCCGACAGAGGTATCGATCCAAGCTGTAGGAAATAATGAATAAAACGTGGCGAAGACCCGAGGAACACCGTGACGGACCCGAATAAACTGCGCCCCCATGAGCTGGCTCATGAGGTGCTGCAAGACACAGCCATGGACCAAGCGCTCGATTGGCTGATCGCCTTGCAGTGCCCGCAACCCGGCCAGCAAGCCGCTTTCCAGGCCTGGCTGGCGCAGGACGCGGCGCATGCCCATGCGTTCAGCAAGGCCCAGTCCGCCTGGGGTGGCGCGCCGGTGCACAGCGCCGCCGTGGCGTTGGCCGCGCCGCGCAGACCAAGCGCCTGGCGCCGGGTCAAACCGCATTGGAAACCCCTGGCCACCGCTGCCGTGCTGCTGCTCGGCCTGTTCAGCTTCAGCAACCTGCCGGTACGCCTGCAGGCCGACCACCTCACCGTGGTCGGTGAGCGCCAGCGTCTGCAACTGGATGACGGCTCCAACGTACTGCTGAACACCAATTCGGCATTTTCCAGCCGCATCCAGGATCATCAGCGCATCGCCCGCCTCTACCAGGGCGAAGCGTTTTTCGACATCGCCCCCGCCCGTGGCCTGCCGCTGGAAATCGACGCCGGCCCGGTGCGCGCCAGCGTGCGCGACACCGCATTTGCCGTGCGCTATCTGGACGGCGAAGCCCAGGTGCAAGTGCAACGCGGTGATGTCGACCTGAGCAACACCTTCGACGACGCCCGGGTGCGCCTGAGTGCCGGCCAAAGCATTCGCGTCGGCCCCAAGGGCTTTAGTCAGCCGGCCAAGCTGGACGCCGGCAAGGACCTGGCCTGGGTCCAGGGCCGACTGGTGTTCGAAAACTGCCCGATGAGCGAAGTGCTGGCGGAGTTGCGCCGCTATTACCCGGGCTGGATCGTCAACACCAACGACAAGCTCGCCAGCGTCGCCGTCACCGGTAACTATCGCCTCGACCAACCGTTGGACGTGGTGCGTTCCCTGGCCCACATCACCTCGGCCAAGCTGTCGGAATACCCGGCGCTGGTGATTTTGAACTGAATGAGAAATATTTTTACTCGATGTTAACCGGCGATACGTCTCGTTATAGCCAATGCAACTGATTCCTATTTGGTTTCTTTTCGCAACTATAAGATTTGTATTTCCGGAGCGCTCTCAATGTCCTCTTGTTTCAACCGCCGGTCTTGTTCCCCCGTTCTGTCCTTGCTGACCGCCGCCATCCTGCTGGCCGGCGGGCCGGCAATGGCCGCCACTGCCGCCGAACCTGCGCCGCGCAGCCACGGCAACTACCACTTCAGCATCGAACAGCAGCCGCTGGTGGCGGCGCTGAACGCGTTTACCGGCGTGACCGGCTGGCAAGTCGGCCTGCCGGCCGAGTTGGGCCAGGGTGTGTCGTCCCCGGGGGTGCGCGGTGCGTTGTCGCCGGAGAAAGCGCTGGAGCGGCTGTTGGTGGGGACCAACCTGAGCTACCGCAAACTGGGCAACAACAACATCGTCCTGGAAAAACGCGCCGCCGGCAGCGCCCTCAACCTGCAGCAAGTGACCATCAGCGCCACCCGTACCGAGCAGGCTGTCGACAGCGTACCGAGCATGGTCAGCGTGCACGACCGCCAGGAACTGGATCGCCAGAACGTCAACAACAGCCGTGAGCTGGTACGCTACGAACCGGGCGTGTCCGTGGGCGGCGCCGGCACCCGCTCGGGCAACGCGGGCTATAACATTCGCGGTATCGACGGCGACCGCATTCTGACCCAGGTCGACGGCGTGGAAGTGCCGGACAGCTTCTTCAACGGCCCCTACGCCAAGACCCGGCGCAACTACGTCGACCCGGAAATCGTCAAGCGCGTGGAGATCCTGCGCGGCCCGGCGTCGGCCCTGTACGGCAGCAGCGCCATCGGTGGCGCAGTGAGTTATTTCACCCTCGACGCGGATGACATCATCAAGCCCGGCCAGGACGTCGGCGCGCGCCTGAAAACCGGCTACAGTTCCGCCGACGAAAGCTGGCTGACCTCCGCCACCGTCGCCGGCCGCGTGCAGGATGTCGACGGCTTGCTGCACCTGAGCCAGCGCAACGGCCACGAAACCGAATCCTATGATGGCAACAACGCCACCGGCCTCGCCCGCACCGGCGCCAACCCGGAAGACGCGCGCACCACCAATGTGCTGGCCAAGTTGGGCTGGAATTATGGCGACGACAACCGCCTGGGCCTGACCTACGAAAAATACAAGGATGATCGCGACGTCAACCTCAAGAATGCGGTAGGCGGCCCGTTCATTGGTGGCCGTGGTTTCAATCTGTACCGTGACCGTCGCGGCAACGACACCATTACCCGCGAACGCTTCGGCCTGGAAAACAGCTTCGCCCTCGAGTCGCCGGTCGCCGACCGCATCAAGACCAGCCTCAATTACCAGATCGCCAAGACCGACCAGACGACCGCCGAAATCTATCAGTCCGGCCGCCGTGTCTTGCGCACCCGCGACACGCTGTACGAAGAAAAACAGTGGGTCTTCGATGCACAGCTGGACAAGGCCTTCAGCCTCGGCGACACCGATCACCAGGTGACCTACGGCACCACCCTCAAGCAGCAGAAAGTCACCGGCTCCCGTGAAGGCGGCGCCACCTGCCTGGCGGTCGGCAGCGGCTGCACCGCCATCGGCGCGCCCAGCCCGATGGCCAGCGACAGCGTGAAGAAATCCAGCGACTTCCCCGACCCGACCATCAACACCTATTCGCTGTTCGCCCAGGACCAGATCACCTGGGACAAGTGGACCTTCCTGCCCGCCGTGCGCTACGACTACACCCGGCTCAAACCCAAGCTGACCGAGGAATTCCTCAGCACCGTGAACCCCACCGGAGCGGACACGGTCGACGGCAAGGACAAAACCTGGCACCGCGTCACGCCCAAGTTCGGCCTGACCTATGCCCTGACCGATCAATACACCTGGTTCGGCCAGTACGCCGAGGGTTTCCGCACCCCGTCCGCCAAAGCGCTGTATGGCCGCTTCGAAAACCTCAACCTGGGCTACACCGTGCAGCCCAACCCCGACCTCAAGCCGGAAACCAGCAAGGGCATCGAAACCGGGCTGCGCGGCAAGTTCGACGAAGGCTCGTTCGAGATCGCCGTGTTCTACAACAAGTACCGCGACTTCATCGACGAAGACAACGCAGTGGTCGGCGGTACCGTCGAACAGTTCAAGGCCGTGAATATCAAACGCGCCACCGTCAAGGGCGCCGAAGCCAAGGGCCGCCTGAACCTGGATGCATTCGGCGCGCCGCAAGGCCTGTACACCCAAGGCGCGATCTCCTACGCCCGTGGCCGCAACAACGACAACGGCGAGCCGCTCAACAGCGTCAACCCGCTCAAGGGCGTCTTCGGCCTGGGCTACGACCAGGACAACTACGGCGGCCTGGTGAGCTGGACCCTGGTCAAGAAACAGGATCGCGTCGACAGCAGCACCTTCCACGCCCCCGACGGTGACACCAGCGGCCCGTTCAAGACGCCGGGCTTCGGCATTCTTGATCTGACCGCCTACTACAAGGTCACCAACGACGTGACCGTCAACGGCGGCATCTACAACCTCACCGACAAGAAGTACTGGAACTGGGATGACGTGCGCAGCTACGACAGCGTCGGCGAAGCCGCAGTGACCGGCCCGGCCAACCTTGATCGGCTGACCCAGCCGGGACGCAACTTTGCGATCAACCTGATCTGGGACATCTGACGAGACCTGCCGCACCTCGCCGCGATGATCGTGCGGCGAGGTGAGGATTTTTTACTGTGCCGCGTCTCCCTGTTCGTCTAGTTGATAACCGCTCTCTTTAGAGCCACAAGGCGCTACCCCCCTCAAGGATTTTTTCATGACCGCATCTCCTACCGCAGAACGTCCAGCCCTGCGCTCCCAGCGCCTGAACCAGATCACCCATGAGCCGCACACCAAGCTCGACGCACTGGTCAAGGCGCACGCCCCGTTTGAGACCCAGGCCAACTTCGCCCGCTTCGTGGTGGCGCAGTACCTGTTCCAATCGGAGCTGGTCGCGCTGTACAACGATGCCGAACTGAACCGGATCATCCCGGACCTGGCCGAGCGCTGCCGCGCCGAAGCGGCCAGGCTTGATCTGGGCGACCTCGACACCGCCGTACCGGCGCCGGTTGCCGGTGCCGTGAGCAACCCGGACAAGGCCCAGGCCCTGGGCTGGCTGTTCGTCTCCGAGGGCTCCAAACTGGGCGCCGCCTTCCTGATCAAACGGGCCGTGGGCCTGGGCCTGAGCGAGACCTTCGGCGCCCGCCACCTGGGCGAACCGGCGGGCGGTCGCGCCGAGGGCTGGAAACGCTTCACGCGCATCCTCGACGGCCTGCAGTTCAGCGCCGAAGAAGAAGCCTCGGTGGAAAAAGGCGCCATCGATGCGTTTGTACGCTTCACCGTATTGCTGGAACAGGCGTACGCTACGGCCCCTGAACTGGCCTGACCTACTGATTGAAATGCAATCAACTGTGGGAGGGGGCTTGCCCCCGATGCGCTGTGTCAGCAAAGAACTGATTGACTGATACACCGCTATCGGGGGCAAGCCCCCTCCCACAGTTGGAACGCATTTCACATTGATTTTGTGATCATCGTACCTATGACCGGCAAAACCCAATCCACCTCCAGGATCGCGCAGATCCTCTACGGCCTGCTGGCCTACGCCAGCCTGGGGATCGGCCTGGTGGCGATTGTCATACCGGGTTTGCCCACCACCGAATTCATCCTGCTGGCCGCCTGGGCCGCGACCAAAAGCTCACCGCGCCTGAGCGCCTGGCTGGAAAACCACCGTCTGTTCGGGCCGATCCTGTTCAACTGGCGCAATGGCAAGATCATCGCGCGCCGGGCCAAAGTCAGCGCCACCGTGAGCATGCTGCTGTGCGCCGTCCTGATGCTGGTGATGCTCGACCATGGCTGGCCGATCTACCTGGCGATTGCCGGGATGAGCCTGGGCAATCTGTGGATCTGGTCGCGCCCCGAACGCTTGGCCTCCACGCCCCCGTAAACGCCACCGCTCTTCGATTTATCTCATGAATACCCCACCCGTGCCGATAGTGCAGGTAGCGTCAAATGGACTTGGCCATACGAGTGAGTAATCGGCTCTGCTTGTCCGCTTGCATTCTAATAAGTAAAAACGCGAGTAAACGCCATGTTCAACGCAGTCTCCATCCGATTGAAAATCGTGCTGTTGTCCGGTCTTTGCCTATTGGGCGTAATTGCACTGATAGTCGGTATCAACCTCTACGAAACCAACCAGAACCACAAACTGATCAGCGCGTCGAGCTCGCGGACGCTCACTGCCAGCGTGCAGGACCTGCTGCAGACGAAGGCCGCCGAACAGGCCGCGTACGTGCAAAAAACCTTCAGCGAAAGCCTGATGGCCGTCACCGCCCTCGCCGACCAGGTCAAGGACCTGCACACCATGGGCACCCGACACTCGATCGACGCAGCGACCTTGCGCGAAGCGCTCAACCAGAGCACCAAGACCACCTTCGAACGCAATACCAAGGTCCTGGGCGTGTGGCTATCCTTCGACCCCAACGCCCTGGACGGCAAGGACAGCGACTTCATCAACGACACCGCCCGCGGGTCCAACGACGCCGGACGCTTCTCCATTTACTGGACCCGCACCGGCGGTGCAGGCGCGAACTCGGTGATGGCGGAAGCGGACCTGGTCAAGACCTCTACCACCCTCAGCGGTACAGCCGGCGACATCTGCCAGCGGGAAAGACGCGGCACCTGCCTGCTGGACCCGTATGAAGACAACGTGGCGGGCAAACCCATGTTGATGACCAGCATTTCCCTGCCCTTGCTGATAGACGGCAAGGTGCTCGGCATTGTCGGTATCGATATTGCGCTCAACGCCCTGCAAGCCTCGGCCGACGCCGCCCAGCACGAGCTGTTCGACGGCGCGGGGCACCTGCAGATGGTCGCCAGCAGCGGCTTGCTGGCAGCCTACAGCGGCCAGCCGGACAAGATCGGCAAGAACATCGGCGATGTGTTGAGCGTCGAGGGTAAGGAGGTCATGCAACTGTTGGCCAGTGGCCGCCGTGAGATTCTTCAACAGGATGATGTGATCCGGGCCGTCTACCCGGTCAAGCCGATTGCCGAGGCCGCAACGTGGGGTGTGGTCATCGACCTGCCCAAAAAGGTGCTGCTTGCCGACTCGATCAAGCTGCAGGACTTTCTCGACAAGGCCCAGGCCAGCGGCACCCTCAAGGCCCTGCTCGTCGGAGCCGCCGCCGCGCTGTTCGGTTTGCTGCTGATCTGGCTGACCGCCACCGGCGTGACCCGGCCCATCAATGGGGTGGCGGCCATGCTCAAGGGCATCGCCAGTGGTGACGGCGACCTGACACAGCGCCTGACCTACACGAAGAAAGATGAACTGGGCGAACTGGTCAGTTGGTTCAACCGCTTCCTCGACAAGCTGCAACCGACCATCGCCCAGATCAAGCAAAGCATCACCGAAGCGCGGGTCACGGCCGATCAGTCTTCGGCGATCGCCCGTCAGACCAGTGAAGGCATGCAGGTGCAGTTCCGCGAAATCGATCAGGTGGCCACCGCGTCCAATGAAATGAGCGCCACCGCCCATGAGGTGGCCAACAGCGCATCCAGCGCCGCCAACGCGGCACGCGAGGCGGACCAGGCAGCCCGTGAAGGCACGTCGATCATTGAGCAAAGCACCCACGACATCACCACCCTCGCCGAAGAAGTCAGCAAGGCCGTGGCGGAAGTGGAAGCCCTGGCGGTGAACAGCGAGCAGATCGGCTCCGTGCTGGAAGTGATCCGCAGCATTGCCGAGCAGACCAATCTGCTGGCCTTGAACGCCGCGATTGAAGCCGCACGCGCCGGGGAAAGCGGGCGAGGCTTTGCAGTCGTGGCCGACGAGGTGCGCAACCTGGCCAAACGTACCCAGGATTCGGTGGAACAGATTCGCCTGGTGATCGAACGCATTCAGACCGGCACCCGCGGCGTGGTGGCGACCATGCATTCCAGCCAGCATCAGGCGCAAAGCAATGCCGGGCAGATCCACGAAGCAGTGAAGGCCTTGGGCAAGATCAGCGATGCTGTGACGGTGATCAGCGACATGAACCTGCAGATCGCCAGTGCCGCCGAAGAGCAGAGCGCGGTGGCCGAAGAGGTCAATCGCAACGTCTCGGCGATCCGCACCGTGACCGAAACCCTCACCGGCCAGGCCACCGAGTCGGCGGCCATCAGCAGCCAGCTCAACGCCCTGGCCAGCCAGCAGATGAAGTTGATGGATCAGTTCAGGGTATAAGAAACAGGGCAGGTCCAATGTGGGAGAGGGCTTGCCCCCGATAGCGGTGTATCAGTCAATAAATGGGTGGCTGACACACCGCATCGGGGGCAAGCCCCCTCCCACATGTTGACCGTGTACCGCTTAAAGACCGGTCCAGGCCTGGACGAACGCCGCCACATCCTCCTTCGGCGCGGTGCGCGGCGGGTTTTGCGGCGTGCCCAGGTACAGGAAGCCGATCACTTCTTCATCTGCGCTCAGCCCCAGCCCTTTGGCCACATGGGCCGAATAGGACAACTCACCGGTGCGCCACACCGCGCCAATCCCTTGCGCATACGCCGCCAGCAGAATGCCATGAGCCGCACAGGCGGCGGCCAGCAATTGTTCGGACTTCGGCACCTTGAAATGCTCCTGCAGGCGCGCAATCACCACCACCACCAGCGGCGCTCGCAACGGGCCGTTCTGGGCCTTGTCGATGGCGGCTTGCGGGGCGTCGGCATCCTGCAAACGCGCCGCTTCGGCCAGCAACGTGCCCATGCGCTCACGGGCCGGGCCTTCCACGGTGAGGAAACGCCACGGGCGCAACTGGCCGTGGTCGGGCGCGCGCATGGCGGCGGCGAACAGCACATCGCGCTGCTCCTGGGTCGGTGCCGGTTCCAGCAAACGCGGCACGGAAACACGGTTGAGCAAAGCGTCGAGAGCCTGCATTGGCCACCTCCAGAAAAAAATGTACGGTCATTCTAGCGGAATGCATCGGGCCGCCACCAAACGATAATTGCTCTTATTCAAACTGCCCTGCCCTGTTAGACTTTGCCACCGGATTTTTCGCCTTCGTTCAGGAAACTCGATGTTCCGTTCGCTACTACGCCTGTGCGCAGCATTGATGGCCCTGGGCCTGACTGCCTGCGACGACGCCCCCAGGTTCACCCAGGCTGAGCCGGGTGAAGCGCGGGCCGGCGGCGCGGCGACCGTGAACAAGCGCGACCAGAACGCGTTCTCCCTGCCCTCGGCCAACCTGGCGCCTACCCGCCGCCTGGACTTCAGCGTCGGCAACAGTTTCTTTCGCAGCCCCTGGGTGATCGCGCCCTCGACCACCACTGCGCGCGACGGCCTGGGCCCGCTGTTCAATACCAACGCCTGCCAGAACTGTCATATCAAGGACGGCCGGGGCCACCCACCGCTGGCCGATGCGCCCAATGCGGTCTCGATGCTGGTGCGCCTGTCCATCTCCCCGCCCGCTACAGAGCTGGCGCCTTACGCCAAACTCATCGAACAGCTTGGCGTGGTGCCCGAGCCGGTGTACGGCGGCCAACTGCAGGACATGGCGGTGCCGGGCGTGGCGCCGGAGGGCAAGGTGCGCGTCGACTACACGCCGGTCAACTTAAGGTTCAAGGACGGTACGGTGGTCGAGCTGCGCAAGCCGGAACTGCAGATCACCCAGCTTGGCTATGGCCCGATGCACCCCGACACGCGCTTTTCTGCGCGCATCGCGCCGCCGATGATTGGCCTGGGTTTGCTCGAAGCCATCAGCGACGCCGACATCCTGCGCAACACCGAGCCGAAAACCGCCGACCGTGAAGCCATCGTCGGCCGGGCGAATCAAGTGTGGGATGACGCCGAACAAAAGACTGTTTTAGGGCGCTTTGGCTGGAAAGCCGGGCAACCCAACCTCAATCAACAAAATGTTCACGCATTTTCAGGTGATATGGGCCTCACCACGTCCCTGAGACCCTTCGATGACTGCACCGACGCCCAGGCGGCCTGCAAACAGGCACCCAACGGCAACGGCCCCGAGGGCGAGCCGGAAGTCAGCGACAACATCCTGCGCCTGGTGCTGTTCTATACGCGTAACCTCGCCGTGCCGCTGCGCCGCGACGTCGATGCGCCGCAGGTGCTGGCCGGCAAGAACCTGTTCTTCCAGGCCGGCTGCCAGGGCTGTCACAAGCCAACGTTCACCACGGCGGCCAACGCCTCCGAACCCGAACTGGCCAATCAGGTGATCCGCCCCTACAGCGACTTGCTGCTGCACGACATGGGCGAAGGCCTCGCCGATAACCGTACCGAATTCAAGGCCGGTGGCCGCGACTGGCGTACCCCGCCGTTGTGGGGCATCGGCCTGACGCAAACCGTGAGTGGTCACACCCAGTTTCTGCATGACGGCCGCGCCCGCAACCTGCTCGAAGCCGTGCTCTGGCATGGCGGCGAGGCGCAAGCGGCGCAGCAGCATGTGTTGTCATTCAACGCCGAGCAGCGCGCCGCGTTGCTGGCGTTCCTGAATTCTCTATAAGCTTTGCCCCAATTACAGAAGGGAGCTCGACATGTTCCGTCCCAAGTTGTTGTTCACCAGCCTGGCCGCCCTTGCCCTCGGCGCCTGCTCGCCCCAGGACCCGCAAGCGGTGACCTCGGCGGCCATCGCCAAGCAAGTCATCCTGCCGACTTACAGCCGTTGGGTTGAAGCCGACCGCCAACTGGCCGTCAGCGCCCTGGCCTATTGCCAGGATCAAGAGAGCCTGGACACCGCCCGCGCCGACTTCCTCCACGCGCAAAAAGCCTGGGCCGAGTTGCAACCGCTGCTGATCGGCCCGCTGGCCGAGGGCAACCGCGCCTGGCAGATCCAGTTCTGGCCGGACAAGAAAAACCTGGTGGGTCGCCAGGTCGAGCAACTGGTCAGCGCCCAGCCGCGGATCGATGCGGCCGCCCTCGCCAAATCCAGCGTGGTGGTGCAAGGCCTGTCGGCCTACGAATATATCCTCTACGACGCCAAGCCCGACGTCGCCGACCCGGCGCAGAAAGCCCGTTACTGCCCGCTGCTGATGGCCATCGGCGAACGCCAGAAAGCCCTGGCCGAAGAAATCCTGGCCAGCTGGAACAGCACCGACGGCATGCTTGCACAGATGACCAAGTTCCCCAACCAGCGCTACGCCGATTCCCACGAAGCCATCGCGGATCTGCTGCGCGTGCAAGTCACCGCCCTGGATACCCTGAAGAAAAAACTCGGCACGCCGATGGGCCGCCAGACCAAGGGCATCCCGCAACCGTTCCAGGCCGATGCATGGCGCAGCCAGTCGTCCCTGCAGAGCCTGGAAGCCAGCCTCGCGGCGGCCCAGACCGTCTGGGTGGGCGTTGACAACAAGGGCCTGCGCGGTCTGCTGCCGGCGGACCAGAAAGCTCTGGCCGACAAGATCGACGCCGCCTATGCCGCGTCCCTCAAACTGTTTGCCAGCAACCAGCGCACCCTCAACGAACTGTTGAACGACGACGCCGGGCGCCAGCAACTCAACGACCTCTACGACAGCCTCAACGTGGTCCATCGCCTGCACGAAGGCGAGCTGGCCAAGGCGCTGGGCATCCAGCTGGGCTTCAACGCCAACGACGGTGACTGATGATGCTCAGGCGACAGGCTTTGGCGGTTGGCAGCGTACTGCTCAGCGCCCTCACCTTGGGCGGCTGGACGCTGTTCAAGCACAAGGACAAGCGCCCGCTGCTGCTGTCGGCGCGCGATGATGCGGACGGCAGGCACTACGCCGTTGGTTATCGCCTGGACGGCAAGCAGGTGTTCGCCACCCAGGTCGGCCAGCGCTGCCACGACATCATCAACCACCCGACGCTGCCCATTGCGTTGTTTGTCGCCCGCCGTCCGGGCACCGAGAGTTACCTGATCGACCTGCGTGACGGCGCGCTGTTGCAAACCATCACCTCGAACGCCAATCGTCACTTCTATGGTCACGCGGTGATCCACAAGAGCGGCGATTGGCTGTATGCCACCGAAAACGACACCTCCGACCCCGGCCGTGGCCTGTTGGGTGTGTACAAGTTCGAAGGCGAGCGGCTGGTGTACAGCGGCGAGATCTCCACCCACGGCATCGGCCCGCACCAGGTGTCCTGGATGCCCGATGGCGAAACCCTGGTGGTGGCCAACGGCGGCATCCGCACCGAAGCCGAAAGCCGCGTGGAGATGAACCTCAACGCCATGGAGCCGAGCCTGGTGCTGATGCACCGCGACGGCGGCCTGATCAGCAAGGAAACCCTGGGCCAGCAGATGAACAGCGTGCGCCATATGGGGATCGCCAGCGATGGCACCATCCTCACCGGGCAACAGTTCATGGGACCGTCCCAGGAGCGTTCCGAATTACTCGCGATCAAGCGCCCGGGGCAGCCGTTCATGGCGTTCCCGGTGGCCGATGCGCAGTGGCAGGCGATGGGGCACTACACCGCCAGCGTTGCGGTGCACAGCGAGCTGCGCCTGGTAGCGCTGACGGCGCCACGTGGCAATCGCTTCTTTATCTGGGACATGGACAGCGGCGAGTTGCGCCTGGACGGGCCATTGCCGGACTGTGCCGGCGTGGGCGCGGTGGCGGACGGCTTTGTCGTGACCTCGGGCCAGGGGCGCTGCCGCTTCTACGATTGCCGTCAGAAACAGCCGGTGGCGACCCCGCTGACCCTGCCGGCAGGGTTGTGGGACAACCACCTGCATCTCATGACGTAACCCCCCATCTTGATCGCAACGCTCCTGCGCTGACGCCCGGGAGCCTATCCGCCGACAGCCGTTTGGCACATCTCCTACGCAACCTGTGGAACTGTCTCTCACCAGGGGAACAGTGTTCTCACAATAACTTGCGAAACCACTCCTTAACCCCGTCCCCGTCCTGATCAAGACTGCGGCGCTCAGTGCAGCGCCGCCTGCTCTTGCGTGCTCGCGCTTCGTTCAACCTGCACAGGTTTCACAAGGACCCCCACTATGACCATGCCGGGCCGCCGGATGATTATCATGCTCAGCCTCGTTCTGTCCGTCGTCCTGATGCTCGCCGGCTACAAGGCGCACTGGATTTATCAACAGTTGCAGCTTTTGCATGGGCCAAAACCACCGGTCAGCGTGGCGACGTCCAGTGCCTTTGAAATACCCTGGCAGCGCCAGATGCCGGCGGCGGGCACGCTCAAGGCATTGCAAGGTATCGACCTGAGGGCTGAGGTGCCCGGTGTCGTGACACAGCTGCACTTTGAGTCAGGGCAAAGGGTCGAGGCCGGGCAGCCCCTGCTGCAGCTTGAGTACCAGACCGAGCAGGCCGAATTGGACGTGGCAAAGGCCGACCAGCGCCTGGCCCTTCAGAACTTTGAGCGCGGCCGCAAACTGGTGGAAATCAGCGCCATCTCCAAAGGCGAGTTCGACCGGCTCGGCGCTGAACTCAATCGCAACACCGCCGTCGTGGCACAGCGCACTGCGGCGCTGGAAAAAAAGCGCATCGTCGCGCCCTTCACCGGCACCATTGGCATTCGCCAGGTCAATGCGGGCGATTACCTGCAAAGTACCCAGGTTATCGCCAGTCTGCAGGACACACGCCAGCTTTACGTTGACTTTTATGTGCCCGAGCAAGCCGTTCAACTGATCAGGAAGGGGCAGTCGGTTCAGGTTGAAATCTCGGCACGCCCCGGCAGCTTCAGCCTCGCCAAGGTGAGTGCCATCAACCCGCTTGTCGATGACAGCACGCGAAACGTGTTGGTGCGCGCAACGCTGCCCAACCCGCGCGATGAGCTGTTGCCGGGAATGTTCGCCCATCTGCGGGTGCTGCTGGACGAACCGACTGCACACACCGTGATCCAGGAAAGTGCGATCGCCTTCAGTCCTTATGGACAGTACATTTTCGTAATAACACCCAGTAACCACGGCGAGCCGCACGCCTCCGATGCCGGCGATACGCCGCAACTGATCGCCGAGCAGCGCCTGGTCGAAACAGGCGAACGGCGCAATGGCCTGGTGGTGGTTTCCAAGGGGCTGCACAAGGGCGAACAGGTGGTCACTGCCGGCCAGCTCAAACTCAAACACGGCACTCCTGTGCGTATCAGTATCGACCGAAGCCAGCCGGAGGGGACGCTGCCGATGCCTCATCAGGAGGGTGCGCAATGACCTTCACCGACCTGTTCATTCGTCGCCCGGTGCTGGCCGTGGTCGTCAGCCTGCTGATCGTGCTGCTTGGATGCCAGGCCTACGAAAAACTGCAACTGCGCCAGTTTCCACAGATGGAAAACGCACTGGTTACGGTCACCACGGTCGCACCGGGACTGAGTGCGCAAACCATCCAGAGTTACGTCACCCAGCCCTTGCAACAGAGCCTGGCCAGCGCACAAGGCATCGACTATATGACCTCGTCCAGCCGTCAGAATATTTCATTCATCTCCATCTACAGTCGGGTCGGCGCCGACAGCGACCGCCTGTTCACCGAACTGCTGGCCAAGTCCAATGAAGTCAGGAACCAGTTGCCCAGCGGCATCGAAGATCCGGTATTGAGCAAAGTTGCAGTGGACAGTACCGCGCTGATGTACCTGAGCTTTTCCAGCAAAACCATGAACAACGCGCAGATCACCGACTATCTGCAGCGGGTGGTCCAGCCTCGGTTGGTGACACTGCCGGGCATGGCGCAAGCGCAGATTATCGGCAGCCAGAGCTTCGCCATGCGCCTGTGGCTCGACCCGATAAAACTCGCCGGGTTTGGTCTGGGCGCCAGTGACATAACCCAGGCAATCAAACGCTACAACGTACAACCTGTCGCGGGGGACCTTACCGGCGAATATGTCGTCACCAGCGCGACCACCCACACCGAACTCCAATCGGTCGAGGGGTTCAGTGCCATTCCAGTGAAAACCGAGGGCGACAACCAGGTGCGCCTGGGGGACGTGGCGCGCGTTGAGCTGGGCTCGCAAAACTACGACAGTTTCAGCACCTTCAATGGCACCCCGGCGGTCTATATCAGTATTCAAGCCACACCCGATGCCAACCCCCTGGAGTTGGGCAAGCGTGTTCGCGAACTGATGCCCCAATTGCAGACGCAGGCGCCACCCGACCTGCACTCGGATATCGCCTACGATTCGACGCTGTATATCAACGCTTCGATCGAACAGGTGCTGTCCAGCCTGACGGAAGCCTTGCTGATTGTGGTGTTGGTGGTGTTTTTGTTCCTGGGTTCGTTGCGCTCAGTGATCATTCCAGTCATCACCATTCCACTGTCGCTGCTTGGCACTTTGTTCCTCATGCAACTGCTGGGCTATTCCATCAACGTGCTGACGCTGCTGGCCATGGTCCTGGCTATCGGCCTGGTGGTCGACGACGCCATCGTGATGATGGAAAACATCCACCGGCACATCGAAAAAGGCAAATCGCCACTTGAGGCCGCCATCAAGGGGGCAAGAGAGGTATGCGTTCCGGTGGTGTCCATGACCATCACGCTGGCTGCGGTTTTTGCGCCTATCGGCTTCATGCAGGGTTTGACCGGGGCGCTGTTCAAGGAGTTTGCCCTGACCCTGGCCGGCGCTGTGGTGATTTCCGGGATCGTGGCGTTGACGCTGTCACCGATGATGTGCGCCATTTTACTGCGGCCTGAAGAACAGCCAACGGGCCTGTCGCTGGCTCTGGAGCGTTTTTTCAATGCCCTGAAAAAACGCTATCGACGGCGCCTGCGCCAGATCATGCGAGCGCGGTCGGTGGTATTGGTTTTCGCCGCGCTCGTGCTCTGCCTGATACCCGCCATGCTCACGTTCACCCTCTCGGAGTTGGCGCCCGACGAGGACAAAGGCCTGATTTTCATCCTGTCCAGCGCGCCCCAGGCAACGAACCTGGCCTACCTGAATCGCTACACCCAGGACTTTATCGAACCGTTCAATACCGTGCCCGAATATCATTCATCCTTCCAGATCAACGGCCTGGACGGATTACATTCAGGCGTCGGCGGCTTCCTGCTCAAACCCTGGGAGGAACGTGAGCGCACACAAATGCAAGTCCTGACCGACGTACGTGAAAAACTCGACAGCAACCCCGGCCTGCAAGTCTTCGCATTCAATTTGCCCTCCCTGCCGGGGACCGGTGAAGGGCTGCCCTTCGGCTTTGTCATCAGTTCCCAGCAGGACCACAGTTCGATGATGGACGTGGCCGAGCGCATCAAGCAACGAGCGATCGACTCGGGGAAGTTTGCCTATGTGGATATCGACCTGGCCTTCGACCGCCCGGAAGTCATGGTCGACATTGACCGGACCAAGGCCGCCCAGATGGGCGTGTCCATGGAGGACCTGGACCTGACCCTCACCACTCTCCTGGCTGAGGCGCAAATCAACCGATTCAGTATCGACGGGCATCTCTACAAAGTGATAGCCCAGGTCGAGCGCAACTACCGGGACAACCCCCAATGGCTGAGCCAGTACGCGGTAAAGAACGCCAAGGGCCAATTGCTGCCCTTGTCGACGCTGATCACCGTCTCCAGCCCGCAGGTTCGTCCCCAGCGGTTGAATCAGTTCCAGCAACTCAATTCGGTCACCGTGTCGGCCTTTCCGATTGTCGGCATGAGCGACGCATTGCAGACCTTGCAAACCATTGCCCAGGACGAGGCACCAGCGGATTACAGCTTCGATTACAGCAACGCTACGCGCCAGTTCGTGCAGGAGGGCAATGCGCTATGGGGCACGTTCGGCCTGGCACTGGCCATCATCGGCCTGGTGCTGGCGGCGCAGTTTGAAAGCCTGCGTGATTCACTGGTAATACTGCTGACCGTGCCGCTGTCGGTGTGCGGCGCATTGATCGCGCTGTTTCTGGGTTGGTCCACCCTGAATATCTACACGCAGATCGGCCTGGTCACGTTAATCGGCCTGATCAGCAAACACGGCATCCTGATCGTCGAGTTCGCCAATCAACTGCGCAAGCAACAAGGCCTGTCCGCGCGGGCTGCGGTCGAACAAGCTGCCGCGACCCGTCTGCGGCCGATTCTGATGACCACGCTGGCCACCGTAATGGGCGTCGTACCGCTGATTTTCTCCAGCGGCGCGGGCTCGGTCAGTCGGTTCGATATCGGCATGGTGATCGCCACCGGCATGTCGATCGGCACCCTGTTCACCCTATTCGTCCTGCCCACGGTGTATACGACGCTGACCAAAGCGGACAACACAGCGAGGGCACTGACCCGATAGCGCTGCCTGGTTCTGAAACAGGGCGCCATAAAAAAAGGCCTCGCATCGCGAAGCCCTTTTGTGGGGGTTTTAATCGTTTCAACTCTGCGGCCTCATCGCTTGAGACATCCCGAACATGAATAACAGCAACTCATGATCGGGTTTGGCCGCCACACTGACCTTTGCCACACGTGGCAGCAGGCATTGCCCGCCGCCTTGCGTCGCACTGAGTACCTGTGTGCGAGGCTGTTCCCATGCAGCCAGGGCCAGGGCCGTAACCGCCAACGCCCCGACCAGGAACAAACCTCGTGCTATTTCTAGCTTCATCTGGTTAAACCCTTGATAGCGCTGCCAAACGCCGTCTCGTAAAAGTAGCTGAGTTTTTTCCAGTCGGTATCGTTCCACGACGAATGGCGGCGCAATTGCAGCATGTCATGGGAGGCGGCCCGATAAGCGGTCAAACGCTGGCGGCATTTTTCAAAGTCCAGCAGCGCCACTTCAACGTTCACCCCATCGCCCTCGCCGGTTACCCGAACGAAGATGTGCTTGATATACAGGCAACCGTGCTGCCAGCGGCCTTTGTGCATGCGCGCCAGGGTACCGGCCAATTCCTCGAGCAAGCGCTCGTGGACCGCCTCGCCGTATTGCTCACGGCCACCGGCGGCGTACCAGTTTTCGATCTCGTCGAAACCGTCCAGCGACGCGGTGACCAGCAACGCTTTCCATTGATGCTGCGGGTCGCGTCGCGCCTCGCAGAACACCAACTCCGGCACGCGTACATCCAGCAGGCGCAGGCCCTTGAGGGCATCACGCTCGCGCAGTACGGTCGGACGTCCAAACGGATGCAACCAACTGCGGTAGATATGGCCAGTCTGGCGTTTGCAATAGAGCAATCGCCCATTGGGACTGATCACCCGCTGTACGCCACTTTCACCGCCACGCCGACGATTGGGTTCTTCCACCCACTCGCCCTGCTGACGCCAGAAAAAATCAAATCGTTCTTCGGGAGCTATATGACTGCCGACTACGCACTCAACTGCCATCCTGTTACCTCTTGCGCAATACATAGACTCGCCACATGGCGTAGAGCGGCATGAAGTCCAGGGATTCCTGAACCCGGAAACCGGCCTGCTCGAATTCTGCCTCGACAGTAGCAGCCGGTAACACAAACCGGTTTTGGTAACCTTCCTGCTCACCTTTCTTACGACGCCGTACCTCGGCGCGCCTGCGTTTCCAGGCCTTGAAATTGCCATCGACCCACAGCGAGATAATCACACTGTCACGGCTAACCCGCTGAAACTCCCGAAGTATTGTCATCCTGTGCGCCGGGTCACCGATGTGGTGCATCAAACGCATGCAGAAAATACTGTCGACCGAGTTATCTGGCAAATCGATATCAAAGGCAGATGTCTGCAAAGGGCGTACCCGTTTGACGACTTCCGCCGGTTGGGCCACCGTGGCGACCTTCAACATCGACGCCGAATTGTCGGCCCCGATGATCACACGATTGGGTTTCTCGGCCAGCAATGGCCAAAAGCGCCCGGCACCACACGGCAGGTCCAGCACCAGGCCCGGTTCACCGGCCATGGCCAGCGCACCGCGCGCCAGTTGCTCATCGCGCTTGTGGGACAACCGGCGAGCCAGATTGTCCTGGTGCTTGAGCAAATATTGCCGCGCATGTTGATCGTCGTACTTTTCTGAGAATTCCAACTTGATCGGGGAAGGCATCTTACGTCTCCGGTAACTGATGCCTACAACCCTAAGCAGCGAACTGTGATCAACAGGTCAACTCGTTGTGAAAAACTTGTCCTGTCCAATCCCATACATTTCAAGACTTTACAGAAACATTCAGTAGCATCGGGCCATCTTCGCCGAAAAGCAGGCGTCGTGCAGCAGCAAAATGACAGACTGATCGGTCAGGTTTTGACTTGGCCCAGTTCGACATGAAAACGGCAGCCGTTGGGCTCCATGGTGCTCAGGGTCACGCTCCATCCCTGGCTCTCACAGATACGCTGCACCAGCGACAAGCCCAGTCCCAGACCCTCGCCGCGCTTCTCGCTGCCACGCACGAACGGCTCGAACATCGCTTCACGCTTGTCTTCCGGGATGCCCACACCGGTGTCCTCCACCACAAAGCCGCTCGGTTCCAGGGTCAGGCGGATAAACCCTTGCTCGGTGTAATGCAGTGCATTGCGCAACAGATTGCCCATCACCGCATGCAGGAACGTTGTGTTGTAGCGTGTCTCCAGCGGGTCGCCCGGGCAGTAGATCAACTCAAGGCCCTTTTGCTCGATGGGCCCGCGCCAGATGCCGAGCAGGTCCTCGGCGACCTGGGTCAGGTTGACCTGGGCCGACATGGCGGCATCGTCATGCTTGGCGCGGGCCAGCATCAGGAAAGTCTGTACCAGTTCGCGCATCTCTTCACAGGCCCGGGCGATGCGCTGGACCTGGTTGCGCCCGCGTTGATCGATGGCCGGATTCTCCAGCAGCAATTCGCAGGAACTGGCCAACACCATCAAGGGTGTACGCAATTCATGGCTGACATCGCTGGTAAACAACTGTTCGCGAGACAGCGCCTGGCGCAAGCGGCCCAGGGTGGCGTCGAACGCCACGGCCAATTCGCCCACTTCGTCGGCCGCGTAGTCCGGTGCCAACGGTGGCGCAAGCCCCAGCAACTGGTCGCGATGGCGCACCTGGCGGGCCAGGCGCACCACCGGCGCCATCACCTTGCGCGCCAGCACCCAACCCAGGAACACCGCCAGTGCCAGGCTGAGCACGAAACCCACCAGCACCACGGCAAACAGTACCCGCTCGCGTTCTTCGAAATCGCTTTGGTCCTGCAGCAGCACATAGCGTCGGCCGTCGATCACTTCGACCATGGCGTGGTAGGACAGCGACTCGCGAAATACCTCATGAAAGCCCGGGTCCAGATGCCGCAAATCCTTGGGCAACTCGAAATCGCCGGGGCCGCCGCTGAAATAGAACAACTGGTCAGGCTCGGGCCGATGTCGCCAGTCTTCCATGCTGTCCATCAACAGCAGACGTTGCAGGTCGCCGCCCAGGCCCGCCGAAATCAACTTCTCTTCCACCAGGTGCACGGTCGCGACAATGCCCATGGCGAAGGCCCCCGCGACCAACGCACTCATCAAGGCAAAGGCGATGATGATCCGCTGGGCAAGGCTTTGCTTAAACTCCATCACGGCCCTCGGCCAGGCGATAACCCACACCGTGTACCGTTTGCAGCAACGGCTTGGCGAAAGGTTTGTCGATCACTTGGCGCAGTTGGTGGACGTGGCTGCGCAGGCTGTCGCTGTCCGGGCAATCATCACCCCACAAGGCTTCTTCGAGGATTTCCCGGCGCAATACGTGGGGGCTTTTCTGCATCAACACCGCCAGCAACTTCAGGCCGACCGGGTTGAGTTTGAGCAGGCGCCCTTCGCGGGTCACCTCCAGCGTATCCAGGTCATAATTGAGGTCGCCCACTTGCAGGGCACGACGTCCACCCCCCTGGGCACGGCGCAGCACCGCTTCGATGCGAGCGGCCAGCTCCGACAAGGCGAACGGCTTGAGCAGGTAGTCATCGGCGCCGGACTTGAAGCCCTGCAGCCGGTCGTCCAACTGGTCACGGGCGGTCAGCATGATCACCGGTGTGTCGCGGCGTGCATCTTCGCGCAGGCGTTTGCACAGGGTGTAGCCATCGATGCCCGGCAGCATGATGTCGAGCACGATCAAGTCGTAATGCTCGGTTGCCGCCAGGTGCAGGCCCGACAGGCCGTCCTGGGCACAATCCACTGTGTAGCCTTTGAGCCCCAGGTAATCGGCCAGGTTGGCCAGAATATCGCGGTTGTCTTCAACCAATAAAATTCGCATGGGCAGTGCTCCGTACGCGGTAACAGCCGTGTTGGCTCGCGCAGCTTAAGGCCAAGTGCAGTTCAGGGATAGGCCTGCCGGGCCGGTCGATAAAGGTTTTCAACTGATTAGCCGGCTGAACGAGTTTTTCACTATCGCTTCACACGCCGACGACAGCGTCAGCGTGAACATCGCTCCCATCGATAAAAGGAAGTTGCACATGGGATTCCCCAAAACAGCGCCTATGCGCTATCTGTTGTTGGTAACCGGTACCTGGCTGGTTATTTTCCTGCTCACCCGCAGCGTGCTGCTCGTGACTCACCTGAATGAAGTCGGCGGCAACCTGCTGCCGGTATTTGGCGTGGGTTTGCTCTACGACCTGGGGTTTCTGGCTTATGCGGCATTGCCGCTGGGACTGTACGTGTTGCTGTGCCCACCCGCGCTGTGGCGTCGCCGCGGGCATCGCTGGTTCCTGCAAGCGCTGCTCAGCGCAAGCCTGTTTGCGATGCTGTTCACTGCGGTGGCTGAATGGCTGTTCTGGGATGAGTTCGGCGTGCGCTTCAACTTCATCGCCGTTGATTACCTGGTGTACTCCGACGAGGTCTTGAACAACCTGCTGGAGTCCTACCCGATCGGTAAGCTGCTCAGTCTGCTGGCAATGCTCGCACTGATCCTGAGCGTGGCCCTGCGCAGGCCCTTCAACGCCGCGATGGCCGCGCCGTTACCGGCAATGCGTGGCCGCCTGGTGAATGCCCTGGCCTTGCTGGCAGTCGCCGGCATCAGCCTGCAATTGATCAGCCAGGACCACCCGCGCACCCAGGGCGGCAACGCCTACAACAACGAACTGGCCAGCAATGGCCCCTATCAGTTCTTTGCCGCGTTTCGTAACAACGAACTGGACTACACCCAGTTCTACAAAAGCCTGCCAACTGACGTTGTCGCCAAGCAATTGCGCGCCGAACTCAGTGAACCCAACGCCCGCTTCATCGGCCAGGACCCACTCGACATCCGTCGCGCCATCACCCACCCCGGCACGCTGCGCAAACCCAATATCGTGTTGGTCACTATCGAGAGCTTCAGTGCCAAATACATGGGCAGCAACGGTGACGAGCGCAATCTCACGCCCAACCTCGATGCGCTGCGCCAACAGAGCCTGTACTTCAATAACTTCTACGCCACCGGCACCCGTACCGACCGTGGCCTGGAAGCCATTACCCTGGCGATTCCACCTACGCCCGGGCGCTCTATCGTCAAGCGCATCGGCCGCGAAAGCGGTTTCGCCAGCCTGGGGCAGCAGCTCGGCGCCGTTGGCTACGACAGCGTGTTTGTCTACGGCGGACGCGGTTACTTCGACAACATGAACGCGTTTTTCAGTGGCAACGGTTATCGCGTGGTGGACCAGAGCAGCGTGCCCGAGTCGCAAATTTCGTTTAAAAACGCCTGGGGCATGGCCGACGAAGATCTCTACCGACAGACCCTGACACTGGCCGATGCCGATTACGCCCGCCAGCAGCCGTTCCTGTTGCAGTTGATGACCACCTCCAACCATCGCCCCTACACCTACCCGGACGGGCGCATCGATATCAAATCCGGCAACGGCCGCGACGGCGCGGTGAAGTACACCGATTACGCCATCGGTCAATTCCTCGACGCTGCGCGCCAGAAGCCCTGGTTCGATAACACCATCTTCGTGTTCGTCGCCGACCACACGGCCGGCAGCGCAGGCAAGGAAGACCTGCCCATCGCCAACTACCAGATCCCCCTGTTTATCTATGCGCCGAAGCTGATCGAGGCCCGGGAAACCGCGCAACTGGCCAGCCAGATCGACCTGGCGCCGACGTTGTTGGGATTGATCAACCTGAGCTACGAATCGACCTTCTTCGGCCGCAATCTGTTGCAGGACAACCCGCTACCACCGCGCGTAGTGCTCGGCAATTACCAACATCTGGGTCTGTTTGACGGCACCAACCTCGCCATCCTCAGCCCACGCAAGGGCCTGCGTCGCCATGACCAGGCGCTGGGCGAGAGCCAGGAACTGCGCGTCGGCAGCGACGACCCGTTGATCCAACGGGCGATCACCTACTACCAAGCGGCCAGTTATGGGTACAAGCAGCAGCTGTTGAGCTGGAAAGCGCCCAAGGATACGACGCCGGCCATCAGCACACGCTGACGGCCCTACGCAGCCCTTGCCTGGCGCCAGGCAAGGGCGTAACACTTGCGTCCTTTCCTGCAACGACGCCCGCTCATGTCCGACACCCTCCTGTTGATCGAAGATGATCGCCCATTGGCCGCATTGACGGCCGAGTTCCTGCGCGCGGAAGGTTTTACCGTTGCGGTGGAACACCGTGGTGACCGCGCGGCGCAACGCATTGTCGACGAGCAGCCGGCATTATTGATTCTGGACGTGATGTTGCCCGGCCTTGACGGTTTCTCCCTGTGCCGGCAGATCCGCGCCCAGTATTGCGGCTTGATCCTGATGATGACCTCGCTGGATGAAAACGCCGAGCAATTGACCGGGTTCAATGCCGGGGCGGACGACTATGTGGTCAAGCCGGTCGACCCGCTCCTGCTGCTGGCCAGAATCCGCTCGTTACTGCGCCGCCACCCGCAGGCGCCTCGGGCGTTTTATCAGTGGCACAGTTTTCGACTGGAGCTCAATAGCCATTTCGCCTGGCTCGACGAGCAGCCCTTGCAGTTCTCGGTCGCCGAGTTCGAACTGCTCGCGATTTTCGCCCGGCACAGCGGCGTGTTGCTCACACGGGAGAAACTGCTTCAAAGCCTGCGCGGCCTGGAGTACGACGGGCTCAATCGCTCTGTCGATATGCGCGTTTCGCGCTTGCGTAAAAAGCTCATGAGCCTGGCGTGCCCCGTGACCATCCAAACCATCACCGCACAAGGCTATCTGTTTGTCGAAATTCCTCAGGGCGGTCGACATGTCGAGTAAGTTCAAACCCTGGATGGCACTGGTGGCCGGAGCAGGCTGGGCCGGCTTGACCTTTTATCTGTTATGGCTGTGTGCCAATACCGCCGTGTATGTGGGTGAGTACAGCTTTTTGCGCTTGATGGCGGGGCCAGGCTACCTGGTGGCGGAACAACTCAAAACCTTGCCTGCCGATCAACGCGAGGCGCGCATGCAGACGCTGCGCGAACGCTTCCAATACCCGGTGGCCCTGATAAAGCTGAAGGATGTCGAGCTGCCACCGGAAGCGCTGATCATGTTGAAGCATCAGCAACCCGCGCAAAACAGCGATGAAGACATGACTTACTTCCCCTTCGACGACGAGACAGCCATCCAATTCGGCCCGCTATGGGGCACCGCCGAGGTCAAGGACCTGCTGACATTTCCGATATATTGGGTGACGGCCTGCATCGCAGCCCTGCCTTTAGTGTTGCTGCTCTGGATCAGCCTGCGCACACGCCGCCAGCGCAGCCTCGACCTTGATACGCTCAATGGCTGCCTGGGTGAACTGGCCCATACGCCCAATGCCCTGCTGCCGGCCATGGGCAAGGAATGGACGCCGTTGCTGCACACCCTGCAACAGCATGCGCAACACATCACCGCCATGGGCGAGCGCCATCGCGAAGTCTCCCAGGCCGTGTCCCACGAACTGCGCACGCCACTGGCGCGCATGCGCTTCGCCTTGACCTTGCTCGGCAAGAGTGAAGACGCCGCCACGCGCAACCGCCTGGAGAAACGCCTGCAAATTGATGTCGAGGAACTCGAGGCCCTGGTTCGCGCCAGCCTGGCCTTTGCGCGGATGGCCGGGGCGCCGAGCGACCTGCACTATGAGCCGATCCCCATCCGTGACTGGTTGCATCAGGAGTTTGCCCTGCTTGACGGGCACCATCGTCGGCTGAGCCTGGAAATCGAGCCATTGCACCTGGAGCTGATCGGTGACCGCGCCTTGTTGCATCTGATTGTGCGCAACCTGCTGAGCAATGCCATCACCTACGCTCGCGATCAGGTGCGTGTCAGTGCGGCGTACCACGACCCGCATCATCTGGTACTGCATGTCGATGACGACGGCCCGGGCGTGGTCGCGGAAAACCGTGAAAAAATCTTCGAACCCTTTGTCCGGCTGGCCATGGGCGGCGATGAACCCGGCGGCTTCGGCCTCGGTCTTGCGCTGGCAAAACGCGCCACCCAGTGGCTGCGCGGTGAACTGTCAGTGACTCGCAGCCCGCTGGGCGGCGCACGCGTGAGCCTGGTCCTGCCGCTGCGCCCGCAATGACCCGGACGTTACAGCCGGTGACAGTAGAGCTTTGCGATAGCTTGTAACCTCTGCGCCTGAACCAGGTCGGAGAGCCCTTTCATGTGTTTCACCAAGAAATCCGCGCTTGCCCTGATGCTGTCGCTGTGCCTCGTGACGGGCGCGGTTTTACCCCGTTGCGCTTCTGCCAAGACTGCGGTGACGCCACCGGCGGCGTTCAACAGCGGCTACCGGGTAGATGGCAGACCACTTGACGAAGCCCCTGACGATCCAGTGTTCATCGCCGCACCGGGCGTCAGCGCGATGATCAGCCCTGATAATCAACCTTGGTTGAATAACATCTGGGACAACCTGCAACGCCGCTCGTTGAGGTCCCATGATTATTATGCCAATGCCCTCAAACTGCTGGGCATGGTCGTCATGTCCGGGCATTGGGAGCGGCAAAGCCCGGCGCTTCAAAAAAAGCCCACGCACCTGCCTGAATATCAGCCACTGTCTGAAGCTGCTGCGCACGGCACCATGGCATATGTGTTGCGCGCGCCGTTGATGTTCGCGCGGGGGATGATACTCAAGAAGCTGCTGCGACGGCGTGCCATGGGCTGAATGATAAAACCTGCGCCATAAAAAACCCCGCCTGCATCACTGCAGGCGGGGTTTTTCAGTAGCCGGGTAAGGCTGGCTTACATCATGCCGCCCATGCCACCCATGCCGCCCATGTCTGGCATACCGCCACCACCTGCGCCTTCAGCCTTTGGCTTGTCGGCAATGGCCGCTTCGGTGGTCAGGATCAGACCGCCGATGGAAGCAGCTGCCTGCAGCGCGGAACGAGTCACCTTGGTTGGATCCAGGATGCCCATTTCGATCATGTCGCCGTAGACGCCAGTCGCAGCGTTGTAACCGTAGTTACCCTTGCCGTTCTTGACTTCGTTGACCACAACGCTTGGCTCGTCGCCGGAGTTGGCAGCGATCTGGCGCAGCGGTGCTTCAACGGCGCGGCGCAGTACAGCGATACCGACGTTCTGGTCAGCGTTGTCGCCGGTCAGATTGGTCAGGGCTTCCAGAGCACGGATCAGCGCAACGCCACCGCCAGGTACCACGCCTTCTTCAACGGCTGCACGGGTTGCGTGCAGGGCGTCTTCAACGCGGGCCTTCTTCTCTTTCATTTCAACTTCGGAACCGGCGCCAACCTTGATCACTGCAACGCCGCCGGACAGCTTGGCCAGACGCTCTTGCAGTTTTTCACGGTCGTAGTCCGAGGACGTCTCGGCCACTTGGGCACGGATCTGGGCGATACGCGATTCGATGTCGCCTTCAACGCCAGCACCGTCAACGATGATGGTGTTTTCCTTGGAGATGGTCACGCGCTTGGCGCTACCCAGGTTTTCCAGGGTGGCGCTTTCCAGGCTCAGGCCGATCTCTTCGGAGATGACGGTACCGCCGGTCAATACGGCGATGTCCTGCAGCATGGCCTTGCGACGGTCGCCGAAGCCTGGAGCCTTGACGGCTGCGACTTTGACGATGCCACGCATGTTGTTCACAACCAGGGTCGCCAGGGCTTCGCCTTCAACGTCTTCGGAAACGATCAGCAGTGGGCGACCGGCTTTGGCAACGGCTTCCAGCACTGGCAGCATTTCGCGGATGTTGGAGATCTTTTTGTCGACCAGCAGGATCAGCGGGCTGTCCAGCTCGGCAACCATGGTGTCCGGCTTGTTGACGAAGTACGGGGACAGGTAGCCACGGTCGAACTGCATGCCTTCTACAACCGACAGTTCGTTTTCCAGGCCCGAGCCTTCTTCAACGGTGATCACGCCTTCTTTACCGACTTTTTCCATGGCTTCGGCAATGATGTCGCCGATGGAGCTGTCGGAGTTGGCGGAGATGGTGCCTACCTGAGCGATAGCCTTGGTGTCAGCGCATGGCTTGGACAGGTTTTTCAGCTCGGCAACGATGGCGATGGTCGCCTTGTCGATGCCGCGCTTGAGGTCCATCGGGTTCATGCCGGCAGCGACGGCTTTGTAGCCTTCGTTGACGATGGCCTGGGCCAGCACGGTCGCGGTGGTGGTGCCGTCGCCGGCGTCATCGTTGGCACGGGAGGCAACGTCTTTGACCAGCTGCGCGCCCATGTTTTCGAAACGGTCTTCGAGCTCGATTTCCTTGGCTACGGAAACGCCGTCCTTGGTGATGGTCGGAGCGCCGAAGCTCTTCTCGATGATCACGTTACGGCCTTTCGGGCCCAGGGTCGCTTTTACTGCATCAGCCAGGACGTTGACACCGGTGAGCATTTTCTTGCGGGCGGAATCGCCGAATTTAACTTCTTTAGCAGCCATGATCGATATTCCTTAAATACTTTGTAGTAACGGGAAAATGAGCGGGGAATCAGCCTTCCAGTACAGCGAGAATTTCGTTCTCAGCCATTACCAGCAGGTCTTCGCCGTCGACTTTCACAGTGTTGCTGCCGGAGTAAGGGCCGAAAACAACCTTGTCACCCACTTTCACGGCCAGCGCACGTACTTCACCGTTTTCCAGGGTCTTGCCTGGGCCAGCAGCGACGATCACGCCGTGGTTGGCTTTTTCAGCAGCCGAACCTGGCAGGACGATCCCACCGGCGGTTTTCTTTTCTTCTTCGCTGCGACGGATGACGACGCGGTCGTGCAGAGGACGAAGCTTGCTCATTGTCGATCTCTCCTAATTGTATGTTTCATCGGCCGGTATCAATTCCGGCGGGTTAAATTCCGGCGGTGCCGGTCGCGGCTCGCAGGGCGAACCGCGGAAGTCTGTCTAGTGTCACCACCAGAAACCTTGCGGTGACCGTTACATAAGGGCGGCCAGGCTTATTACAAGGGGCAGCGAATGAATTTTTTTGTGTTTTGCTCAGGGAAGAAGGCAACACGGCACCCGAAGATGCCGTGCCGGTGAAGCGGTTATTTACTGTCGCGGTGTTCGAATTCGCCTTCGATCACATCACCTTCTCGCCCCAGAGGCTGGCGCGGGGCCGGGCCGCCACGGGGTTGCAGGTCGTCGGCAAACGCGCGCTGGCGCACGGCCGCTTCTTCGGCACGCTGGCGCATCTTGCCGGCCAGCAGTTTGCGCGTAACCGGCAGCAGCATCACCAGACCGACCACGTCGCTGATAAAGCCCGGCAGGATCAACAGGCCACCGGCCAGGGCCATCATCAGGCCTTCGAGCATGGTCTGGGCGGGCAGCTCACCGCGGTTCAGGCTTTCACGGGCGCGCAGGGCGGTCGCCAGGCCGGCGACGCGCAGCACCAGCACGCCGAGCATCGAGCCGAGAATGATCAGTAACAGTGCCGGAAAAAATCCGATCGCACCGCTGACTTGAACGAATACGAACAGCTCCAGCACCGGGAACAATAGAAAAAGCAACAAAAAAGGGCGCATCAAATGGTTCCTCAACGCAAGAATGCCTTGCTAGTTCACCCTAGATGACGTCGCCTTTTCGTGAATTCAAGCGCTAATGTCTGATTTTTTCGGCCAGGTCTGGGCGTGAGCCAATGAAACCAGGGCTTCGCGTACTTGTGTCGGCGTGTTGCAAGACTCGGCAAACGGCAACCAGTGCAGGGACTGGCCAATGCGCAGGTGCATGCCTTCGCTGTCGATGCCGGCCAGTTGCGCAGGCTCGGTCGTCGGCAAACCGGCGAGGTCGACATAATGGGCGATGGCCTTGGCGTGATCGCTGTTCATGTGTTCGATCATGCTGCGCTCGGCCTTGCCGGCGAACGGATTGGCCAGGGTCAGTTGATCGACCCAGTGGATCGCGCCAAACCCACCGATATAACGGTGGCGCACCGGCTTGAGCACCCAGAAATCGAAATCGTGGGCCTGGTGGTAATTGGCCGAGTCAGGGAAGTAGCGGTAGTAGCGCTCGGCAGCGGCTTCGATGCTGGCGGCGTCTTCCAGCTTGTGGGCTTCAGCCAGGTAGGTCAGGCGCCCGACGGCCTGCACATCATCGGCTTCGCGCTCCCCGACCAGTAACGAACACTTGGGGTCCTTCTGCAAATTGTGCGTGTGCTGGGCGATGCGACTGATCAGGATCAGCGGCTGGCCGTGTGCGTCGAGGCAGTACGGCACGACCGAACCGAAGGGAAAACCGGGCATGGCTTTGGACAGTGTGGCCAAGGCCCCACGGTATTCCTTGAGCAACAGCTCTCGGGCGTTCCTGGCAACGTGCGCGCTCAATGTATGACTCCTGGGTTGTCCCGCCGCCCATGGCATATGGGAATGGATCTCAACACAAGGTAATCAATATCCGCGCAGGTTGCCAGAGTGCTCGATGCCGCTTTACCAGGCCACGCCAAAGCCTGCGGTGTAGCGGGTCTTGCTCAAGCTGCTGTCGGAGTCGCCGCTGATGACATCGCGCTCAGCCTTGAGATTGAGCGACGCCCATTCAGTGACTTTGTAGCGCAGGCCCATCTCGGCATCCAGGGAATACTCGGCCGGACCGTCCAGCGGCTTGCCCACCTCGCCGTTGGTGAAGAACTCAACGGTCTTGCCTATCAGGTAGCGGTTGTAGTTCCACTTCATGGCCAGGGAGTAGAAGTTGTCCTTGCCGCCATCGGCGTATTCGTAATCGGTGCGGTTGACCAGCGAGCCCAGGGAGAACGCGCCCAGTTCATCGTCCCAGAACTGATAACCAGGGCCCGTACCGACGGTGCGTTGGCGTGCCAGGTCTTCGATCTTGTCGCGCTTGTAGGTCAGGCGGCCCTGCCAGAACCAGTGCTCGGTGAAGAAGCGGTCCAGGTCGTATTCCAGGGCCCAGTTGTCGGTGGTGGTGACGTCGTCCTGGAACTCGCGGTTGTATTCGCCCTTGCCCGTGTGGCGCCACTGGCCGTGACGAGCCGAGGTCTTGAAGTCGATGTCGTAGTCGTTGGTGTCTTTGTCGGCGCGCTTGTAGTCCAGCGCCAGGTCGACGTTGCCCTTCCAGACCAGGTCTTCGATCACAGGCTTGGGCTTGAGGATCTGCTGGATGCTGGCCAACTCCACGGTCTTGGGCGCTTCGCCATTGGCCAGCACGACTTTGCCATCCTCTGCAGGCTTGAGGGACTTGGCCTTTTCACCGGCATAGGCGTCCTGCTTGACCAGCAACTCCTGATCACTCTCCAGGGTTTTCACCTGCTTCCAGTCCACCGGGATCGCCCCGCCGTAGCTGGTCTGGATCAGCAGCTTGCCGCCGTCGAAGACTTTGATCTTGCCGGTCAGGCGGTCACCGTTCTTCAACCAGACGGTATCGGCGAGCAAGGGCGTGGAAGCACTGAGGACAGCAAGGCACAGCAGGGTTCTGGACAACATAAGCGGATACGGGGCTCGGGGTTGGCGAAAAGAAGACGCTATCGTGTTAGATAGCCTGAACTGACTCAACTATTTATATTGAGTTCAATTCTCAACGGCAAGTTTACAGACGTTTCTTACAAAACACCGACGTTCCAAACGGATAGCCTCACAGTGAATGAACCCGCCGACACCCCGCAAAGCCCCGCCGACATGCGCCGCACCGCGCTTTACCTGACGCTGGCGCAAGTACCGCCAGGTTGCGTGGTCAGTTATGGCGAGTTGGCGCACCTGGCAGGCCTGGGCCGCGCCGCGCGCTGGGTCGGGCGCACCTTGAGCCAGCTTCCCGCCGATACCCGATTGCCCTGGCACCGTGTGCTGGGTGCCGGTGGTCGGATAAGTCTGCCGCCGGGCAGTGCATCCGGTGACGAGCAACGTGCGCGTTTACGCAGCGAAGGCGTCACTATCCTGAACAATCGTGTTGATATTCAGCGCCATGGCTGGCGTCCGGTAGAGCACAGCGGTTAGAGTGCGCGCTTTGTTTCCGCAAATCTGAGGCAGACTCCAGCCCATGCCCCGTAAAACCTGGCGCGCCGCGCTCGCCGCCTATGCCAGCCCCTCGACGTTAGTGCTGTTGTTGCTCGGTTTCGCTGCCGGCCTGCCTTATATGTTGGTGTTCTCGACGCTGTCGGTGTGGCTGCGCGAAGCCGGCGTTGCCCGCGAGACCATCGGTTATGCCAGCCTGATCGGGCTGGCCTACGCCTTCAAATGGGTCTGGTCGCCGCTGCTCGACCAATGGCGCCTGCCGTTGCTCGGAAAACTCGGGCGCCGACGTTCCTGGCTGGTGCTCGCCCAGTCGCTGGTGATCCTCGGATTGATCGGCATGGGCTTTTGTGACCCGCAAAAACACTTGTCCTGGCTGATCGCCATTGCCGTCGTCGTGGCCTTCGCGTCGGCCACCCAGGACATCGCCGTCGATGCCTATCGCCTGGAAATCGCCGACGACAGCCGCCAGGCGGCGCTGGCCGCCAGTTATATGTCCGGTTATCGCATCGCCGCCCTGCTCGCCACGGCCGGTGCGCTGTTCTTTGCCGAGGGCTTCGGCTCCACCGGTTTCAACTATAAACATTCGGCCTGGACCGGCACCTATGTGCTGTTCGGCGTGCTGATGGTCCCGGCGCTGCTCACCACGCTGTTCATGCGCGAACCCAACGTGCCGCTGCGCACCCAGTTGCAGGCCGGGCGCTACAGCTTCGCGCATCAGCTGGTGTCGGTGTTCGTGCTGATCGTGCTGCTGGTGTCGGTGCCGGCGATGTTTACCCAGCTGTACAACACTGACTTCGCCAGCGTGCTGTTCCAGGGCGTGAGCCTGTGGGAATTGCTGATGGAAGACCGCGCGTTCCTGCGCGCCATCCTCTATATCCTGTTGACTGCAATGTGTCTCTCCGCCATGGGCCGACGTGGCCTGGCGCCGGTGCTGACGCCGGTCAACGACTTCATCCTGCGCTACCGCTGGCAAGCGTTGCTGCTGCTCGGCTTGATCGCCACCTACCGCATGTCCGATACGGTCATGGGCGTGATGGCCAACGTGTTCTATATCGACCAGGGTTTTACCAAGGACCAGATCGCCGGGGTCAGCAAGATCTTCGGCCTGATCATGACCCTGGTCGGCGCCGGCATGGGTGGCCTGTTGATCGTGCGGTTCGGGATCCTGCCGATCCTGTTCATCGGCGGCGTGGCCTCGGCCGGCACCAATCTGTTGTTCGTGATGCTCGCCGACATGGGCCCCGACCTGCAGATGCTGATCGTCACCATTTCCCTGGATAACTTCAGCTCGGGTCTGGCCACATCGGCGTTCGTCGCTTACCTGTCGAGCCTGACCAACCTCAAGTTCTCCGCCACCCAATACGCCCTGCTCAGCTCGATCATGCTGTTGCTGCCGCGCCTGATCGGCGGGTATTCGGGGGTGATGGTGGAGAAGTTCGGCTATCACAACTTCTTCATGATCACCTGCCTGATGGGGGTGCCGACGCTGTTCCTGATTGCGCTGCACTGGTTCCAGGAAAACCGGCGGATTCGGCTGAATCCCCCCGTCGAAGACTGACACGCCTCGGTCAATGTGGGAGGGGGCTTGCCCCCGATGGCGGTGGAACAGCTGAGTATCTTGCAGTTGACACACCGCTATCGGGGGCAAGCCCCCTCCCACATTGGATCTCCCACAGCCAGTCAGATCCCCCGCGACGTCACGCCTGTACTCCAGCGGCAACCGCCCGTACAATCCCAAGTCATTTCAAGTCCAAGCAACCGACAACGGCCTACCATGCGTACCAGTCAATATTTGCTCGCCACACAGAAAGAAACGCCTTCCGACGCGGTTGTGATCAGCCATCAGTTGATGCTGCGCGCCGGCATGATCCGCAAACTGGCCTCGGGCCTGTACACCTGGCTGCCCATGGGCTTGAAGGTGATGCGCAAGGTCGAAGCCATCGTTCGTGAAGAAATGAACGCCGCCGGCTCTCTGGAAGTGTTGATGCCGAGCACCCAACCGGCTGAACTGTGGCAGGAATCCGGACGTTGGGAAGAGTACGGCCCCGAGCTGCTGCGCTTCAAGGACCGTCATGGCCGCGATTTCTGCGCCGGCCCGACCCACGAAGAAGTCATCACCGACCTGATGCGCAACGAGTTGAGCAGCTATAAACAACTGCCGCTGAACCTGTATCAGATCCAGACCAAATTCCGTGATGAAATCCGCCCACGCTTCGGCTTGATGCGCGGCCGTGAATTCATCATGAAGGACGCCTATTCGTTCCACGCCGACCAGGCGTCGTTGCAGGCGACCTACGACCGCATGCACCAGGCCTACTGCAATATCTTCACGCGCCTGGGCCTGAAATTCCGCCCGGTTGAAGCGGACAACGGCTCCATCGGCGGTGCCGGCTCCCACGAGTTCCACGTGCTGGCCGAATCCGGCGAAGACGACATTGCGTTCAGCAATGTTTCGGACTACGCGGCGAACGTCGAAAAAGCCGAAGCCGTACCGCGGGAAACCTCGCGCCCAGCCCCGGCTGAAGAGCTGCGCCTGGTCGATACCCCGGACACCAAGACCATCGCGGCCCTGGTGGAGAAATTCAATCTGCCGATTGAAAAGACCATCAAGACCCTGATCGTGCACGCCGAAGAAGAAGGCAAGCTGATCGCCCTGGTGATCCGTGGCGACCACGAGCTCAACGAAATCAAGGCGGCCCAGCAACCTGGCGTGGCCAGCCCGCTGGTCATGGCCAGCGATGCCGAACTGCGCGACGCCATTGGCGCCGGCGCCGGCTCCCTGGGCCCGCTGAACCTGCCGCTGCCGATCATCATCGACCGTTCGGTCGAGCTGATGAGCGACTTCGCTATCGGCGCCAACATCGACGACAAGCACTACTTCGGTGTGAACTGGGAGCGCGACCTGCCGGTGCCGACCGTGGCCGACCTGCGTAACGTCGTGGCCGGCGACCCGAGCCCGGATGGCAAGGGCACCCTGGAGATCAAGCGCGGCATCGAAGTCGGGCACATCTTCCAGCTGGGCAACAAGTACAGCAAGGCGATGAAGTGCGAAGTGCTGGGCGAGAACGGCAAGCCGATCACCCTGGACATGGGCTGCTACGGCATTGGCGTTTCCCGTGTGGTCGCCGCCGCCATCGAGCAGAACAACGACGAGAAAGGCATCATCTGGAGCGACGCCCTGGCGCCGTTCCAGGTGGCGCTGGTGCCGTTGCGCTATGAAACCGAGCAAGTACGCGAAGCCACCGACAAACTGTATGCCGAACTGACGGCCGCCGGTTTTGAAGTGCTGCTTGATGACCGGGACAAGAAAACCAGCCCGGGCATCAAGTTCGCCGACATGGAGCTGATTGGCATCCCGCACCGGATCGTGGTCAGTGACCGCGGCCTGGCCGATGGCAATCTGGAATACAAGAGCCGGACCGAAGCCGAGGCCCAACCGTTGCCGGTGGCTGACGTGCTGTCTTTCCTTCAGGCGCGTATTCGTCGCTGAAAACCAGATCAAGAGAAGTCATGTTCAAGCGAAACACCAGAGCCCTGGGGGGCGCCGCCTTGTGCGGCGCCCTGCTGGTCAGCGGCTGCGCCAACCAGATGTCGCAACGCAGTGAGCACGAGGAGCGGGTCGAGCGCAAGTTGCTCGACCACAGCCTGCAGATTGATGTCGGCGAGCCCAAAGTGCTGGAACTGCCGCAACGCCGGGTTCGGATTCACGAACAGAAGACGTTCGAGGTCACCGAATTCGAAGTCACACGGCGTTACGACCGCTACACGCCCTACCAGCCCTGGCGCAAACTCTATGAGATGCCACTGGGTGCCGTTGCCTTGGTGGCCGGCGCGGGCGCCAATGTGGCGAATATCTTCGCCCTCGGCAACCTGCCTGCCAGCATGACGCGCGATTGGCTGAGCTACGGCGTGGACGGCATCAACCCGTTCATGAACGTGCAATCCCACGGTCGTGCGCAACAGAACCTCGCGGCTATCGATGAAGTGCAGCGTGACAAGCGCCTGGAATATTCGAGCCTGCCCTGGAGCGAACGCCCGGTACAGGTCACCGCCGGCAAACAAACCCATGAGCTGACCACCGACCGCGACGGCGTGCTGCGCCTGAACCTGTTGGACAGTCCGTTTGCCGAGCAGGACCTGAACCGCATCACCACCTTGAAGATCAGCGTGGAAGACGGCCAGGACGATGTGCACACGGATTCGACCCTGGCGGTCAGCAACACCCTGCGCGGCAAATTGCTGGAAGCCCATGGCCTGATCTATGACGATTTGGAAGACGACGAAGTCAACCAGTGGGTGCACCGGGTCAAGCGCCTCTCGGAGCTGGGCCTGGAAGAAGAAGCCAGCGAACTGGAGCAAAGCCTGATTGAACTGACGCGCAACGATCCGGAATTGCAGCAGGAGTTTTTGCAGGCACTGGCCAAGGATGCGGGGCGACTCGTCGCAGATCCCGGCGCGCGCTGATCCCAGGCTGTTTTTGTAGGAGCGAGCTTGCTCGCGAAAAACTCACAGGCACCGCGTTCTTCCAGGAAACACGCGTTATCGTTGACGTTTTTCGCGAGCAAGCTCGCTCCTACAGGGGCACCCTCGGTTCTACCAGGAAAACTCGAGCTGTTCGTTACCACTGCTCAAATCCAGCAACCTCACCCCAATCCCCAACAACCGCACCGGCTTACCCCCACGGTTAAATGCCTGGGTCATCAGCTGCTCATAACTCTCCAGATCCCGCCCCGCCCCGGCCTGCTCCAGAGTGGTCTGGGTAAAGTCATGAAACTTGACCTTCACGAACGGCTTGCCTGCCCGGTAGCTGCTGTCGATACGCGCCATGCGCCCCGCCAGGGTTTCCAGCAACTCGGGCAGCTTGGCCAGGCAGCTTGAAAGATCCGGCAGGTCCACATCGTAGGTATTTTCCACACTGATGGATTGCCGCCGGCTGTCGTTCTGCACCACGCGGTCATCGATCCCACGGGCAAGACTCCAGAGACGCTCACCGAAACTGCCGAATTCGCGCACCAGCGCCAGCTTGTTCCACTCGCGCAGTTGCAGGCAATCCTCAATGCCCAGGCGCGCCAGCTTGTCGGCGGTGACCTTGCCCACACCGTGCAATTTACTCACCCGCAACTGCGAGACGAACTCTTCGACCTGGTCCGGGGTAATCACAAACAGGCCGTTGGGTTTCTTCCAGTCGCTGGCGATCTTGGCCAGAAACTTGTTGGGCGCAACGCCGGCGGACACGGTGATGTGCAACTGATTGGACACACGCCGGCGAATGTCCTGGGCGATGCGCGTGGCACTGCCGCCAAAGTGCGGGCTGTCGGAGACGTCGAGGTAGGCTTCATCCAGCGACAACGGCTCGATCAGGTCGGTGTAGTCGCGAAAGATCGTCTGGATTTCCTTCGACGCTTCTTTATAGGCATCCATACGCGGCTTGACGATCGTCAGGTCCGGGCACAGCTTCAATGCGTGACGCGATGACATCGCCGAGCGCACCCCGTAAGCCCGCGCTTCGTAATTGCACGTAGCGATCACCCCGCGCCGGTCCGCCGAGCCACCGACAGCCAGGGGCTTTTGCGCCAGGCTCGGGTCATCGCGCATCTCGATGGCGGCGTAGAAGCAATCACAGTCGACGTGGATGATTTTGCGCTGCGTCATATAAACGGGGTGTGAACCAACGGGTGGCCAGTATCGCATTCACCCCTGTATATAGCACCAGTAGTTTGAATCTTCCGTCCGAGCGGTAGGAAATATCTCAGATGAATTGGTTTTCTCAATCGAATTCAACCTTCCAATAGAGCTGGAAGCCCTGGCCTGACTGGCCCGGCGCCCTTTCGACACCTGCCTTGGAGAGCTAACCAATTGAACCACAAGCGCTTTTGTTCGATTTTAGGGTTGACACACTCGCGTTCCTCTGTAGAATGCCGACACACAGACGCGGGATGGAGCAGTCTGGTAGCTCGTCGGGCTCATAACCCGAAGGTCGTCGGTTCAAATCCGGCTCCCGCAACCAAACATCAAAAAAGGCTACTCGAAAGAGTGGCCTTTTTTGTGCGCGCCTGTTTTTACCCCACCCCCTTGTAGGAGCGAGCTTGCTCGCGAAAAACTCAAGACACCGCTGGCTACTGAAGCGCTGCGTTATCGTTGAGGCTCTTCGCGAGCAAGCTCGCTCCTACAATGGGCGGTGCCAAGGCCTTGATTTTGAATAAAACCCACTTATTTGAGCCATTGCCGCATTAACGGTTGACACCTCGGCGCTGGACTGTAGAATGCCGCCCACAGACGCGGGATGGAGCAGTCTGGTAGCTCGTCGGGCTCATAACCCGAAGGTCGTCGGTTCAAATCCGGCTCCCGCAACCAAACATCAAAAAAGGCTACTCGAAAGAGTGGCCTTTTTTGTATCCGGTGAAAAAGTTCTTCTGAAACAATGGCATGGCATCTTTCATGAAACCGTAGACGGTTTGCAGAGTCCATCTCATTGCACGCTATGCGCTATGCTCAAGCGCTACCCTCTACGACCAATGGCCGCAGTCGCCGCACTCGGTGATCCGCGTTAATATTTGTAATTATTTTGTCCATAGGGATTGGTAACTTGGCTGGATACCCCCATCCTGTCGCGCACAATCCACGAGGTGATTGATGCGCGCCAACTCGTCTGAACCACAAGACACTGTCACAGCGGAACAACCGATCCCTCCCACCCGTTTGCGTTGGCTGGATCTGTTGAGCAAATACCGTCAGCCCATCGGCCTGGCCGTGACCTTGCTGCTGTTTGCCATTGCCCTGATCGCCTGCCGACATCTGTTGTTGGAGCTCGATCTCTACGCCCTCCACGACTCGATCCTGGAAGTGCCCAAGCCTGCCTTGATCGGCGCATTTGCGGCGGCGGTGGCCGGTTTCATCATTCTGTTGGGCTATGAATTCTCCGGCGCACGTTATGCCGGCGTGAAACTGCCCGCCAAGACCCTGGCACTGGGGGGCTTCACCGCTTTTGCCATCGGCAACGCCATTGGCTTGTCGATGCTCTCGGGCGGCTCGGTGCGCTACCGTCTATATGCACGCCACGGCATCGGTGCTTCGGAAGTCGCGCACATGACCGTGTTCGCCAGCCTTGCGCTGGGCTGCGCGCTCCCGCCCCTGGCCGCTTTGGCCACGCTGAGTAACCTGCCGGCGGCCTCGACCTACCTGCATTTGTCGCAAAGCCTGCTCGGCGGTGTTGCCGGTGCCGTGCTGCTGTTGTCGGCCATGTTGTGTATCGGTATTTATCGCCGCCGCCTGCCGGAACAACCCTACCCGGATAACCTGCTGGTCAAGGCCGGGCGCCGCACCCTGCGCCTGCCGGGCCGTCGCTTGACGTTCCTGCAGTTGATCATCACCGCACTGGATGTCGCCGCCGCCGCCACGGTCCTGTATATGTTGCTGCCGGAAGCGCCGCCCTTCGGCCCGTTCCTGCTGGTGTACCTGCTGGCCCTCGCCGCCGGCGTGCTCAGCCATGTACCGGGTGGCGTGGGGGTGTTCGAAGCGATCCTGCTGGCGGCCTTCGCCGACAAACTCGGCGCTGCGCCACTGGCCGCCGCCCTGCTGCTGTACCGGATGATCTACGTGGTATTGCCACTGTTGATCGCCTGTATCTTCCTGCTGGTCAACGAGGCCCAGCGCCTGTTCCAGACCCAGCAGAGCCTGCGCGTCGCCTCCGGCCTTGCGGCACCGGTGCTGGCCGTACTGGTTTTTTTGTCCGGCGTGGTCCTGCTGTTTTCCGGCGCCACGCCGGAGATCGATTCACGCCTGGAAAACATCGGCTTCCTGATTCCCCACCGCCTGATTGACGCGTCGCACTTCGGCGCCAGCCTGATCGGCGTGCTGTGCCTGTTGCTGGCCCAAGGCTTGCGTCGACGTTTGTCGGCGGCCTGGATGCTGACCATGGTGCTGCTGCTGGTAGGCGCCCTGCTCTCGCTGCTCAAGGGCTTCGACTGGGAAGAAGCCAGTCTGATGACCATGACTGCCGTGCTGCTGGCGATCTTCCGACGCTCGTTCTACCGCGCCAGCCGCTTGACCGAACTGCCCTTCTCGCCGCTGTACCTGGTGGCCAGCGTGTGCGTGCTTGGCGCGTCGATCTGGCTGCTGCTGTTCGCCTACCAGGACGTGCCCTACAGTCACCAACTGTGGTGGCAGTTCACCCTCGACGCCAACGCCCCGCGCGGCCTGCGTTCGTTGCTGGGCGCCGCTGTCCTGCTGGTGATCGTATCGCTGACCTGGCTGCTGCGTACCGCGCGCCCGGTCATCCATCTGCCGACCCCGGACGAACTCGAACGCGCCTCCAAAATCCTGATGGCCTCGTCCCAACCCGACGGCGGCCTGGCGCTGACCGGCGACAAGGCATTGCTGTTCCACCCCAATGACGAAGCCTTCCTGATGTATGCCCGGCGCGGGCGCAGCCTGGTGGCCTTGTATGATCCGATCGGCCCGACCCAGCCGCGCGCCGAGATGATCTGGCAGTTCCGCGACCTGTGCGACATTCACCACGCACGGCCGGTGTTCTATCAAGTGCGTGCCGAGAACCTGCCGTACTACATGGATATCGGACTCACCGCGATCAAGCTGGGCGAAGAAGCCCGCGTCGACCTGAAACGCTTTGACCTGGAAGCCAAGGGCAAAGAGATGAAGGATTTGCGCTACACCTGGAACCGCGGCACCCGCGACGGTCTGTCCCTGGAGATCTGCGAGCCGGGCACGGCGCCGATGGATGAATTAAAAGTTATCTCGGACGCTTGGCTTACCGGTAAGAATGTGCGCGAAAAAGGCTTCTCCCTGGGCCGCTTCAGCGACGACTACCTCAAACACTTCCGTATCGCGATCATTCGCTTCGAAGGGCGCCCGGTGGCCTTCGCCAACCTACTCGAGACGTACAACCATGACCTGGCCAGTCTCGACCTGATGCGCGCCCACCCGGACGCACCGAAGCTGACCATGGAATTCATGATGGTCGGCCTGATTCAACATTATAAGAACCACGGCTACGCACGCTTCAGCCTCGGCATGGTGCCGTTGTCGGGCCTGCAACCCCGGCGTGGCGCACCACTGACCCAACGCTTGGGCTCGATGGTGTTCCGCCGTGGCGAGCAACTGTATAACTTCCAAGGTTTGCGCCGCTTCAAAGACAAGTTCCAGCCTGACTGGGAACCCCGTTACATGGCCGTGCCCGCAGGACTTGATCCGCTGGTGGCACTGGCCGATACCGCCGCCCTGATCGCGGGCGGCTTGACTGGATTGGTGAAACGCTGATGATTCGACGCTCCTGGCGGTATGTATTGGCTGTTGTAGTGCTGCTCGCGCTGGTCCTGGGCGGCGGTTACTGGTACTGGAACCGCCCCGCCCCACAGCCGACCCTGGAGCAGATGCCCCAGGCCGATGGCTCGGTGATGACCCGCGTAAGCCCTGCCGGCACGGTAAAGGCCCGCGTGGCAGTGGCCGTGATGGCCGACGCAACCCTGACCGACAGCCAACTGATCGCCCTCAGCCAGGGTGGCTCGGCGCAGCTCGTTCAGGTGATCCTGCCCAAGGATGACTGCAAGCTGCAGGAGCAAGCGCTGCAAAGCGCCCTGGCCCAGCTTAAAGGCCCGGCGACCCTGGTCAGCGGCATCGGCCCTGGCGCGGCGCTCGCCTGGCGCTGGCTGGCCACACAGAGCGACGACAAGGCCAACGCCATTTCCGTCGGCTTCGCCCTGAAACAGGAAGGCTGCAACGACCCACTGCCGAAAACCGCCGCCCATGGCAACTGGCTGGTGGCCTGGAATGACAACCCTGACGATGAAAGCGCCAGCTTCGTACGTGACACACCGCGCGCCACCACCAGCATCAGCGACTACGACATTCATTACCCCCAAGTGCTGAACAACGAGCTGCGCAAGCAACTGGTAGGTTCGGACAACGGCGGCCTGGCGATTCCTGTAGTGGAAGTGCCGGCCGGCCAGGCCAAAGACACCGTGACCCTGTTCCTCTCCGGTGACGGCGGCTGGCGTGACCTGGACCGTGACGTGGCCGGCGAAATGGCTAAGATCGGCTACCCGGTGGTCGGCATCGACACCCTGCGCTACTACTGGCAGCACAAAACCCCGGAACAAAGCGCCAAGGACCTGACCGAACTGATGCAGCACTACCGGCAGAAATGGGGCACCAAGCGCTTCGTGCTGACCGGTTACTCGTTCGGCGCCGACGTCCTGCCGGCTATCTACAACCGTATGCCGGCAAACGAACAGCAACGGGTCGACGCGATCATCCTGCTGGCCTTCGCCCGCACCGGCAGCTTCGAAATTGAAGTGGAAGGCTGGCTGGGCAACGCCGGCAAGGAAGCCGCGACCGGCCCGGAAATGGCCAAGCTGCCCCCCGAGAAAGTGGTGTGCATCTATGGTGCGGAAGAAGTCGACGAGAGTGGCTGCACGGACAAGACTGCCGTGGGCGAAGCCATGAAGCTGCCCGGTGGGCATCACTTCGATGAGAACTACCCGGCGCTGGCCAAGCGGTTGGTGGATATCATTGTGAAACACCAGGCCAAAGCGGAGTAATCCCAGGCTGCACACAAAACTAAATGTGGGAGGGGCGGTGCGACGATTCGACTTGCCCCCGATAGCGGTGGATCAGTCACTACATCATTGACTGACAGTCTGCCATCGGGGGCAAGCCCCCTCCCACAGTTGTATTGCATTGTCAGCTGGATCTAACGCGGCTCGATATGCGCAATCATCAACTGCACTGTCTCATTCCCACGAAACTCGTTCACATCCAGCTTGTAGGCCAACTCCACCCAGCGCACGGTCGGGTTCGGCCAGATTTCACGGTCTACCCCAAACGCAATGCCATCAAGCTTCACCGCCCCGCACTCGCTCTTGAGTACCACCTTCAAGTGCCGCTCGCCCACTACCCGCTGTTCCACCAGCTGAAACACACCGTGAAACAACGGCTCGGGAAAGTGCTGCCCCCAAGGGCCGGCATGGCGCAGCGCGCGGGCCAGTTCCAGATGAAACTCTTCCACCGCCAGGGTGCCATCGGAGAGCAGGCGTCCGGTGAGGTCTTCTTCGCGCAGTTGCCGACGCACTTCGGCATCGAAAGCCTCGGCGAACAAGGGGAAATTCGCTTCGGGCAGGGTCAGGCCCGCCGCCATCGCGTGGCCGCCGTATTTGGCAATCAGGTTGGGGTGCTGGCTGGCAACCACCGCCAGCGCGTCACGGATATGAAAGCCTTGTACCGACCGCCCGGAGCCTTTGAGCATGCCATCACCGGCATCGGCAAACGCGATGGTGGGACGGAAATAACGCTCTTTCATGCGCGACGCCAGAATCCCGATCACCCCCTGGTGCCACTCCGGGTCGAACAGGCACAAACCGTACGGCATTGACTCCACCGGCAAATCCTTGAGTTGAGCCAGGGCTTCGCGCTGCATGCCCTGCTCGATGGATTTGCGGTCCTGGTTCATGCCGTCCAGTTGTGCGGCCATTTCCCGCGCCGCGGCAACATCGGTGGTCAGCAGGCATTCGATGCCCAGGCTCATATCGTCCAGGCGCCCGGCCGCATTGAGCCGTGGGCCGAGAATGAAGCCCAGGTCGGTGGAGGTGATGCGGGCATGGTCGCGCTTGGCCACTTCGAGGATCGCCTTGATCCCCGGCCGTGCGCGACCGGCGCGGATACGCTCCAACCCTTGATGCACCAGGATGCGGTTGTTGGCGTCCAGCGGCACCACGTCGGCGACGCTGCCCAGGGCCACCAGGTCGAGCAGTTCACCCATGTTCGGCTGCGGGCTGTTGTCATACCAGCCGAGGCTGCGCAAACGCGCGCGCAGGGCCATCAGTACGTAGAAGATCACGCCCACACCGGCCAGTGCCTTGCTGGGGAACGTACAGCCTGGCTGGTTTGGGTTGACGATCGCGTCCGCCGCCGGCAGTTCGTCGCCCGGCAAGTGGTGATCGGTCACCAGCACCTTCAGCCCCGCCGCCTTCGCCGCCGCCACGCCCTCGACGCTGGAGATGCCGTTGTCCACCGTGATCAGCAACTGCGGCTCGCGCTGCAGCGCCACCTCAACGATCTCCGGCGTCAGGCCGTAGCCGTATTCGAAACGGTTGGGCACCAGGTAATCAACATGCGCCGCACCGAGCAAACGCAGGCCCAGTGTGCCTACGGTGCTGGCGGTGGCGCCGTCGGCGTCGAAGTCACCGACGATCAGGATCCGCTGGCGCTGCTCCAGCGCGGTCACCAGCAGGTCGACGGCGGCATCGATGCCCTTGAGCTGCTGATAGGGAATCAACCGCGCCAGGCTCTTGTCCAGCTCGGCTTCCGATTGCACCCCGCGCGCGGCGTAGAGACGGGTCAGCAGCGGTGGCAATTCACCAAGGAATGGCAGGACGGCGGGCAAGGGACGGGGATCGATACGCATACGGGGGTGATGACTTCTCTACTGATTCAACGGATAAACAACAATTCAAAATTCAACAAAGATCAAATGTGGGAGGGGCGGTGCGACGATTCGACTTGCCCCCGATAGCGATCTATCAGCCAGCTTATCTGTAGCTGATCCACCGCTATCGGGGGCAAGCCCCCTCCCACATTTTCAACCGCGCTCGCCGACGAGCCATTGCAGTTGCACTTCATGCTGGCCACGGTCATCGGTGACGAAGATCGTGCCTTCGCTGATCATCACATCCCACTTGATCACGCGCGGCATGTCCTTGGCCAGCACCTCCAGAATCTCCTGCGGCACGGCAGCGATGTGCACGTTCTTGAGGTTATTCGCCACCGGCACCACCTTGCCTTCCCACACCCGCAGGCTGCCGTATGCCAGCAGGCTGGTGCGTTCGGTGCGACGCGAGCACCAGGTCAGGCGGTCTGCATCCGGCTGGCCGACTTCGATCCAGTGCAACACCCGATCATCCAGGCTCTTTTCCCACAGGGCCGGCTCGTCGACATCCGACAAGCCACGGCCGAACGCCAACTGCTCGTTGTACCAGAGGGCGTAGGCCAGCAGGCGCACGGTCATGCGTTCTTCGGTTTCCGAAGGGTGGCGGGCGATGGTCTGTTTAACGCTCTCGTACACCGAACGGTCAAGGTCGGTGAGGTTGAGTTCGAATTTGTAGGTCGTGGACGGCTGGGCCATGAACGGGCTCTGGAGACAGGGAAAGACGGCCAGTCTAACCGATGGCGAGGCCAATCAACGAATACTGCGCTGCATCCAGGCTGCCCGCCTATGTTAAAAAGCAGTACGTCACCGTCCCGCGCGCTCAAGGATCCCCATGTCGCTTAATGCCAAACCGCTTGCCGGCCTGAAAGTCATCGAACTCGGCACCCTGATTGCCGGCCCGTTTGCCTCACGTATCTGCGCCGAGTTCGGCGCCGAAGTGATCAAGGTCGAATCCCCGGACGGCGGCGACCCCCTGCGCAAATGGCGCAAACTGTATGAAGGCACCTCGCTGTGGTGGTTCGTGCAGGCGCGCAACAAGCAGTCGCTGACCCTCAACCTCAAGCACCCGGATGGCCTGGCGATCCTCAAGCAATTGCTCGCCGACGCCGACATCCTGATCGAAAACTTCCGCCCCGGCGTACTGGAAAAACTCGGCCTGGGCTGGGAAACCCTGCACGCACTGAACCCAAGGCTGGTGATGGTGCGCCTTTCCGGCTTCGGCCAGACCGGGCCGATGAAAGACCAGCCGGGGTTTGGCGCGGTGGGCGAGTCCATGGGCGGCCTGCGCTACATCACCGGCTTCGAAGACCGCCCGCCCGTGCGCACCGGGATTTCCATCGGTGACTCGATTGCCGCGCTGTGGGCGGTGATCGGCGCGCTGATGGCCCTGCGTCATCGTGAAGTCAACGGCGGCCTCGGCCAGGTGGTCGACGTGGCGCTGTACGAAGCCATCTTCGCCATGATGGAAAGCATGATTCCCGAGTTCGATGTGTTCGGCTTCATTCGCGAACGCACCGGCAATATCATGCCCGGTATTACGCCCTCCTCGATCCACACCAGCGCCGACGGCAAACATGTGCAGATTGGCGCCAACGGCGATGCGATCTTCAAGCGCTTCATGGCCGCCATCGGCCGCGACGACCTGGCGAACGACCCGGCGCTTGCCAGCAATGACGGGCGTGACAGCCGCCGCGATGAGCTGTACGGGGTGATCGATCGCTGGGTCAACGCTTTGCCGCTAGAGCAGGTCATGGCGCAGTTGAACCAGGCCCAAGTGCCCGCCAGCCGCATCTACAGTGCCGAGGACATGCTGGGCGACCCGCAATTCCTGGCCCGGGAGATGTTCCTCAGCGCGCAACTGCCGGGCGGCAAGGATTTCAAGATGCCCGGCATCGTGCCCAAGCTGTCGGATACGCCAGGCAGCTGTGAATGGGTGGGTCCGCAATTGGGCGAGCACAACGGTGTGCTGCTCAACGCCCTGGGCTATGACGCGGCGGCCATCGCCCGCTTGCGTGCGGATGGCGCGATCTGAGCGCGTCGCCGTGCCAAATTCCAGGCAAAAAGAAACCCCGAGGAGTGGGGAGACAACTCGGGGTTAAACGTGATCTACAAAGACCAGTACAACAAGCCACAAACACCGGAGCACAATGTTTGCTCTTGCTGTTACAAACTCTGACCGGCCGTGTTGTAGGAAGTTTCGAAGGATAAATAATTCTTCATGCGCAGACCGGAGTTCGTGTCATGGCGGCGTTTCGCAGGGCTGCAATGACCGAGGGCTCGAGTCGACCTTCAGCGATTTTCAAATCACGCAGCAGGCAATCCACCACATCCACCAGCGCGCGTTTGTCGGTCAACTGAGCGCGGTTGACTTCGCGCTCGACCATGATGGCGCCACCGGGGTTCTTCACGGTCACCAGGCATTCGCCCTGCACACCAGAGGTGGTCAGCGTAACCAGATAAGGGCTCAGTGCTTCTTCGAGCAACAGGCTGATACTTTCCATCTCGATCACCACTCAATAGTTCGGGAACAATCGTTTCAACGGGTGCTGCATCTCTCCTAAGTGACTGGTCGTAACGTAGGAAAGTTCGCTTTTTCGTCTTTCAAGGGTTGTGCGGGGATGACGTATCCAGCATGCGCTTGCAACATGACAGGTAAAAAACGGAGGCACATAGCTGCTTACGCAATGGGTTGCGGTTTTGGGGTGCGCCGGGCGCGCAGGCCAAAAGTGAATCCTATACTCGGTGAGCGCTGATCACTCCGCCGTGCAGGCAGAGTGCATGTCATAAGGCCCTTATTGCGAAGGATGAAGATGATGTTGGAACAGAATGAACAGCAAGCGTCGATGGAGAAGATGCATGCCGATGTACGGCGCATCTATGCCGAAATATCACGTATGCAGGCTGAGCAGGACAAGCTCAAGTCGGAATCACTGAAGATAAATTGCGAAACTTTCTGGTACCCCATGGGCGTAGCAATGGCCGTGGTCGCAACAATTGCTTCAATCACTGGGGTGGCTATTAAATTGCTCCAATAAACACCGTGTTTCCGGGCCTGCCACAAACAAAAAACGCCGCTGCCCCTGGGAAGGGAAAGCGGCGTTTTTGTCTACGCGGTATGCCTTACAGCGGCTTGCCCCGATTGCCATGCTGGCTGACAAACGCCTGCACCGCTTTCAGGTCGTTAGCCAACACCGTGCAACGCTCTTCACGCTCGAACAGATCAGCCAGGTGCTGCGGCAGTTCCAGCGCCTTGCCAACACCGGCCTTTTCCACTGCCTCGGGGAATTTGACCGGGTGCGCAGTGCCAAGGATCACCATGGGGATATCCAGGCTGCGACGGCATTCGCGGGCGGCCTTCACGCCGATGGCCGTGTGCGGGTCAAGCAGCTCGCCGGTCTGGGCGTAGACCTCGGCGATGGTTTCGCAGGTCTGCGCATCGTCCACGGCCAGGGAGTCGAACAGCTTGCGGGTTTCGGTCCAGCGCTCCTGCTCGACGCTGAAACCGCCACCTTGCTTGAAACTGCTCATCAGTTCGGCCAACGCTGCGCCATTGCGCCCGTGCATGTCGAACAGCAGGCGTTCGAAGTTCGACGAGACCATGATGTCCATGGACGGCGACAGCGTGGCGTGCAGGGTTTCCTTGACGTACTGATTGCCGCTCATGAAGCGGTGCAGGATGTCGTTGCGATTGGTCGCGACGATCAACTGATTGATCGGCAGGCCCATGTTGCGCGCCAGGTAGCCGGCGAAGATGTCGCCGAAGTTGCCGGTCGGCACCGAGAACGACACCGAGCGCACCGGGCCGCCCAACTGCAGGGAGGCGTGGAAGTAGTAGACGATCTGGGCCATGATCCGCGCCCAGTTGATCGAGTTCACCGCCACCAGTCGCGTGCCCTTGAGGAAACTCTGGTCGGCGAAGCTGTTCTTGACCATTTCCTGGCAGTCATCGAAGTTGCCTTCGATGGCGATGTTGTGGATGTTCTCACCGAAAATGGTGGTCATCTGGCGACGCTGCACCTCCGAGACGCGCTTGTGCGGGTGCAGGATGAAGATGTCGACGTTTTCGCAGTGCTTGCAGCCTTCAATGGCCGCCGAACCGGTATCGCCGGAGGTAGCGCCGATGATCACTACGCGCTCGCCGCGTTTTTCCAGCACGTAGTCGAGCAGGCGACCCAGCAATTGCAGGGCAAAGTCCTTGAACGCCAGGGTCGGGCCGTGGAACAGCTCAAGCACCCACTCGTTGCCGTTCAACTGGCGCAGGGGCGCAATGGCGCTGTGGGAAAACACGCCGTACGTCTCTTCCAGGATCTTCTTGAAATCCGCGTCCGGGATGCTGCCGGTGACGAACGGGCGCATCACCCGGAACGCCAGCTCGTGGTACGGCAGGCCGGCCCAGGAAGCGATTTCTTCCTGGGTGAAGCGTGGCAGGTTTTCCGGCACGTACAGGCCGCCGTCAGTGGCAAGGCCCGCCAGCAGAACGTCTTCGAAATTCAGGGCCGGTGCCTGGCCGCGGGTGCTGATATAGCGCATAGGGGCAAACCTTCGGTTTGGGCTTCAAGCTTCAAGTTACAAGCGGCAAGTTAGAGCGAATCGGCTTTCACTTGCAGCTTGCAGCTAACCGCTTGCAGCTGAATTAATTCAAATGTTCGACGCGGATACGGACCACCGGCCCTACCACGCCCTGGAGCGCTTCAAGAGCCCGAATGGCATCGTTGATATGCTGCTCGAGCACGCGGTGGGTCAGCAGGATCATCGGCACCTGGCCGTTCTGCTCCTCGACTTCCTTCTGCATGATCGACTCGATGTTGATCCCGCGCTCCGACAGGATGCTCGCCACCTGGGCCAGCACGCCGGGATGATCCTGGGCCTGGATGCGCAGGTAGTAGGCACTTTCGCAGGCTTCGATCGGCAGGATCGGGTGGGCCGACAGCGAATCCGGCTGGAAGGCCAGGTGCGGCACGCGGTTTTCCGGGTCGCTGGTCATGGCGCGAACCACGTCCACCAGGTCGGCGATTACCGACGAAGCGGTCGGCTCCATCCCTGCACCGGCGCCGTAGAACAGGGTGGAACCGGCGGCGTCACCGTTGACCATCACCGCGTTCATCACGCCATTGACGTTGGCGATCAGGCGGTCGGCGGGGATCAGTGTCGGGTGCACACGCAATTCGATACCGGCCGGGGTGCTGCGCGCCACACCGAGGTGCTTGATGCGGTAGCCCAGGGCTTCGGCGTAGTTCACGTCGGCGGTGGTCAGTTTGGTGATGCCTTCGGTGTAGGCCTTGTCGAACTGCAGCGGGATGCCAAAGGCGATGGACGCCAGGATGGTCAGCTTGTGCGCCGCATCGATACCTTCCACGTCAAAGGTCGGGTCGGCTTCGGCATAACCCAGGGCCTGGGCTTCAGCCAGCACGTCTTCGAAGGTGCGGCCCTTTTCGCGCATTTCGGTCAGGATGAAGTTACCGGTGCCGTTGATGATGCCGGCCACCCAGTTGATGCGGTTGGCGGACAGGCCTTCACGAATCGCCTTGATCACCGGGATGCCGCCGGCCACGGCGGCTTCGAACGCCACGATCACGCCCTTCTCACGGGCCTTGGCGAAGATTTCGTTACCGTGCACGGCGATCAGCGCCTTGTTGGCGGTGACCACGTGCTTGCCGTTCTCGATGGCCTTGAGCACCAGCTCGCGGGCCACGGTGTAGCCGCCTACCAGCTCGATGACAATATCGATCTCAGGGTTGGTGGCCACGGCGAACACATCGTTGGTAATCGCAATACCGGTCGTTTCGAACTGAGGCTTTGGCGAACGCGTGGCGATCTGCGCCACTTCAATCTCGCGCCCTGCACGGCGGGAAATTTCTTCGGCGTTACGCTGAAGTACGTTGAAGGTGCCGCCACCGACGGTCCCTAACCCACAGATGCCTACTTTGACCGGTTTCACTGAAAACTCCCCATGAAACGGCCGACGCGAGGTCGGCCGTGGAACACCGCCGCACAACTGCGGCTCTCAATTAATGACCCGCCGACGGTTCGGCGGACCATGCTCGTCAAAGGCTCGACGATTAATGCTTACTTGGCACCCAGTGCCAGTTTGGCAACTTGTGGTGCCGGCTGGTAGCCCGGAATCACCTGGCCGTCGGCCAAAACGATGGCCGGTGTGCCGTTCACACCGATGGACTGGCCCAGGGCGAACTGCTTGGAAACCGGATTGGCGCATTTGGCCGCCTTGATTTCCTTGCCATCGACCATCTTGTCCATGGCCGCCTTCTTGTCGGCCGAGCACCAGACCGCCTGCAACTGCTCATCACCCGGCGAACCGAGGCCCTGGCGCGGGAACGCGACGTAGCGCACTTCCACACCGAGCTTGTTCAGCGCCGGCACTTCGGCGTGCAGCTTGTGGCAGTACGGGCAGGTGGTGTCGGTGAACACGGTGATGTGGGTCTTGGTTTCACCAATGGCCGGGTACACCACGGTCTCAGCCACCGGAATACCGTTGATCAGCTTGGACACGCCGAGGCGCTCGGCTTTCTCGGTCAGGTTGACCGGTTTGCCGTCCTTGAGCTGGAACAGGTAGCCCTGAACGATGTACTGGCCGTCGGCACTGGCGTACAGCACGCGGCTGCCCTTGAGCTTGACTTCGTACAGACCGGCCATGGGGCTGGCGCTGATACTTTCGATGGGGGTATCGAGTTGCAGGTTGACCAGGCTCTTGCGAATGGCCTGCTCGGCCGCATCGTCGGCGACGGCAAAGGTGGAAACCAACGCAATGGCTGCGGCGGCAATAATCTGGGTCAAGCGCATGGTAACTCCTGAAGGCAGATGCAGGGACGGGGGCCGCCACGCCGATTGGAAACCGGGGTGTGGACCGTCGCCTTTGCGAACCGACAAAGCCTACCACAGTTGGGCCGCAGGGCAGCCCGCAGCCGGAAAAATCGGGATTTTTCAGCCGCGTGGATGGTGCCTGGCGTGCATCTCCTGCAAGCGCGCCCGTGCCACATGGGTGTAGATCTGGGTGGTGGACAAGTCGCTGTGGCCGAGCAGCATCTGTACCACGCGCAGATCCGCGCCATGGTTGAGCAAGTGGGTGGCGAACGCATGACGCAAGGTATGCGGCGACAGGGACTTGCCGATCCCGGCCACTTTGGCCTGGTGCTTGATCCGGTGCCAGAAGGTCTGGCGGGTCATCTGCTCGCCGCGCAGGCTGGGGAACAGCACATCGCTGGGACGGCCACCGAGCAGTTCGTGACGCGCATCGCGCAGGTAACGCTCGACCCACACAATCGCCTCCTCGCCCATCGGCACCAGGCGTTCCTTGCTGCCCTTGCCCATCACCCGCAACACGCCCTGGCGCAGGTTGACCTGCTCCAGGGTCAGGCTGATCAGCTCGGTGACCCGCAGGCCGCAGGCGTAGAGCACTTCCAGCATGGCGCGGTCGCGCTGGCCGATGGCCTCACTGAGATCCGGCGCGGCCAACAGAGCCTCCACGTCAGCTTCCGACAAGGATTTAGGAAGAGGCCTACCTAATTGCGGCATATCCACTTGTAGAGTTGGATCGACTGCTATGAGCTTTTCACGCAACAAGTAGCGATAAAAGCCACGCACACCGGAGAGAAATCTCGCGGTGGATCGCGGCTTGTACTGTTGCTCGAGGCGCCAGGCCAAGTGATCGAGGATCAGCTCGCGCCGGGCATTGATCAACTCCAGGTTTTTCTCCTGCAGCCACCCGTTGAACAGGGCCAGGTCGCTGCGGTAAGCCTGGCGCGTGTTGTCGGAGAGGCCTTTTTCCAACCAAAGGGCGTCAAGGAAGCGGTCGATCAGGGGGTGGTCAATGGCGGGCATGGTTACTCAAGCGACGCGGCACGGGGCTCGGCGCCCTTTTATTTAGTGAACTGTGGCAAGGGCCACTAGTCTTTCATAGCCCGCTACTTCTAGGAACAGGAAGCTTTAATGAACGAACAACAGATCTTGTTGGCTTTCGGCGGTATCGGTGTGGCCGCGCTCGGCTGCCAATGGCTGGCCTGGCGCCTGAAATTGCCGGCGATTCTGTTTCTGTTATTGAGCGGAATCCTGGCAGGGCCGGTACTTGGCTGGCTCGACCCGCAGGAAATGTTCGGCCCGTTGCTGATGCCATTGGTGTCGCTGGCCGTGGCATTGATCCTGTTTGAGGGCAGCCTGACGCTGCATCTGTCGGAGTGGAAGGAAATCGGCAGCGTGGTTCACCGACTGGTGACCCTTGGCGCACTGACGACCTGGGCGGTGATTACCCTGGCAACCCACTGGCTGTTGGGTTTCGACTGGATGCTGGCACTGCTGTTCGGCACCCTGACGCTGGTCACAGGCCCGACCGTCATCGTGCCGATGTTGCGCGTGGTGCGCCCGAAAGCGTCCATCGCCAATATCCTGCGCTGGGAAGGCATCGTCATCGACCCTATCGGTGCGCTGCTGGCCGTGGTGGTCTACAGCTTTATCATCGCCAGCGCCTCGGGCGATGGCTTGAGTCACAGCCTGCTGACCTTTGGCGGCGTCATCCTGTGCGGCAGCCTGTTCGGGATTGCCGGCGGCTGGGTGCTGGGCCTGGTGATGCGCCGCCAGTGGTTGCCGGAATACCTGCACAACCTGGCCACCCTGGCGGCGGTACTGGGAGTCTTCATCGCCTCCAATGAGGTGATGCATGAGTCCGGCCTGCTGGCGGTGACGCTGATGGGCATGTGGATGGCCAACATGAAGGGCGTGGACGTGCGGCACATCCTGCACTTCAAGGAGAACCTCAGCGTTCTGCTGATTTCCGGCTTGTTTATCCTGCTGGCGGCGCGCCTGGACCTGAACGCACTGATCGCCCTGGGGCCGTTTGTGCTGATTCTGCTGCTGATCATTCAGTTCATTGCGCGCCCGCTGAACGTTGCTGTGTCGACCGTCGGCTCGAAACTGAGCTGGCGCGAACGCGCACTGCTGGCCTGGATCGCGCCGCGCGGGATTGTGGCCGCAGCGGTGTCGGCGATTTTTGCAATTCGCCTGGATGAAGCCGGCCACGAAGGTGCGTTGTTGCTGGTGCCGCTGACGTTTGCGGTGATTATCGGCACGGTGGTGCTGCAAAGCGCGACTGCGCGTCCTCTGGCGCGCTTGCTGAAAGTGGCCGAGCCCGCGCCAAGCGGCTTTCTGATCGTCGGCGCGAATGCCCCGGCCCGCATCCTCGGCAAAGCCCTGCAACAGTTGGGCAGCCGAGTGCTGCTGACCGATTCAAGCTGGGAAAACATTCGCGCCAGCCGCATGGAAGGGCTGCCGACCTACTTCGGCAACCCGGCATCACAGCATGCCGAGTCCCATCTGGACCTGGTCGGTCTCGGGCATTTGCTCGCGCTGTCCCCTTCCGGCGAATTGAATACCCTGGCCACCATGCGCTTTCGTCATGATTTCGGGCATCGCCTGTTCGCCTTGGCCAACAGCCAGGAAAGCCGTCGCACCGACAAGCACCGGGCCAGCGGCGAGCACCGTGGGCACTTGCTGGGCAGCCAGCCGCTGAGCTACACCAAGCTCGCCAGCCTGCTGGGGCAAGGCGCCGAGCTGTATACCACGCAACTGACCGATGGGTTTGGCTGGAGCGACTATCAGGCACTGCATGGGGAACGGGCGACGCTGCTGTTTGCCCGCGACAACAGCGGCTGGGTGCATGTGGTCACACCAGAGAGCGATATGAAACCGCTGGCGGGATGGACATTACTGGCAGTCATTCAGCCTGGTCAGGCCTGAGGGCGCACGGCACAAATCGCAGGCACAAAAAAGCAGCCCGCAGGCTGCTTTTTTCTGCATCGGGAAGCTGGACTTAAGCCAGTTTTTCCTTGATGCGAGCTGCTTTACCGGACAGGTCACGCAGGTAGTACAGCTTGGCTTTGCGTACGTCACCGCGACGTTTCACAGCCATGCTGTCGATTTGCGGGCTGTAGGTCTGGAAAGTACGCTCTACGCCAACACCGTTGGAGATTTTACGAACAGTGAAAGCACTGTTCACACCACGGTTACGCTTGGCGATTACCACGCCTTCGAACGCTTGCAGACGCGAACGGTCGCCTTCCTTCACTTTCACCTGAACGACAATGGTGTCGCCCGGGGCAAAGGTAGGGATCTCTTTGGTCATCTGCTCTGCTTCGAGTGCAAGGATGATTTTGTTAGTCATGCTGTGCTCCTAAGGTAAGTCAATGGACCTACCATCGATACGTTGTTAACTATCGTCCCGCGCGAGGATGTATTCCTCGAGCAGCTTCTTCTCTTCTCCAGAAAGCGAGCGGCTTTCCAGAAGATCGGCGCGTCGTTCATAGGTCCGACCAAGGGACTGCTGTAAACGCCAACGCCGGATGTGTGCGTGATTGCCACTTAGCAATACGTCGGGAACACGCTGATCCGCATACACCTCCGGACGGGTGTAGTGCGGGCAATCCAGCAAACCATCCGTGAAGGAATCTTCCTCCGCGGAGTCCGCATGCCCTAAAGCTCCAGGCAGCAGTCGTGTAACCGCATCTATCAGGACCATCGCCGGCAGCTCGCCGCCAGACAGGACATAGTCCCCAATCGACCACTCTTCATCGACATGAGCTTCAATAAAACGCTCGTCAATGCCTTCATAGCGACCGGCAATCAGGATCAGTGCCTCCTCATTCGCCAGTTCGCCTACCGCAGCCTGTTTCAGCTGACGGCCTTGAGGGGACAGGTAAATTACCTTCGCCTTCTCCCCGGCGGCTGCCTTGGCCTGGGCCAACGCGTCTTCCAGGGGCTTGATCTTCATCACCATGCCCGGGCCACCGCCAAATGGGCGATCGTCCACAGTGTGATGTCGATCCGTCGTGTAGTCTCGCGGGTTCCAACAGGTAAGCTGCAACAGCCCCTGTTTCACCGCCCGACTGGTGATGCCGTACTCGCTGATGGCGGAGAACATCTCGGGAAACAAACTGATCACTTCAATGCGCAAATTAGCCACGCCTAGAAGTCCGCGTCCCATTCCACCTTCATCTCGCCCGCTGCGAGGTCGACGGCCAACACGCACTGCCCGGTATAGGGCAACAGGCGTTCGCGATCATCCAGGCTGCCAGCGCAAGGCTTGACCACCATTACATCATTGGCGCCGGTTTCCAGAAGATGATCGATTTTCCCGAGCAGTTGCCCGAGTTGATCAATAACCTTCAGACCTTCCAGCTGGTACCAGTAGTACTCGCCGTCGGTCAATTCAGGGAACAGGTTGCGCGGCACGCAGATCTCATAACCAGCCAGAAGACGAGCTTCTTCACGATCATCAAGACCCTTGAGCTTTGCGACCAGGAACTTGTCGCTCCCGCGTCCACTGACCAGCTCGACCTGTTTCACGCTGCCTTCGCGCTTGAGCGTCCAGGTTTTGTACTGCAACAGGTTTTCAGTCGGATCAGTAAAGGAATACACCTTCACTTCGCCGCGAACGCCATGAACAGAGTAAATCTTGCCGATAACGATCAAATCATCAGCAACAGTTGGCGTCGCGTTCATATTGCTCAGGCTGCGGCCTTAGCCGAGTCTTTCAACAGCTTGGCAACACGCTCGGATGGCTGTGCACCAACGCTCAGCCAGTAGGCTACGCGCTCTTGGTTCACGGACAGACGAACTTCCTGACCGCGAGCGATCGGGTTGAAGAAGCCAACTTGTTCCTTGTGAGAGCCGTCACGTGGGTTGCGGCTGTCAGTTACGGTCAAGTGGTAAAACGGGCGCTTTTTGGAGCCGCCAAGGGCAAGACGGATTGTTAGCATGTGAACATCGTTCCTGTAGTCGGTGCTGCAAATCTAAATGCACAGCGGGCATAGGTGCCCGAAAGGCCGCATATTCTAAGGAATATCCGGACTTTTGCAAATGTCTTTTTCCGGCGCCTACCCGCGTGCCATTCAGATCTGCTATAGAGCCGTCGGTTAAAACGGCAGGTCAGCGCCCGCCAATGGCGGGTTTGCTGGAGATCCCGCATCCCTGCGGGTCGGAGCGCAAGCAGCGCCTGCGCTCGAATTCTTTACATCTTGGGCATGCCGCCGCCGGGCAACATACCGCCCATGCCGCGCATCATCTTGGCCATGCCGCCCTTGGCGGAGAATTTCTTCATCATCTTCTGCATCTGCTTGTGCTGCTTGATCAAGCGACCGATGTCCTGCACCTGAGTGCCGGAACCCATGGCGATCCGGCGTTTGCGCGAACCGCTGATCAGCTCAGGGTCGCGGCGCTCGGCCGGGGTCATGGAGTTGATGATGGCTTCCATCTGCTTGAACTGCTTCTCTGCCGCGCCCTGGGCGTTGCCCATTTGCGCCAGGTTCACGCCGCCGATGTTCGGCAGCTTGTCCATCAGCCCGCCAAGGCCACCCATGTTCTTCATCTGTTGCAGCTGATCGCGGAAGTCTTCAAGGTCGAAGCCCTTGCCCTTCTTCAGCTTTTTCGCCAGTTTGTCGGCCTTGTCCTTGTCGAGCGTGGCTTCGGCCTGCTCGATCAGGCTGAGCACGTCGCCCATGCCGAGGATGCGCGAGGCAATACGCTCGGGGTGGAACGGCTCGAGCGCGTCGCTCTTCTCGCCCATGCCGATGAACTTGATCGGCTTGCCGGTGATAGCACGTACCGACAGCGCGGCACCGCCACGGGCGTCGCCGTCGACCTTGGTGAGGATCACGCCGGTCAGCGGCAGCGCGTCACCGAAGGCCTTGGCGGTGTTGGCCGCATCCTGGCCGGTCATGGCGTCGACCACGAACAGCGTCTCGACCGGGTTGATCGCGGCATGCAGCGCCTTGATCTCGCCCATCATCTCTTCATCGATGTGCAGGCGACCGGCGGTGTCGACGATGACCACGTCGATGAATTTCAGCTTGGCTTCTTTAATCGCCGCATTGGCAATGTCGACCGGCTTCTGGCTCAGGTCCGACGGGAAGAACGTCACGCCCACTTCGCCCGCGAGCATTTCCAACTGCTTGATGGCCGCCGGACGGTAAACGTCGGCCGACACCACCATCACCGACTTCTTCTTGCGCTCTTTGAGGAAGCGCGCCAGCTTGCCGGCGGTGGTGGTCTTGCCCGCACCTTGCAGACCGGCCATCAGCACAACGGCCGGAGGCACGGCGCTGAGGTTCAGGTCTTCGTTGGCTGCGCCCATCAGGCTTTCGAGTTCGGCCTGGACGATCTTCACGAAGGCCTGGCCCGGGGTCAGGCTGCGCGACACTTCGGTGCCGACCGCGCGTTCCCTGACCGAGTTGACGAAATCCTTCACCACCGGCAAGGCCACGTCGGCTTCCAGCAACGCCATGCGCACTTCACGCAGGGTGTCTTTAATATTGTCCTCGGTCAGCTTGGCCTTGCCGGTTACATGGCGCAGCGTCTGCGAGAGACGGTCAGTCAGGTTTTCAAACATGCGCGATCCTTTCAGGCCCTATTCAACGAAATGCATTGGTAGACCGAGGTAATGGCGGCCCAGGCTGTGGTAAATCGCTATTAAACATAGCGCTCGGCGAGCCTGCGGCGTGGGCAGGTCGCGGATTATAGCGAAGACTGCGCCCGTGCACACCCGCTGTCTGGCGGGGGAGTCTTTCGTGCGGCGCAGGTGTGTGCCAAACTCAGCGCCTTTCGGGCTTGTCTATCAGGATTTATGCTCCCCTTGTCACCCAGTTTGCTACCCAGCCTCGCCGCCGCCCTCTTGTATGCCGCTGCGACCCTCTATCAGGGCACTCGTCTGGCCCAAGGCGCCAAAGCGGACAAACGTCTGCTGGCAGGCTTTGGCGTCCTCGCCCTGCTGGCTCATGCCGCCAGTCTGTTTACGCACCTGATGACCCCGGTCGGCCTGGGCCTGGATTTTTTCAGCGCCGCCAGCCTGATCGCCGCCGCCGTGATCGCACTGACGCTGCTGGCGTGCTACCGGATTCCGGTCGAGAACCTGCTCGTGCTGCTGTTCCCGCTGGGCGTGCTCACGGTGCTGCTGGCGCAATTCGCCCCCACCGGCACCGTACAGGTGATCGATGAAGAGCCGGGCATCCTCGCGCATATCCTGTTGTCGATCCTCGCCTACGGCATGTTCACCATCGCGGTGTTCCAATCGCTGCTGGTACTGCTGCAAGACCACCAGCTCAAGCACAAGCACCCGTCCGGGCTGATCAAGAACTTCCCGCCGCTGCAAACCATGGAAAGCCTGTTGTTCGGGTTCCTGTGGGCCGGCTGGACGTTGTTGTCGCTGTCGCTGATCTCCGGCTGGCTGTTCGTCGAGAACCTGTTCGCCCAGCACCTGGTGCACAAGACCTTGCTCGCCTGCCTGGCCTGGATCGTGTTCAGCGTATTGCTGTGGGGTCGCAACCGCCTCGGCTGGCGCGGGCACAAAGCCATCCGCTGGACCCTGGCCGGTTTCTGCCTGCTGATGCTGGCCTATTTCGGCAGCAAGCTGGTTCGCGAATACATCCTGCATATCTGACGAGCGGCGATCATGGACAACTTGCCCCTTGGGCCGATGCTCGCCGTAATTGCCCTGCTGCTTTTATGGGCGGCACTGTTTACCGCCATCGAAGCCGCGCAACAACACCTGCTGGCCCTGCGCCCCGGCACACGCCAGGGTGACAAGGCTGCGGCACGCCTGAGCTTCCCGCGCCACAGCCTGATCCTGTGCAACAGCTTGAGCCGCGCAGCCGTGGTCATCCTCTGCACGCTGCTGGCGATCCATGCCTGGGCGCAGAACGGGCCATGGCTCGGCGGGTTGATCGCCTGCGCATTGCTGCTGATCCTCGCCGACTACCTGCCCCGCGCCCTGGCTACCCGCTATCCGCACGCCATACTGGGTTTCGGCAATGCGCTGCTGGGGGTGCCGCTGAAAATCCTGTATCCCGTTGCCTGGCTGCTCAATGGCATCAGCCTGATGCTGCTGCGCCCGTTCGCGCGCAAGGCCGGCGTGGTGAGAAACAGCGACGAGCCTTCGTCCGACCACCACGACGAACCACACCCTGATGCCGACGAAGAGCCTATGCCCGGCATGCCTGGCATCCATGCCCTGGACAACATCACCGTCAATGACATCCTGGTGCCGCGCAGCGAAGTGGACGGCATCAACCTGGATGACGCGATCGAGGACATCATCGAGCAACTGCGCACTTCCCAGCGCACGCGGTTGCCGGTGTTCCACAGCGACATCAACCAGGTCGAAGCGGTGCTCAACACACGGCAGATCCAGCACCTGCTGGCCGACGCCAGCCTGACCAAGGAAGCGCTGCTGGCCGCCTGCCACGAACCCTACTTCGTACCGGAAAGCACGCCGTTGCAGCTGCAACTGCTGAATTTCCACAAGCAACAGCGCCGCCTGGGCATGGTGGTGGACGAGTACGGCGAAGTATTGGGCATCGTCACCCTGGAAGATATCCTGGAAGAAATCGTCGGCGAATTCGAAAGCGATCAGACGGTGGATAACCCGCACATCGAAGCCCAGCCCGATGGCCGCTACATCATCGACGGCGCGGCTTCGATCCGCGAACTGAACAAAAGCCTGGGCTGGCACCTGCCCAGCGACGGCCCCAAGACCCTCAACGGCCTGGTCACCGAGGCGCTGGAGACCATTCCGGACTGCGCGGTATGCCTGAAGATTGGCCGCTATCGCCTGGAAATCCTCGAGACCGAGGACAACCGGGTAAGCAAGGTGCTGATCTGGCATACCAGCCATGTGCCCGTCGCCGCCTGACTTTCTGATAAGCCCCCTCCCACATTGGATCTGTGTTACTTCAGCCACTTGTTGTAACTCCAAACCCCTTCCTATAATCCCTGCGGCTTACCCAAGCCGCTCCGCGCACAACCCTGATCCACGGGTGTACGACCAATAATAATCCGCGTCCAAACGCGCAATGAACGTCAGGGATTACCGCCATGAGCACCCCCTATAACGAGGCCACCACCGCTGCCCCGACCAACTCGACGGCTCGCGTGGCGACCGCGAGCATCGTCGGCACCGCCATCGAGTTCTACGACTTCTATATCTACGCCACCGCTGCCGCGCTGGTGATCGGCCCGGTGTTCTTCCCGCAGACGTCCGGCACCGCGCAGATGCTGGCGTCGTTTCTGACCTTCGGCATCGCGTTTATCGCCCGCCCGCTGGGCTCGGCGCTGTTCGGCCACTTTGGCGACCGCATCGGTCGCAAGTCGACGCTGGTGGCCTCGCTGCTGCTGATGGGCGTGTGTACTACCCTGATCGGCTTGCTGCCCGGCTACGACAGCATTGGCGCCTGGGCACCGATCCTGTTGTGTGTATTGCGCTTCGGCCAAGGCTTGGGCCTGGGCGGGGAATGGGGCGGCGCGGCCTTGCTGGCGACCGAGAACGCGCCCAAAGGCAAACGCGCCTGGTTCGGCATGTTCCCGCAACTGGGCCCGTCGATTGGCTTTTTGGCGGCCAATGGTTTGTTCCTGATTTTGGCCATGAGCCTGAACGACGAGCAGTTCCGCAGCTGGGGCTGGCGCATTCCGTTCATCCTCAGCGCGGCACTGGTGATGGTGGGCCTGTACGCACGGCTCAAGCTGCACGAGACGCCCGTGTTCGCCAACGCCGTGGCCCATGAAAAACCGGTGAAGGTGCCATTGGTGGAGCTGTTCAGCCAACACTGGTTGCCGGTGCTGCTGGGCGCCGCGTCGATGGTGGTGTGTTATGCGCTGTTCTATATCACCACGGCGTTTTCCCTGAGTTACGGGGTGTCGACCCTCGGCTACAGCCGTGAAACCTTCCTCGGCCTGTTGTGCTTCGCGGTGCTGTTCATGGGCCTGGCGACGCCGTTGGCGGCGCTGGCCAGCGACCGCTACGGACGCAAGCCGGTGCTGATCGTCGGCGCGATCCTGGCGATACTGTCGGGCTTTACCATGGAGCCGCTGCTGACCCACGGTTCGACCTGGGCCGTGGCGTTGTTCCTGGCGCTGGAACTGTTCCTGATGGGCATAACCTTCGCGCCGATGGGTGCGCTGCTGCCGGAACTGTTCCCGACCCGCGTGCGTTATACCGGCGCTTCAGCGGCGTATAACCTGGGTGGGATCGTGGGCGCGTCGGCGGCACCGTTCTTCGCGACCAAGCTGGTGGCGATGGGCGGGCTGAGTTATGTGGGTGGGTATGTGTCGGCGGCAGCGTTGCTGAGCTTGATTGCCGTGCTGTGCCTGAAAGAGACGCGGGATAATGATTTGAACAAGGTCGCCTGATAGACCGCTATCGGGGGCAAGCCCCCTCCCACATTTTGATTTGTGAACGCATTCAAGTGTGGGAGGGGGCTTGCCCCCGATGCTTTTAGAGTTCTACAACCACAGCCTGGGAAGCCCGGGTCGCCTTGGCACGAGCAGCCTCAATCGACTCATCCCGCGCCAGCGCCACGCCCATGCGGCGCTGGCCGTTCACCTCTGGCTTGCCAAACAGACGCAACGCCGTATCCGGCTCGCTCAACGCGGCGCCCAGGTTGGCGAATGCGGTCTGGGTCGACTGCCCTTCCACCAGGATCACCGCCGAAGCCGAAGGCCCGAACTGGCGGATCAATGGAATCGGCAGGCCGAGGATGGCGCGGGCGTGCAGGGCAAACTGCGACAGGTCCTGGGAAATCAGGGTCACCAGGCCCGTGTCATGGGGGCGCGGCGAGACTTCGCTGAACCACACCTGATCGCCCTTGATGAACAATTCCACGCCAAACAGACCACGCCCGCCCAAGGCTTCGGTCACCGCCTTGGCGACGCGCTCGGACTCGGCCAGCGCAATCGGGCTCATGGCCTGGGGCTGCCAGGATTCCTGGTAGTCGCCCTTCTCCTGACGATGGCCGACCGGCGCGCAGAAGGTGGTGCCGCCGATATGGCGCACGGTCAGCAGGGTGATTTCGTAGTCGAAGTCGATAAAGCCTTCGATGATCACCCGACCTTTACCGGCGCGACCGCCTTCCTGGGCGTAGTCCCAGGCTTTCTGCACATCGTCCGCGCTGCGCAGCAGGCTCTGGCCCTTGCCCGACGAACTCATCACCGGCTTGACCACACACGGGAAACCCAGGTCCTGCACGGCCTTGCTGTAGTCTTCGAACGTGTCGGCGAAGTGGTAAGGCGAGGTCGGCAGGTCCAGCTCTTCGGCGGCCAGACGACGGATGCCCTCACGGTTCATGGTCAGCGAGGTGGCGCGCGCGGTCGGGATCACGGTGAAGCCTTCGGCTTCCAGTTCCACCAGGGTAGCGGTGGCGATGGCTTCGATTTCCGGCACGATGAAGTGCGGCTTCTCCGCCTCGATGACGGCGCGCAAGGCGGCGCCGTCGAGCATGTTGATCACGTGGCTGCGGTGCGCCACCTGCATGGCGGGCGCGTTGGCGTAGCGATCCACGGCAATCACTTCAACGCCCAGGCGTTGCAGCTCGATTACCACTTCCTTGCCCAGCTCACCGCAGCCACACAGCAAAACGCGGGTCGCGGTTGGCGACAATGGAGTTCCGATTCGGGTCATCTCAGGTCCTCAGGGGAGCGGATCATGGGGGAGAAAGGCCGGCATTTTACATGAACTGTAAAAATTGGCCTCAGTTAGCAACCGCGCGCCGGCGGATGCGCCAGGCCATGACCAGCCACACCACGGTCACCCCGGCGAACTTCGACACCAGCGCCGTGCCCGCCACCGCCGGCGTCAGCGCGCCGATCAGGCCGAAGAAGATAAAGGTATCCAGGGGAATGCTCAGCGCCGAACTGATCCACAGGCGATCGTGCAATGGGCGCCGGGTGATGCTGAACACCAGCCAGTCGATGCATTCGGACACCGCGAACGCCGTGGCGCTGGCCAGGGCGATGGACGGGTCCGACGTGATATACGACAACACCAGCGCCGCCAGCATGGCGATAATCGCACCGTGGCCGAAGCGGGTTTGCACCATGTCGCGCAGAATGAAGACCAGGCCACCCCAGGCGGACCAGATCACGTCCAGGTGCGGGGCGGTGGAAAAGGCGAAGTTGATCAGCACGACGCTGCTGATATAGGCGATCAGGAAGAGCATGGGGCGAAAACCTGTAGGAGCGAGCTTGCTCGCGAAAAACGTTAACGATGACGCGGGGAATCTGACTATACGCGGTGTTCTTGGGTTTTTCGCGAGCAAGCTCGCTCCTACAGGGGGGGCAGCAGTCAGGCGCCGGATTTACCAGAAACCATAAACACTAACCCACCCGCCACCGCCCGCTCATGACACAACCCCAACACCAGCCGGCGTTCGGCATTGTCCATGCGGCTCCAACGCGTAATCTCGTCCACGGTACGCTGGCAACCAGTACAGATATCGTCATCATCCAGTGCGCAAATACTCACACAAGGCGAAGCAACAGGCCGTTCAACCGCACTCATTGTTCCTGCTCGACCAGATCACGCGCATACCGCTGCGCGTTGTGCACATAGTGCGCGGCACTGGCTTCGAGCATGCGTTTCTGCGCTTCGGTCAGCTCACGTACCACCTTGCCGGGCGACCCCATCACCAGCGAGCCATCGGGAATTTCCTTGCCTTCGCCGATCAGCGAATTGGCGCCGATGATGCAGTGCTTGCCAATCTTCGCGCCATTGAGGATCACCGCGTTGATGCCGATCAGGCTGTAATCATCGACGGTGCAGCCGTGCAGCATGGCGTTGTGGCCGATGGTCACGCCGGTGCCGAGGGTCAGCGGGTAGCCCATGTCGGTGTGCATCACGCTGCCATCCTGCACGTTGCTGTTCCTGCCGATCAGGATCAGTTCGTTGTCGCCACGCAATACCGCGTTGAACCAGACGTTGGCGCCCTCCTCCAGCTTGACCTTGCCCACCAGCGTGGCATTGGGGGCTACCCAACTGTTGGGATGCGTCTCGACGCGGGCATCGCCCAGGCGGTATTTCATGGTTTTCCCTCACGGCGTTGCCATTCAAACGATGGCTCAGATATTGATGAAGCTCTTGGGTGGCTGATGCAGGCTGATCTTGGCGTCGTCGTAGAGCAGGTTGATCAGCTCGACGATCATGATTGCCGTCAGGCCCCAGATCTTGTATTCGCCGAACCTGTAGCTTGGCACATACCAACTGCGACCCTGATAGTCGATGCGGTGGGTGTGCTCGCGTGGGTCCTGGCGGAAAAAGTCCAGGGGCACGCTGAAGACAGCGGCAATTTCGGCGTCGTTGGCCAGGTACTCGACGTAATCAGGGACCACGCCCACATAGGGCGTTACACGGATGCCGTGCAGGGAGATCAACGGGCTCAATGGGCCAATGACCTCGACCAGACCCGGCGGCAGGCCGATTTCTTCTTCGGCTTCGCGCAGGGCGGTAAAGATCAGGTCCGGGTCTTCGGGGTCACGGCGCCCGCCGGGAAAGGCCACTTCGCCGCCATGGGTCGACAGGCCACTGGCGCGCAGGGTCAGGATCAGCTCGGGTTCGTCACTGCGGGTAATCGGCACCAGCACCGCGGCCTCGGGGAAACGCCCGTCGGTCTCCAGGGTATGGGGGGTGTGGTTGCTTACCCGGCGAAGTAGCTCGTCCAGCATGAGTCATCTCGGTCTGTTGGCTACCTTGCATCATGCACCAAAGCGCGCAGGCGCCCAAGCCCAAAACCACCGGGGTGTCGCGAAACGACAACTTGCAGGAACGCCTGGCACCAAGCCAAGATGTGCCCACTCTCCAGGAACCCCAGCATGAATTTCTGCAGCCAGTGCGGCAAACCGGTCACCCAACGCATTCCCGAAGGCGACGCGCGCCTGCGCTATGTGTGCGATCACTGCTCGACCATTCATTACCAGAATCCCAATATCGTCGCCGGTACCGTGCCGGTATGGGGCGACAAAGTGCTGCTGTGCCGTCGCGCCATCGAGCCGCGCCTGGGTTACTGGACCCTGCCCGCAGGCTTCATGGAAAACGGCGAAACCGTGGAACAGGCCGCCATGCGCGAGACCCTGGAAGAAGCCTGCGCCCGCGTGCGCGACCTGAGCCTCTATACCTTGATCAACGTGCCGCACATCAATCAGGTGCATATTTTCTATCGCGCCGAGCTGGCCGACCTGGACTTTGCCGCAGGCATCGAAAGCCTGGAAGTGAAGCTGTTCGCCGAGGCCGACATCCCTTGGTCCGAGCTGGCTTTCCGCACGGTCGGGCGTACCTTAGAATGCTTCTTCGCTGATCGTGCGCAACAGCTGTTCCCGGTGCGCAGCGAGTCCGTGCCGCCCCAGTCCAAGCCCGCCCAATAACAAGCCGGCCACTCGTCGCCAAAGGGAAATCGTTTCAATGCGTTGGTTGCTTGCTCTGATCTGCCTGTCGTTCGCTGCCCTGTCCTCGGCCTCCACGGTGCAAACCCTCGGCGGCAAACCGGTCGAAAAGGTCCTGGTGCTCAAATCCGCCCACCAGTTGCAGCTGATCAACGACGGCAAGCCCCTCAAGACCTATCGCATATCCCTGGGTAAAAACCCGAAAGGCCACAAACTGATCGAGGGCGACCGTCGCACGCCTGAAGGCTTTTACTGGATCGACTGGCGCAAGACCAGCGAACGGTTCAACCTGGCCATGCACATCTCCTACCCCAATATCAGCGACGCCGCCCGCGCGCGCCGCGAAGGGGTGAAACCGGGCAGCATGATCATGATCCATGGCACGCCCGACACCGAAGACTACCCGGAACAGTGGTTCCACACCCTGGACTGGACCGACGGCTGCATCGGCATGCGCAATGTGGACATGCGCGAAGTCTGGAGCCTGGTCAAGGACGGCACCTTGATCGAGATTCGGCCCTGATCCGCCACCGCCCGTAAAATAATTCGAAGATATTTCCTGCCCCGAGCAGCGCGCTGCCGGTGAATACCAATTCATCCCGCGCGCCGTGCGTTTGCGCGCGCAACAAAGACCTCTCTAATACCACTTGATACCACGCACCGTTAACAGGCCGTGAAACCGAGGCGCGCACCGTTTTGGTGGCATTGACATGGTATTTAAGTGGTATTAATTTCCGGCCATTACCGGGCGACAACACTCCAATAACGCATCGAAAACCTGACAGATGAATCCCATCCTGGCACTGCGCCCCGACGACAAGCAATCCACGCCGCTGTACCTGCAACTGGCCCGCAGCCTGGAAACGGCGATCCATGCCGGCCAGTGGAAATCCGAGCAGGCCCTGCCCTCCGAACGCGCCCTCAGCGAGCAGTTGAGCATCTCGCGGGTCACTGCCCGTAAAGCGCTGGAAGTGTTGCTTGCCCAGGGCCTGATCCGCCGCAGCCAGGGTTCCGGCACCTTTATCACGCCGCGCCTGGAACAACCGTTGTCGCGCCTGTCGGGGTTCAGCGAAATGTTGCGGCTCAAAGGCTTTGTACCCACGTCCCAATGGCTGGAACGCGACATCACCCCGCCAACCCACGAAGAGCTGATCCGCCTGTGCCTGTCGCCTACCGACAAAGTGGCGCGCCTCAAGCGTCTGCGCAAAGCCGATGACACGGTGATGGCGATTGAAATGACCACCCTGCCCGCCTCGGTGCTGCCCCAGCCGCAAGCCATCGGCAACTCGCTGTACGAATACCTGGAAGGCGTCGGCAAGCCCGTCGTGCGCGCCCTGCAGCATATCCAGGCAATCAATGCGTCGGACGAGTTCGCCAGGCTGGTGGGCCTCGCCCCCGGCACCGCCATGCTGCTGATGACCCGCGTGGGCTACACCGCCGACAACACGCCGATTGAAATCACAGACACCTACTGCCGCAACGACTACTACGACTTTGTCGTAGAGCTGCGTCGTCATGACTACTCCGCCGAACTGCGAATCTAGAGAACTGCCCATGTCAGAAGACAATATCCTCACGCCCAGCGGCTGGATGCGCGGCCGCCTGGTGCACGAGCACGGCAAGGTGGTTGCCATTGAAGGCACACCGTGCGACCCGGCCGACAACGAACTGCCCTACCTGCTGCCGGGCTTTATCGACCTGCATGTGCATGGCGGCGGCGGTGCGGACATCATGGAAGGTGCGCACACCTTCGAGACCATCACCCGTACCCACGTGCGGTTTGGCACCACCTCGCTACTGGCCACCACCATGACGGCGCCGGTGGAAGAAATCACCAAAGTGCTCGGTGAGCTCGGCAAGTTCTGTGAACAACGTCCGACGGGCAGCGCCCGGGTCCTGGGCGTGCACCTGGAGGGCCCTTACATCAATCCGGGCAAACTCGGCGCCCAACCCAACTTCGCCCACACCGCCTTGATGGCCGAAGTCGAAGCCTACCTGCGCCTGGCACCGATCCGGGTGATCACCATCGCCCCGGAAATCGCCGGCCACGACGGCCTGATCCGCGCCCTCAGCGAGCGCGGCGTGCGCATGCAGATCGGCCATACCCTGGGCAGCTATGAAGAAGGCGTCGCCGCCCTCGCCGCCGGCGCCACCAGCTTCACCCATTTGTACAACGCCATGAGCCCGCTGCATCACCGCGAGCCAGGCATCGTCGGCGCCGCGCTGGCCCATGCCCAATACGCCGAATTGATTCCGGATTTGCTTCACGTCCACCCCGGCGCCATGCGCGTGGCGCTGCGTTCGATCCCGTGCCTGTATTGCGTCACCGACTCCACCGCCGCCGCCGGCATGCCCGATGGCGAATACAAGCTGGGCAGCCACACCGTGACCAAATGCCTGGGCGGCGTGCGCCTGGCCGACGGCACCCTGGCCGGCAGCACCCTGACCATGGACCAGGCGCTGCGCAACCTGGTGAAAATCGGCCTGCCCATCAGCGAAGCCTCACAACGCCTGTCGCAATTTCCTGCGGACTACCTGGGCCTGGAAGAGCGCGGCCGCCTGCAACCGGGCAGCTATGCCGACTGCGTGCGCCTGGACCGCTCCCTGACACTCACCGACGTAATGGTCGAAGGAGAAGCCATTGACTTCAAAAATGCTTGAAGAGGCCCTGGCCTCCTGCGACGCCGTCGCCGCACAACTGCAACGCCTGGACCCGCTGCTGGCGGAAGTCGCCGCTCGCCTGCGCCGCCAGCCGCCGCAAGTGGCGATGACCATTGCCCGTGGCAGCTCGGACCATGCCGCCAGCTACTTCGCCTACCTGGCCATGCAGCATGTGGGCATTCCAGTGGCGTCGTTGCCGATGTCGGTGGTGACCCTGTTGCAGGCGCCAATGAAAGTCAGCGGCCAAGTGGCGTTCGGGTTCTCCCAGTCGGGGCAGAGCCCGGATTTGGTCAACAGCCTGCGCCTGTTGCGCAAACGCGGGGCCTTGAGCATTTCGCTGGTGAATGCCGAAGACTCGCCGCTGGAAGCCGCGTGTGAGTTTCATGTGCCGCTGTGCGCCGGGCCGGAACTCAGCGTGGCCGCGACCAAGAGTTTTATCGCCACCCTCAGCGCCAGCGCGCAGTTGATCGGCCACTGGAACCAGGAAACCGATCTGCTGCAAGCCTGCCAGGCGCTGCCCGATGGCCTGCGCGACGCCGCCAGGCAGGATTGGCGCCTGGCCGTCGATGCCCTCAAAGGCAGCCAGCGCTTGATGGTAATCGGCCGTGGCGCCGGTTTCGCCATCGCCCAGGAAGCCGCGCTCAAACTCAAGGAGACCTCGGCGATCCAGGCCGAGGCCTTCAGCAGCGCCGAAGTGCGCCACGGGCCGATGGCCTTGATCGACGAACACTACCCGCTGCTGGTGTTCGCCCCACGCGGCGCCGAGCAGGCCGGCTTGCTGAGCCTGGCCGCCGATATGCGCCAACGCGGTGCCCGCGTGCTGCTGGCCGCGCCCGACGATATCGCCGAACGCGACCTGACCCTGAGCCGCGCCGAACACCCGAGCCTGGACCCGATCCTGGCGATCCAGAGTTTCTACGTGATGGCCGCAGGCCTGGCTGAGGCACGGGGCATGGACCCGGACCAGCCGCGCCACCTGAGCAAAGTCACCCGCACCCACTGAAGCGGCGTTTTCCTGATGAGTACCGTGCCCATGTCCAACAATAATAATCGACTGACCCTCAGCGCCCCCTTGAGTGGGCCGGTGCTGGCCCTGGACAGCGTCCCCGACGAAGTATTCGCCAGCGGCGCCATGGGCGACGGTATTGCCATCGACCCGTTGAACGACTGTCTGCACGCGCCCTGTGACGGCGTGATCATCCATGTCGCCCGCACCGGTCATGCATTGACCATCCGCGCCGACAACGGTGCTGAAGTGCTGATGCACGTGGGTATCGACACCGTGGAGCTCAATGGCGAAGGCTTTGCCTTGCTGGTGAAGGATGGCGCACGGGTGAGCGAGGGTCAGCCGTTGGTGCAATTTGATCTGGACCGCATAGCGCGCCAGTGCAAAAGCCTGGTGAGCCTGATCATCCTGACCAACAGTGAGCGCTTCGAGCTGCAACCGATTGCGAGCAAGACAGTGAAGGTCGGTGAAGCGCTGGTGCGCATTGCCCTGCGTACGTCCGCACCGGTTCAAACCGCTGTGGATAACTCGGTCGCGCAAGTGAGCGCCACGGTGCGCATCACCCACCGTGGCGGCTTGCATGCGCGCCCTGCCGCGCTGATCCGCAAGACTGCCCAGGGCTTCAGCAGCCAATCGCAGCTGCACTTCGGTGATAGGACCGCGGCTTGCGACAGCCTGATCGGCCTGATGGGGCTGGGTATTGGCGAAGGTGACGAGGTACGGGTGACCTGCCGTGGCGAGGATGGCGAGGCGGCGTTACAGGCATTGGTCGCCGCGCTGTCCGTGGCGATCCACGAGGAGCATCACGCGCCGGTCGTTGCCACACCACGCCGGGCGAATACCGAAGCCAATGTGCTGCAAGGCGTATGCGCGGCACCCGGTCTGGTATGTGGGCCATTGTTCCGCCTCACGGGCATCGAACTGCCGCAAGACACCGGCAATCATAGCGTCGACGAACAACTGCAACGCCTGGATGCCGCCCTTCAGCAAGTGCGCGGCGAAATCCGCAATACGCTGGACCAGGCGCGCCAACGCAAGAACGTCGAAGAAGAAGAGATCTTTGCCGCCCACCTCGCCCTGCTGGAAGACCCGGCATTACTCGACGCAGCCACCGCTGCCATCGAACAAGGGAGCGCCGCCACCCACGCCTGGCGTGATGCGATCCAGGCCCAATGCGCCGTGCTGCTGGCGTTGGGCAAACCACTGTTTGCCGAGCGCGCCAATGACCTGCGAGACCTTCAACAACGGGTGCTGCGTGCGTTGCTGGGTGAAGCCTGGCATTTCGAATTGCCGGCGGGGGCGATTGTCAGTGCCCATGAGCTGACGCCTTCGGACTTGCTGCAACTGAGCGCGCAACAGGCCGCGGGCATCTGCATGGCCGAAGGCGGTGCGACCTCCCATGTGGCGATTTTGGCCCGGGGCAAAGGCCTGCCGTGTCTCGTCGCCCTGGGCAATGAAGTGCTCGACGTACCCCAAGGCCAACGGGTGGTGCTCGATGCCGCCAACGGCCGCCTGGAACTGGCCCCCAGCGAAGCGCGCCACGCCGAAGTTCACCAGATTCGCGAAACACAGAAATTGCGACGCCAGCAGCAACAGGCCCAAGCCCGGCAACCGGCACTCACCACCGACGGCGTGACGGTTGAAGTCGCGGCGAATGTCGCCTCCAGCGCCGAAGCCCAAGTGGCGTTTGACAACGGCGCCGATGGCGTCGGCCTGCTGCGCACCGAATTCCTCTTCGTCGACCGCCGCACCGCGCCGGATGAACAGGAACAGCGCCAGGCCTATCAGGCCGTGCTGGATGCCATGGGCGACAAATCCGTGATCATTCGCACCATCGACGTGGGCGGCGACAAGCAGCTCGACTACCTGCCGCTGCCTGTCGAAGCCAATCCGGTATTGGGCCTGCGCGGTATTCGCATGGCCCAGGTGCGCCCGGAACTGCTCGACCAGCAACTGCGCGCCCTGTTGCAAGTCTCGCCGCTGGCGCGTTGCCGCATCCTGTTGCCGATGGTCAGCGAGGTGGATGAACTGCTGCAGATTCGCCAGCGCCTGGATGAACTGTGCGTGGAGCTGGAGCTGACGCAGCGCCCGGAACTGGGCGTGATGATCGAAGTGCCCGCCGCCGCGCTGATGGCTGAACAGCTGGCCGAACACGCGGACTTTTTATCCATCGGCACCAATGACCTGTCCCAGTACACCCTGGCGATGGATCGCGACCACGCAGGCTTGGCCGCCCGCGTTGATGCGCTGCACCCTGCCTTGCTGCGGCTGATCGCCCAGACCTGCGCCGGTGCGGCGAAACACGGGCGTTGGGTCGGTGTGTGTGGCGCCCTGGCGTCCGACCCACTGGCCACGCCGGTACTGGTCGGCCTGGGCGTCAGCGAGCTGTCGGTAAGCCCGCCGCAGATCGGAGAAATCAAGGACCGCGTCCGCCACCTGGACGCGGCGCAATGCCGGCAACTGAGCCTTGAGCTGCTCGACCTGAGCAGTGCCAAGGCCGTTCGCCACGCCTGTCAACACCACTGGCCGCTGAGCTGAAAACAACAAGAATAGGGAGACACGCCATGTACCAACACTTTATCGAAGGCCTGCAACGCCTGGGCCGCGCCCTGATGCTGCCGATTGCGATCCTGCCAATCGCCGGCCTGCTGCTGCGCCTGGGCGACACCGACTTGCTCAACATCGCGGTGATGCACGATGCCGGGCAGGCGATCTTCGCCAACCTGGCGCTGATCTTCGCCATCGGCATCGCCGTGGGCTTTGCCCGCGACAACAATGGCACCGCCGGCCTGGCCGGGGCGATTGGCTACCTGGTGATGATCTCGACCCTCAAGGTGATGGATACCACCATCAACATGGGCATGCTCGCCGGTATCGCCAGTGGCCTGATGGCGGGCGGGCTGTATAACCGCTTCAAGGACATCAAGCTGCCGGAGTACCTGGCGTTCTTTGGCGGGCGACGGTTTGTGCCGATTGTCACCGGCTTCTCGGCGGTGGGCCTGGGCGTGATCTTCGGCCTGATCTGGCCGCCGATCCAGCACGGCATCAACAGCTTCGGCGTATTGCTGATGGAAAGCGGCAGCCTGGGTGCGTTCGTGTTTGGCGTGTTCAACCGCCTGCTGATCGTCACAGGCTTGCACCATATCCTCAACAATATGGCGTGGTTCGTGTTCGGCACGTTTACCGACCCAGCAACCGGCGCGGTGGTGACCGGCGACCTGACCCGCTACTTTGCCGGCGACCCCAAAGGCGGTCAATTCATGACCGGCATGTTCCCGGTGATGCTGTTCGGCCTGCCGGCTGCATGCCTGGCGATGTACCGCAATGCGCTGCCGGAGCGCCGTAAAGTGATGGGCGGGATTTTTCTGTCCATGGCGCTGACCTCGTTCCTGACCGGGGTGACTGAACCGATTGAATTTGCATTCATGTTCCTGGCGCCGTTCCTGTACTTGCTGCATGCACTGCTCACCGGCCTGTCGATGGCCGTGACCAACCTGCTCAATATCCACCTCGGTTTTACCTTCTCCGGTGGGTTTATCGACATGGTGCTGGGCTGGGGCAAGTCCACCAACGGCTGGCTGGTGGTCCCGGTAGGCCTGGCCTACTCGGTGATCTACTACACGGTGTTCAACTACTGCATTCGCCGCTTCAACCTCAAGACGCCGGGCCGGGAAGATATCCAGGTGGTGCAGGCTGAAGCGATGAGTGATAACCAGCGTGCGACGGCATATATCCAGGCGCTGGGTGGTGCAGAGAATTTGCTGAGTGTGGGTGCATGCACCACGCGGCTGCGGTTGGACATGGTGGATCGCAACAAGGCGGTGGATGCTGAACTGAAAGCACTGGGCGCCATGGCCGTAGTGCGCCCGGGTAACGGCGGGAGTTTGCAGGTGGTGGTTGGGCCGATGGCCGATAGCATTGCTGATGAAATCCGCTTGGCGATGCCGGGGTTTGTTGCTGCAGCGCCTTTAGCGGTAGCACCTGTGGATAAGCCCCTGACGGTGAATGTGCAAGAGGCCGAGCAATGGCTGAATGCGCTGGGTGGCCGAGAGAATGTGCGCCAACTGGAAGCGGTAGCGATGACTCGGTTGCGGGTGGAGTTGGGCGATGATTCGGGGTTGTCTGAAGCTCAGCTCACTGCGCTCGGTTGCCAGGGTGTGAGTCAGCTTGAGAGCGGTGTTTGGCACTTGTTGATTGGTGACAAGGCGTCCGGGTTGGGTGAGGCGTTGGAGCGGCTGGTCAGTGGCCGTGTGGTCGGCGCCAGGGTTTAGAGCTGTAGTGGTTGTTCTGGACTCATCGGGAGCAAGCCCCCTCCCACACTTGACCGCATTGCCAAGTCCGGCACCGATCAAAATGTGGGAGGGGGCTTGCCCCCGATTGGCCCTCACAGGCGCCTGATTACTTCTGCTCAGGCACCTCAACTAAATCCAGTACTCGATCCACCATCAACTGAATTCCCTCCACCATCCGATGAATCCCCAGCACTGCATCACGCTGCGGACCGTCGACATCAAAAGCCAGATGACCCGCCAGTGCCTGCACGGATGCCAGGTCTTGAGAGGCGTTGGCGAGCAGGGTTTCGCTGTTCAGGTGGGTCAGGACGGTGAAGATTTGGTCGGTGGGCAGAGAATCAGATGGGGGATTTGGGCTGTCTTTGATCATGGTAAAACTCCTGAAAAATAGGAGCTGCCAGCATCACTTGCAGATGATGGGTGGCAGCTGTGCGCGGGCCTGCAAGACCGAGTCAGAAGCACCTCGGCAGACCCAAAGGTCTCCCGCGCACAGCCACCAGAAAACGATGACCATGAAAAGCGCCACGATTATAGCGGCGCTTCCGAGCTTCTAATATTATTTCGGCGGGCTTGCAGTCCCGGTCGCTGAATTGGCAGCGACTGGCGAAGGTTAGTTGTGCGAGTTCCGAGGGACAACCTGAAAGACGTGTCGGAAATCTCCTAACGCTGAAGATATCGCAGACAGCAAAAACTCGGCCTCAGCCGTAATGCCTTTCAGTTAAGGCATTTTGTAGGAGCGAGCTTGCTCGCGAAAAACTCACAGGCGCCGCGTTCATTCAGGAAGCACGCGTTATCGTTGACGCTTTTCGCGAGCAAGCTCGCTCCTACAGAGGGCGATATACGCTTAACTGAACGGTATTAGGCCTAAGCCGAGTTCTTTGATAGCTATCTATACCTAGGCAGACGCCGCACGCTGTTCGGCTTCATAGTGACGGGTCTGAAAAGGCATCAAGGTCTGAACCTTCAAACCCAGACCCTCACTTAATCCCCAGGACATTGCCAGTTCGTCACGACGACTGCGCAACGCGACAGCGCCTTGGGGTTTCACGTATTGCCTGGAAGCTGAAAACAGTTCAAGCGCCTTCAACGCTTCCTTTACCCGACTATCGGTCGCACACGAAAAGCGTGTGAAGCGCTCAAGCAAATAGCCTGCGCGACGAAGCTCTACCTCACTGGAGTGCTCCTGAATGAACGCCCTCACCTCGCCCACAAGATTCGTATCGGAATACCACACAGCTTTCGCTGCACTGACCAAGGCAGCATCATCAGCCTGATTCAAGGGGCTTTTGACCAGTGTGTCCAAGGCGCAAGAAAGGACTGGACCGTTAAAAGGCTTCGCCATCTGCAGTCTCCAGATAATCGTGCAAGATATTGGTCAGTATGGACCTGGGTGGCTCTTTGTTGCCAACATACATATCAATTGCCTGCAATGCCAGCTGACGGAGCTCAGCGGTCACTATAAAGCCCGCCCTGAGCAAAGCCATGATGTCATCTACATCCTGATCAGTGGCTCTGCCCAGTTTGGAAATTGCAATGTCGATAGGCGCGGCTATATGAAGATTCAGTGCAGACTCAAGAGGAAATTCTTCCAGGGGAATACTTCGCTCCCAGTAGTCTTCGTGAAGCGGACCAAAGCTAGTGTTGTATTGGAGGTCATAGTTCAGCTCCATCACACGGCCGGACTGCTCATCGAAAAACTGTTCCGGAAACTCTGCCAACAGTGTCTGTAAACGCAGTTTGTCTCGAAAATTCGCACAATAGATCTCCGCATCCACATCCGTGGAAATACGATGGTGCGTATATAGGTGGACAGCACAACCACCAAAGACAATGACCTTGACCGCGCCAGGCTTGGCACCTTCAAGCGTCAACTCCATTTCAATGGATCTGAACATTGAAACCAAGGCTTGTCCTAGTGCGCTATCTGTATTGAGGCGCGGAACAACGGTATCTGGCAATTCCATCACTGACTGTAAAACCCGAATACAAGGTTACGGGGCGGGCTTTGAGTTCAAATCCCGATCACTGAACTAACAGCGACCGAAGAAGGCTATTGAGACAGGTTCCGAGGGACAACCTGAAAGGCTTGTCGGAAATGTCTGAGGCGCCTGGGCGGACGCCATCGGGGCAAGTCCCCTCCCCCAGTTGACCGAGTTTCATCGTTGGAATGCAGTTGAATGTGGGAGGGGGCTTGCCCCCGATGAGGCCTTGAAAGGAAACAAAAAACCCGCCGACCAAACTGGCCCAGCGGGTGTCTTGTTTATGCAGCGTGCGAATCAAAAATCCGCCAACTGCCACACCTCATACGCCGGTGTCTCATACGGATGGCTCAGTTTCAACGCAGCCACAACAGCCACAATCAACGCATCCGCCACCACCAGCTCAACCTTCCACTCCTCAACCACTTCAACCTGGCCCACTTGCCCGATAAACGGCTGACTCCCGTCCAACGCGCGGAATTGGCCCTGGCCCAGCACTTGCCAGGCGCAGCTGTCGTAGTCGCCGATGCGCCCGCCGCCGGCTGCGAAGACGGCGGTTTTCACCGTCTCCACGTGGCTGTCGGGTACGAAGAACGCGAGCTTGTACACCGCCTTAGTTCACCCACACGCGAGCGTTGCGGAACATGCGCATCCAGGCGCCGTCTTCGTTCCACTCTTCCGGGCGCCACGAGTTCTGCACGGCGCGGAATACGCGCTCCGGGTGCGGCATCATGATGGTGACGCGACCGTCGCGGCTTGTGAGGCCGGTGATGCCGCGCGGCGAGCCGTTCGGGTTGGCCGGGTAGCTCTCGGTGACCTTGCCGTGGTTGTCGACAAAACGCAGGGCCACAGTGCCGGACAGGTCGGCTTCGAGCAGCGCTTCTTCGCTGGCGAACTCGGCATGGCCTTCGCCGTGGGCGATAGCGATCGGCATGCGCGAACCGGCCATGCCCTGCAGGAAGATCGAGTTGGATTCCTGCACCTGGACCATGGCCACGCGAGCTTCGAACTGCTCGGAACGGTTACGCACAAAGTGCGGCCAGAACTCGCTGCCCGGGATCAGTTCGCTGAGGTTGGACATCATCTGGCAACCGTTGCACACGCCCAGGGTGAAGCTGTCGTTACGTTCGAAGAAACCCTGGAACGCATCGCGGGCGCGGCTGTTGAACAGCGCCGACTTGGCCCAGCCTTCACCGGCACCCAGTACGTCGCCGTAGGAGAAACCGCCGCAGGCTACAAGACCTTTGAACTCATTGAGGTCAACGCGACCGGCGAGGATATCGCTCATGTGCACGTCGATCGCATTGAACCCGGCACGGTCGAACGCCGCCGCCATTTCCACCTGGCCATTGACGCCCTGCTCACGCAGCACGGCAACCTGTGGGCGAATACCCTTCTTGATGTAGGGCGCGGCGATGTCCTGGTTGACGTCGAAGCTGAGCATGGTGCTCAGGCCCGGGTTGTCTTCTTCCAGGATCGCGTCGAATTCCTGCTCGGCGCAGTCGACGTTGTCGCGCAGGCGCTGGACCTGGTAGCTGGTCTCGGCCCACTGGCGCTGCAGCAAGCGGCGCTGACCGGTAAAAACCGTGTCGCCATTGAACGAGATAGTGACTTCGCCGTTGTTGATCGGCTGGCCAATCACCGCCACGCATTCGGCAAGACCGGCAGCGCTGAACTGTGCGAGCACGTCCGGGGTAGCGTCCTGGCGCACTTGGATCACCGCACCCAACTCTTCGTTGAACAGGATGCCGTTGATCTCGGCGGCATCCTCGGCAACGCTGTCGAGCACGATGTTCAGGCCGCAGTGACCGGCGAAGGCCATTTCTACGACGCTGGTCAGCAAGCCACCGTCGGAACGGTCGTGGTAAGCCAGCAGGTGACCGTCGGCATTCAGGCCCTGGATCACGGCGAAGAAGGCCTTGAGGTCTTCAGCGTCGTCGACATCCGGCGCGTGTTTGCCGAGCTTGCCGTGAGTCTGCGCCAGGATCGAGGCGCCCATGCGGTTCTGGCCACGGCCCAGGTCGATCAGGATCAGATCGGTGGTGCCCTTGTCCATGCGCAGTTGCGGGGTCAGGGTCTGGCGGATGTCGGTGACCGGCGCGAAACCGGTCACGATCAACGACAGTGGCGAGGTGACGCTCTTGTCGGTGCCGTCTTCGTTCCAACGGGTGGACATGGACATGGAGTCCTTGCCCACCGGAATGGTAATACCCAGCTCGGGGCACAGCTCCATGCCGACCGCTTTAACCGTGTCGTACAGGCGCGCATCTTCACCCGGGTGACCGGCAGCGGACATCCAGTTGGCCGACAGTTTGATGTCGGACAGCTTGCCGATGCGCGACGCGGCGATGTTGGTCAGGGTTTCACCAATGGCCATGCGGCCCGACGCCGGAGCGTCCAGCAGGGCCAGCGGCGTGCGCTCGCCCATGGCCATGGCTTCACCGGTGTACACGTCGAAGCTGGTGGCGGTGACGGCGACGTCGGCCACCGGAACCTGCCACGGGCCGACCATTTGGTCACGGGCAACCAGACCAGTGATGGTGCGGTCGCCGATGGTGATCAAAAAGCTTTTGCTCGCCACGGCGGGGTGGTGCAGCACGCGCTCGATGCTGTCGGCCAGCTCAAGGGGGCTTGGGTCGAAATCATCGCCCAGCTCGGCTTCACGCACGGCGGAACGGTGCATGCGCGGGGCTTTGCCCAGCAGCACTTCGAGTGGCATGTCCACCGGGCTGTTGCCGAAGTGGCTATCTGTAACAGTAAGCTGCGGCTCGGCGGTGGCTTCGCCGACCACGGCAAACGGGCAGCGCTCACGTTCGCAGATGGCCTGGAAGCGCGCAAAATCTTCAGGGCCGACGGCCAGCACGTAGCGTTCCTGGGATTCATTGCTCCAGATTTCGTGCGGGGCCATGCCCGGCTCGTCGTTTGGAATATTGCGCAGTTCGAAACGGCCACCACGCTCGCCATCGTTGACCAGTTCCGGGAAGGCGTTGGACAAACCGCCAGCACCGACGTCGTGGATGAAGCTGATCGGGTTCTTGTCGCCCAACTGCCAGCAACGGTCGATGACTTCCTGGCAGCGGCGTTCCATCTCGGGGTTTTCGCGCTGTACCGAAGCGAAGTCCAGGTCCGCCGAACTGGTGCCGGTGGCCATGGAGGACGCTGCGCCGCCGCCCAGGCCGATCAGCATGGCCGGGCCGCCGAGCACGATCAGCTTGGAGCCGACCAGAATCTCGCCTTTCTTGACGTGTTCTTCACGGATGTTGCCCATGCCGCCGGCCAACATGATCGGCTTGTGGTAGCCGCGCACTTCATCGCCACGGGGGGTGGTGATGGACTGTTCGAAGGTACGGAAATAACCGGTCAGCGCCGGACGACCGAATTCGTTGTTGAACGCAGCGCCGCCCAGCGGGCCTTCGATCATGATGTCCAGCGCGGTGACGATACGCTCGGGCTTGCCGTACGGCACTTCCCACGGCTGTTCGAAGCCGGGGATCTGCAGGTTCGATACGGTGAAACCGGTGAGGCCCGCCTTGGGCTTGGCGCCACGGCCGGTTGCGCCTTCATCGCGAATTTCGCCACCCGAACCGGTGGCTGCGCCCGGGAACGGGGCAATCGCGGTAGGGTGGTTGTGGGTTTCAACCTTCATCAGGATGTGCACCGGCTCCTGCACCGCGCCGTACTGGCGGGTTTCCGGGTCCGGGAAGAAGCGGCCGGCGACGGAGCCGACGATCACCGAGGCGTTGTCCTTATAAGCCGACAGAACGCCTTCGCTGTGCATCACGTAGGTGTTCTTGATCATGCCGAACAGGCTTTTTTCCTGGCTCTGGCCGTCGATGTCCCAACTGGCGTTGAAGATCTTGTGACGGCAATGCTCGGAGTTGGCCTGGGCGAACATCATCAGTTCGATGTCGTGGGGGTTGCGCTTCAAGCCGTTGAAGGCGTTGACCAGGTAGTCGATCTCGTCTTCGGCCAGGGCCAGGCCCAGTTCGGTGTTGGCCTTCTCGAGGGCGGCGCGGCCACCGCCAAGCACGTCAATCGCAGTGAGCGGCTTGGGCTCGGCGTGGCTGAACAGGCCGGCGGCCTGTTCCAGCTGGCTGACGATGATCTGGGTCATGCGGTCGTGCAGGCTGCTGGCGATCAGCTCGGCGTCGGCGTCGCTGAACTGGCCGGCCACGTAGAACGCGATACCACGCTCCAGGCGCTGGATTTTATCCAGGCCGCAGTTGCGGGCGATGTCGCTGGCCTTGCTCGACCACGGCGAGATGGTGCCGAACCGCGGCAGAACCAGGAACAAGCGGCCGGTCGGCTCTTGGACGGGAACGCTTGGGCCGTACTTCAGAAGGCGTGCGAGCACTTGCTGTTCGTCGGCGGTCAAGACGCCGGTTACGTCGGCGAAGTGAGCAAATTCAGCATACAGGCCTGTAACCGCTGGAACCTTCTGGCTCAGTTGTTCAAGGAGTTTGCTGTGGCGAAAGGCAGAAAGGGCAGGAGCGCCGCGCAGGATCAACATCTTCGGGACAGCCTCGGGAAGGGGTGTGCTTTGAGGCCGTGCATTCTAGCGTAAACCTTCGCCCACGGCACCCGAAACGCTACCGCTGGCCGCTGCCGAACGTCAGTTGGCACGGTTTGCGCGGTGCCCAGGGACAATCCATGGCCTCGGGCGCAGATATTTTAACCGTCACAATCACGCGCCAGGCCACGTTTCTGCGGGATACAGCACAGTTTTGCAGCGACTAGCAGACAAGTGTGCCGCTGTCGAGATATGGCGCCGTGGGCCGTTTGCGTATACTGCGCAGATGTTCTCCCCAACTGCTTTGCGCCCGCGATGCGCCAAATGGCTCATCGCAACCGGAATCTTCCTGATGCTCAGCGCCTGTGTTGATAAGCCCAGCACGCTCGAGCGAATCAAGGAGGATGGCGTATTGCGGGTGGTTACCCGGAACAGCCCCGCTACGTATTTCCAGGACCGCAACGGTGAAACCGGTTTCGAATACGAACTGGTCAAGCGCTTTGCCGATGACCTGGGCGTCAAGCTGGAGATCGAAACCGCCGACAACCTCGATGACCTGTTCGGCCAGCTGGGCAAGCCCAACGGTCCGGTGCTCGCCGCTGCCGGACTGGTCAGCAGCGAGCAGCGCCAGCAACAGGTGCGTTTTTCCCACCCGTACCTCGAAGTCACGCCGCAGATCATCTACCGCAACGGCCAGTCACGGCCGACCAATGCGGCGGACCTGGTCGGCAAGAAGATCATGGTGCTCAAGGGCAGCACCCACGCCGAGCAGTTGGCGGCGCTTAAAAAGCAGAATCCTGCGATTGAATACGAAGAGTCCGACGCCGTTGAAGTAGTCGACTTGCTACGCATGGTCGACGAAGGACAAATCGACCTGACCCTGGTGGACTCCAATGAAGTCGCCATGAACCAGGTGTACTTCCCCAACGTGCGGGTCGCATTCGACCTCGGCAATGCCAGCAACCAGAGCTGGGCCGTGGCCGCCGGCATCGACAACAGCCTGCTCAACGAGATCAACAGCTACCTGGACAAGGTCGAGAAGAACGGCACCCTGCAGCGTCTGAAAGATCGCTATTACGGGCACGTCGATGTACTGGGCTATGTCGGCGCCTATACCTTCGCCCAGCATTTGCAACAGCGCCTGCCCAAGTACGAGAAGCACTTTCGCGCCTACGCCAAGGAAGAAAAGGTCGATTGGCGCCTATTGGCGGCCATCGGCTACCAGGAATCGCTGTGGCAGCCGGCGGTGACGTCCAAGACCGGCGTGCGCGGCCTGATGATGCTGACCCAGAACACCGCCCAGGCGATGGGCGTGTCCAACCGCCTGGATGCCAAACAAAGCATCATGGGCGGCGCCAAGTACCTGGCCAAGATCAAGGACGAGCTGGACGACAAGATCGCCGAGCCCGACCGTACCTGGTTTGCCCTCGCCGCCTACAACGTCGGCACCGGTCACCTGGACGACGCGCGCCTTCTGGCCAAGAAGGAAGGCCTGAACCCGAATAAATGGCTGGACGTGAAGAAAATGCTGCCGCGCCTGTCGCAGAAGCAGTGGTACAGCAAGACCCGCTACGGTTATGCCCGGGGCGGCGAGCCGGTGCATTTTGTGGCGAACATCCGGCGCTACTACGACATTCTGACCTGGGTGACCCAGCCGCAGCTGGAAGGTAACCAGGTGGTGGAAGGCAACCTGCATGTGCCGGGTGTGGACAAGACCAAGCCGCCGGAAGAGACCCCGCAGTTATAAACCCAATGCTCCAGACACCATAGAGCAATGTGGGAGGGGGCTTGCCCCCGATGAGGGAGTGTCAGTCACGGGATGGATTGACTGACATACCGCCATCGGGGGCAAGCCCCCTCCCACATTTGGATCTGCGCTAGGATTTGGCTTGGAGGCCGGTGAGTAGATGGACGACGCCTCCCGTCAACACCATCACGCCCGGTACGCCCGCCGCCTTCAGCGCAGCCTCATCCAACCGCCCCGCCTCTTTCAACTGCACCCGCACCCGCGTCAACGCCACGCGTTGTTGCGACGTGAGGTTGGCCTCGCCGCCCAATGCACTCAACACATCGACCGGTAACAGGCTCTCCCCCGCCGGCGCCGCGACCGTTTCCGCAATCAGATCCGGCGTCAGGGCTTTCCAGAACGCCTGCTGCAATTTCTCGAACATGCTCAATGCTCCACGACAGATGAGGTTTCAACGGTGGCGGCGTGGTAAAGGCGCAAGGCCTCACGCACCTGGCCGGCTTCTTCCAGGCCCAGCACTTGCCGGGCGATGATCTGGCAGTCGGCCAGGTCCAGTTCACGCACGGTGGCCTTGATGCTCGGGATCAACGGCACGCTGACCGACAGTTCATCCACACCCAGCCCGATCAGCACCGGCACCGCCAGGGTTTCGGAGGCCAGCGCACCGCAGACGCCTACCCACTTGCCATGGGCATGGGCGGCCTTGACCGTGGCAGCGATCAGGCGCAGCACCGCCGGGTGAAAGCTGTCGGCCTGGCTGGCCAGGCGTGGGTGGTCGCGGTCCATGGCCAGGGTGTATTGGGTCAGGTCATTGGTGCCAATGGAAAAGAAATCCACATGGGGCGCGAACACATCCGCCATCAACGCGGCGGACGGCACTTCAATCATGATGCCCAGCTTTGGCAACTCACTGAGCCCGAGTGCCCGCGCCTCCTCCTCGAGCACCTTGCGCGCCAGGTGCAGTTCCGAGAGCAGGCTGACCATCGGCAACATGATGTGCAGCCGCGCCAGCCCGGCGCAGGCAAGGATTGCGCGAAACTGTTCGCGCAACAGTTCCGGGCGCTCCAGGCACAGGCGAATACCGCGCAAGCCCAGGAAGGGGTTGGTTTCGGCTTCCATCGGTACATAGGCCAGCGGTTTGTCGCCGCCGACATCCAGGGTGCGCACCACCAGATTGCGCTCGGTGCCCAGGGCACGGGCAATCGCACGATAGGTGCCGGCCTGCTCGGCGGGGCTGGGCGCGCGGTTGCGGTCCAGGTAGAGGAATTCCGAACGCAGCAGACCGACGCCCTCGCCGCCCAGGGCCAGGGACTGCTCCACTTCCTGCAACGAGGCGACGTTGGCCGTGACGTCGATGTGACGGCCGTCGCGGGTGACGGCAGCCTGGGCGGCCTCGGCCATTTCGCGCTGACGTCGCAACCCCTGCCGTTCACGGGCCGCCTGCAAGTGGTCGATATCGACCTGATCCGGCGCCAGGTGCAGTTCGCCCTTGTCGGCGTCAAGCAACACGTGCGTACCCTCGGCCAACGCCAATATGTCAGCAGGCGCACCGCAGAGGGCGGGCATGCCCAGCGCACGGGCGAGGATTGCGACGTGACTGGTAGCGCCGCCGCCCACCGTGACAAATCCCATCACCTTGCGGGTATCGAGATTCGCCGTTTGCGAGGGGGTCAGTTGCTCGGCGATCAGGATCGCCTGATCCGGCAGCGCCCAGGCACGATCCTCGACACCCAGGATCAGTTCAAGCACGCGCCGGCCGACGTCGGACAGGTCTGCCGCACGCTCGGCGAGCAACGTATTGCCCAGGCCCTGGAACAATTTAGCCGTGGCGGCGGTGGCGCTGTTCCAGGCGAATGCTGCGCTTTTGCCCTTCGCCAGCAACAGGTGGGCCTGCTCAAGCAGCGTCGGGTCTTCAAGCAGCTCCTGATGGGCGCGGAAGATATCGGCCTGGGCACTGCCGGCGGCGCCGGCCTGCAAGCGTTGCAACGCCTCGTTGGCCGCCAGCAGGCCACGCGTCAATGCATCGCGCTCGGTGGCTTCGCCTGCACCGGCTTCATTAACTACCAGTTCAGGTTCAGCCACCTGGACCACCTGGCCGAACGCCGAGCCCGGTGATGCGCATACGCCGCGCAGCAGCGTGGCCGACGACACCGGCGCGACAGGTTCGACCGGCTCGGTCGGAGCCACCACCGTTTCGCCACACCCCTCGGCCAACAACGCCGTTAACGCTCGGATCGCAGCCTGCGCGTCCTCCCCCGCCGCGCTCACCTGCAAGGTATCGCCCTGCACGGTTTGCAGCGCCATGATCGCCACCAACGACTTGGCGTTGGCGCTCCGGGTCTGCTTGTGCAGGTAGATGCTCGAGCTGAAGCCTTTGGCCGCCTGGGCCAGCACCGCCGCAGGGCGAGCGTGCAAGCCGTGGGCATTGAGCAAGGTCAGCGGTTTGGAGAACAGCGCCGAGCCCTGCTGCTCATTCGCGTCCGCCGCTGCCTCGCCGGGCGATAGTCGCAGCACCGGCCGGCCCTCCTCAAGCATGTCGCCCTGCGCCGCCAGCACCACAAACGGCTCGCCACTGACCACCAGCATCAAGGTCAACAGACTGCGCGCATTGAGCGCCACATAGTCCGCGTCGAACTCGATCAACGCCTGGCCGGCCGTCACCCGCTGGCCCTCTTCGACCAGGCGCGTAAAGCCCTTGCCCGCCAGGCTCACGGTGTCCAGGCCGATATGCATCAGCACCTGTACGCCGTTGTCGTCGGTGACGCTGACCGCATGGCCGCTGTCCTGGATATTGCTGATCACTCCGGCGAGCGGTGCACAGAGGGTCTGCGAGGTGGGATCGATGCACACACCATCACCGATCATGCGGCTGGAAAATACCGGGTCCGGTACCTGATCCAGCGCCAGCAGCATTCCGGACAGGGGTGCCAGCAGTTCCAGGGGTTGAGAGGGGTTCATGGCTTCACCTGTTGTTGTTCTTTAAATTCATGGGAAACGAAGATCAAATGTGGGAGGAGGCGTGCCCCCTCCCCCATCAGTACGAGTCATTTCCACCAGTATTCAACCTGCACGCCCATGTTCGACCCATGCCGCGCTGTGCCGTAGGCACCGGTGTCGGACAACGCCGAACCTGCCGCCAGCTCATTCGCCGCGCGCTTGGCCGCCTGGTTCCAAGTGGCATAGGTGTAGTACAAGCGCACTTCCGGCCGTGCCCAGAATTCCGGGCCCTTGGGCGACCAGGTCGGCGCGAAGGTGAATTTGCTCAGCTTGCGCGTACCGCCCGTGGCCTCGACCTGATCGTGCCCCAGCTCGGTGACCAGTTTGAATTGCTCGCTGATGGCATACGCCGGGCGCACGCCGAGCGACAGCCAGTTCAGGTCCTGACGCCCGGTACGCACATCTTTCTGGTACACCGCCTGCACCTGCCCGCCAAAACGCGGCGTCAGTTGCCAGTCGAAAAACTCCACGGCACGGTAGCTTTTGCTGCTGTTGTCCAACCGCGTATTGCCGGTGTAGCCCAGGCCGGTGCCAGGGCCTTCGCCATACTGCAACGCGAATTTGTTCTTGCCGCCCAGGAACGCGCTTTGCACATGCTGCGCGGTCAACGCCCAGCCGCTGTTGGTGTCACGCCCGCCAGCCTTTTGGATGTAGCTCAAGCCAAGCTCCAGTTCGCCGCCAGGGTTGGTGTTGAAGCCGGCCACGTTGAAGTCATGCCGGGTGGCGTATTCCTTCTGGTAGAGGTTGTCTTTGCGTGACAGCGCGTAGCTGTATTTCAAGCCGCCGATCAACACATCCTCGATCCCGCCACCGGTGGCGCTCTGGTTCCAGTAGTAGAAGTCGGAGATATGGATGTCGTTACGCTTGTAGTAACGCCGCCCGGCCCACAGCGAACCGCCATTGAGGCTGGGCAGGTTGGACCATTGCGCATACATCTGCGGCATACGCGCAGAGCCGTTGTCCTCGCCCTGGAATTTGAGGGCGCGGTCGTACTTGTTATAGAGCGACGCCATGGCATCGACGCTGAGCACCGAGCCATCGTCGAAGGTCAGCAGGTCCTGGCGCAACTCAAGTTCGCCGTACTGCTCGCATTCGTTGCCCAGGCGGTATTTGGTTTGCGCGCCCGGCAATTGGAAGCACTGCTGCTTGCCGCTGCCGGTAGAGGTGCCGGCGCCGCTGCGCAGGTAACCGCCAAACTCCAGGGCTTGAGCGCCAAAGGGCAGGCTCAGGCAGGATGCAACGAGGCCCAGCTTTATTGTTGTTTTCATAAAGCACTCCGATATTTTTATTGTTTTTCTTACTGTCTTGCGTGACGCGATCGCCTGTAGGAGCGGGCTTGCTTGCGAAGCACTTCCAGGCTCCGCGCTGCACCTGGGAGGGCGCGTTATCGTTGACGATCTTCGCGAGCAAGCTCGCTCCTACAGGCGGTATTTCAACCAGTCAGGTGCAGCACAAACGATTCGTAAGGGCGCAGCGCCACCGCGCCGGTCCGCACCGGGCAGTCGGGGTAGTTGGTGATCAGCAGGCGTTGCTCGCTCGCTGCGTTGATGACTGGGTCGGGCAACTGGATTTCACATGGCGTGCCGTAGAAGTTGTTGACCACCAGCAAGCGCTCGCCCCGGCCTTCGCGCAGGTACGCCCAGACCTGGGGATGGCCTTGCAGCAGTTCGCGGTAAATGCCTTCCTGGATCAGGGGTTCACGGCGGCGCAAGGCGATCAGCGCGCGGTAGTGATGCAGCACCGAGTCAGGATCATCCCGTTGGCGCTCGACGTTGATCTGCGCCGCATTGGCCGGGATGCCGATCCACGGCTCGCCGCTGCTGAAACCGGCGCCGGGCTGACTGTTCCACTGCATCGGCGTGCGGCCGTTGTCGCGAGACTTCTGCATGATCGCGGCCATGCTCGACGCCTCGGATTCACCGGCATTACGCTTGAGGCGAAAGATATTCAGGGTCTCCACATCACGGTATTGGTCGATCCTGTCGAAGCCCGGATTGGTCATGCCCAGCTCTTCGCCCTGGTACACATACGGCGTGCCCTGGAGCAAGTGCAGTGCGGTGGCGAGCATCTTGGCCGACACCACGCGATGGACGCCGTCATCGCCAAACCGCGAGACCACCCGGGGCTGGTCGTGGTTACACCAGAACAGCGCGTTCCAGCCGCCACCGGCCTGCATGCCCGACTGCCAGTCGGAGAAGATCTGCTTGAGTTGCAGGAAATCGAACTCGGCCTCCACCCACTTCTGCAGGTTCGGATAATCGACTTTCAGGTGATGAAAATTGAAGGTCATCGACAGTTCTTTCGACGCCGGATTGGAGTAGCGAATGCAGTGCTCCAGGCTGGTGGAGGACATTTCGCCGACATTGATCAGGTCATGGCCCTCGAAGACTTCGCGGTGCATTTGCTGCAGGTAGTCGTGCACGTTGGGGCCGTCGGTGTAGAAGCGCCGGCCATCGGTGTGGTCGTCGGGGAAATCCGCGGGCTTGGAGATCAGGTTGATCACATCCAGGCGAAAGCCGCCCACGCCCTTGTCACGCCAGAAGCGCATCATCTTGAAGACTTCGGCGCGCACCCTGGGGTTGTCCCAGTTGAGGTCGGCCTGGGTGTGGTCGAACAGGTGCAGGTAGTACTGGCCGGTTTGCGCCTCGTATTCCCAGGCCGAGCCGCCGAACTTGGATTCCCAGCTGTTGGGCTGGTCGCGCCAGATGTAGAAGTCGCGGTAGGGATTGTCGAGGCTGCTGCGCGCCTGCCGAAACCACTCATGCTCGACGGAGGTGTGGTTGACCACGATATCGAGCATCAACCTGATACCGCGCTTGGCCGCTTCGCTGATCAACAGGTCGCAATCGGCCATGGTCCCGTAGCTGGGATCGATGGCGTAGTAGTCGCTGATGTCGTAGCCGTTGTCGCGCTGCGGTGAGCGCAGGAACGGCGTGACCCACAGGCAATCGATGCCCAGCCATTGCAGGTAGTCGAGCTTGTCGACGATGCCCAGCAGGTCACCGGTGGCGTTACCCGCGTGGCTGTGGAAGCTTTTGGGGTAGATCTGGTAGATCACCGAGTGTTGCCAGGTTTGCATGGTGGGTTCCTTCAGTAGAGTTTTTTGCTTGCCTTGGGGGCCTCATCGGGGGCAAGCCCCCTCCCACAGTGGAATGTATTTCAAATGTGGGAGGGGGCTTGCCCCCGATGGCGATTGATCAGGCGACCCGATAACCAGGCCGAACAATCTTCATGCTCAACACACAGGTCACAACAAAGGGCACGACAATCGCCACCGCCATGCCGATCACAAACATCGCAATGGCGCTCGGCACGATCGAGATAAATCCAGGCAGGCCACCGACGCCGATGGCCGACGCCTGCACCTTGTTCAGCGACAGGAAAATGCTGCCCAGCGCCGAGCCCAGCAGCGCGGCATAGAATGGGAACTTGAAACGCAGGTTCACGCCGAACATCGCCGGCTCAGTGATACCGAAGTAGGCGGAAATCGCCGACGTCGACGCCATGCTCTTGTCCCGCGCATTGCGGCTCATGTAGAACACAGCCAGTGCGGCGCTGCCCTGGGCCAGGTTGGACATGACGATCATCGGCCAGATAAAAGTGCCGCCCTGGGTCGAGATCAACTGCAGGTCCACGGCGAGGAACATGTGGTGCATGCCGGTGATGACCAGTGGGGCATAGAGCAGGCCGAAAATCGCGCCGCCGACCATCGGTGCCAGGTCGAACAACGTCACCACACCCTCGGTAATCAGGATGCCCAGGTGCCGGGTGACCGGGCCAATAATGGCCAAGGCCAGCACGCCGGTCACAACGATGGTGGTGATAGGCACCACGAGCAGCTGGATGGCGTTGGGCACCCGTGCCCGCAGCCATTTTTCGATCACGCTCATGACGTAGGCCGCCATCAGGATTGGCAGGATCTGCCCCTGGTAGCCCACTTTCTCGATCTGGAACCAGCCAAGAATATCGAAGTACGGCAGGCTCTGGCCGTCGAGGCCGGCGACTGCCTTGCCGTAGTTCCAGGCGTTGAGCAGGTCCGGGTGAACCAGCATCAGGCCCAGCACGATGCCGAGAATTTCACTGCCGCCAAAACGCTTGGCCGCCGACCAGCCCACCAGTGCCGGCAGGAACACGAACGAGGTGTTGGCCATCAGGTTGATCAGGCTCCACAGGCCATCCAGGTTCGGATACGCCTCCAGCAGCGTCTGGCCCTCGATGAACATGCCCTTGGCGCCCATCAGGTTGTTGATGCCCATGAGCAGGCCGGCAATGATCAGCGCCGGCAGGATCGGCATGAACACGTCGGAGAACACCCGCACCAGGCGCTGCATGGGGTTGGTCTTGTCGGCGCCCTTGCGCTTCACATCGGCGATGGTCGATGCCGCCAGCCCCGTGACGTCGCGCAAGGCGGCGTAGACCTTTTCCACTTCGCCGGGGCCGATCACCACCTGGAACAAACCGCCGGTGAAGAACGATCCCTTGACCAGGTCGACCTGGTTCAATGCACTGCTGTTGACCAGGCTGGGGTCCTTGAGCGCCAGGCGCAGGCGCGTCACGCAGTGGGCAGCTTGCTCAAGGTTGTCGCGCCCCCCGAGGTTCTCGAGAATCTCGTGGGCAATCATCGAATAGTCGTGGCTCATGCTCGTTTTCCACTGTGATTGTTTTTATGGGTGGCAGTCATTGGCAGCACGCCGAGAGGGCAAATTACTCGTCTGTACGAGTGAAATCAACAACTCGTCTATACGAGTTACAATTTTGTTTAACTTTTGCAAATGGTCCGTCAGACATTTCCACCCCCCGCATCAGTGGCGAATGGACAAACCCCACAGGTGCCACTAAGGTTCCTGCCTTGAAAGCGCCGTTCACCTTCATAGAGCCGGGCATCGAGCCATCCCATGAGCAAATACAACCAGATCTATACCGATCTGCTTGCCAGCATCACCACCGAACGCCTGCAGCGCGGCACGCGCCTTCCCTCCGAAACCGAACTGATGGACAGCTACCAGGCCAGCCGGGGCACGGTGCGTCGAGCGATCGAGCAGTTGCAGGAACGCGGTTTCGCGCAGAAGATCCACGGCAAAGGCACCTTTGTGTTGTCGCCGAACCCGATCGAGTTTCAACTGGGTGGCATCGTGAGCTTCCATGAAACCCACGCCGACCTGGGCGATGACATACACACCGAAGTGGTCGAGTTCACCCACGTGCCGCTGGAAGGCTCATTGCAACAGCACATCGAGGCTGAACCCGGCACGCTGATCACCCGGATCAAGCGGGTACGGCGCATTGGCGGCAAACGGGTGATCCTGGACATCAACCACTTCGTCGCCGACCTGATCCCCGGCCTGGACCGCTCGATTGCCGAGCAGTCGATCTACGCGTTTATCGAGCAGACGCTGCAGCTGCAGATCAGCTATGCCCAGCGCACCATCGAAGCCCTGCCGCGCAGCAAGGACGACCAGGCGCACCTGGACCTTGACGGGCAAAGCCATGTGATCGTGGTGAGTAACCAGACGTTTTTGCAGGACGGGCGGCAGTTCGAGTACACCGAGTCGCGGCATACGTTGGACAAGTTCTACTTTTCGGATATTGCGCGGCGGTAAGCGTAAGCCGGGAAACCCGCTGACCCAGTTTGCGCCGATATCTTTTTAGGAACGCCAATGGTTGTGCGCTTGGCCAAGTGCCAATTTGGGATACAGATGCGGACGACCTGCCGCCTATGCTTAGGTCGAGCTCATCGCCTTATCCTCAATGGCGACGAGCGCAGTCAGGGTGTGAAATGGACAAGTCGCAGGAAGTTGACCAGGTAGATCGGCTCACAGCGCACGCGCACAGACTCTTGAAGAGTGGCGCGCTCGGTAAATCGCAACAGATCATTCGTCTTTTCGAGTTTCTCCTCAAACGATCACTGACGGCGACCGCAACCAAAGAAATCGAGATTGCACTCGTCGTGTTTGGTCGATCCGCCAGCGTGGATCTCGCGGCTGATGCAACGGTTCGCGTGCATATTCATCGGTTGCGAAAAAAACTCGATGCGGCGCCCGTCGATGAGCGTGGCGAGCGGCTTATCCTTCCGCGTGGTGAATATCGTCTGGTCGTCGTTGTGCCCGAAGAGCAAGACAAATACGCCGACCCTGTGCGCCGACGCCTCCTTGATTGGCGGTATTTAGCCGGCGCGGCGCTTTTCCTCACGCTCAACGCACTGTGCTGGCTCTGGTTGGCAGGCAAATCACCCGGTGATTCGCGGATCGACAGCACGCTCTGGAGTGGTATCGCGAACAATCTGGCGCCGCTACTCATCGTTTCCGGTGATTTTTATGTATTCGGTGAGCAAGGCGCTGACGGTTCCATTCTGCGTATGGTCGCTGATTCCACCATCGCTTCCAGCGAGGACCTCAATAAGTACAAACAGCGGATGCCGGTGCCCGGCCAAAAGTATGTCGACATGAATGCCTATCACTTGCCGAGTGGGCTCGCATCAGCGCTGGTTTCGGTGATGCCCGTCATGGTCGCAACCAGGTCCGGAAATTCGAGCCTGATCAAGAATGTGACAACCTCACGTTTCACCAATGAGATGCTGAGTGATCACGATATTGTCTATGTGGGTTTACTCGACACGCTCGGTGATCTGCAGGAGCCGTTTTTTGATCTCTCCGGATTTTCGCTGTCGGCCAGCGGCGATACCCTTGTGGATCTAGCGACCGGGGATAAATTTCAATCTGATTGGGCCGAGCCCTCCACTGACAGAATCATGCGTCGTGATTATGCGTACCTTGCTCGCTTTCCGGGACCCGCAGGCAATCACATCGTCGTCGTTGCCGGCATTATGGACCCGGCACTGATTGAGGCCGCGAAAATTGCATCGGACAGTGCCGAGCTGAGTCGCTTGAAGACCGTGCTAGGCAATAGCGACGCCTTCGAAGCGATGTATGAGGTGCGCACATTTGGTCCGTCGAGTGTATCGGCAGAGCTGCTGATCGCACGCCCGCTGGACGTCGGTCAGATGTGGCGTACAAGACGGGCGCCGCCTGCCAGTGACAAGGCCATACCAAGCCCCGGCAAGGCAGACGAGGCCGTTCAGTAGAAGCTGAGTGTGGGAATGCCTTGCGCAACGTGCATGGCCTGCATGGGGTCTCGGAAACGGCGCCTGAACCGGCATGCAGGCACATTTTATCTGCCCTGCTGATTACAACCTGTGTTGTTGGAAATTATCCGGAGTAGGCCCTACGCAATCTCGACGAACATATGTGCCTTGTCGCGCCGGACCTTTTCGAGTTTTACCAGCCAATCGCTTTCAGTATCCCGGTAGCCCAGAGCCAAGAGAACGGAACTGTTCAACCCCTGCTCGGGAAGCTTCAGCAGCGCGTTCACTGCCTGGTTGTCGAAGCCTTCCATGGGTGTGGCATCCACGCCCAGTTCAGCTGCCGCTACCAACGCGAATCCCAAGGCGATGTAGCACTGTTTGGACGCATGAACATACTGCTGCTCCTTGCTCATGCTGCCAAAAGAATCGAGCAGCGATAACCGGTAATCATCGGTGACACTGGCAGGCAAGTTACGTATCCCGTTGCTGTATTCAAAAAATGCATTGATCCGCTCAGGTGTGTACTCATCCCAGGCTGCAAAAATCAACAAGTGTGACGAGGTGGAAATTTGCTGTTGGTTGGCGCAGATCGGCTGCAATTGCGCCTTCAACTCGGGGTTAGTGATGATTAACACCTTGAAAGGCTGCAGGCCCGAACTGCTGGGGGCCAGGCGTATGGCCTCCAGGATCGAATCAATTTTTTCTTGCGCGACCTTGTCGTCGTTGTAGCTTTTGGTTGCATAGCGCCAATGAAGCGTGTCTTTCAATGCCATGATGATTCCCTTAACGCAATTGAGCCTGCGATTGCCTGGTGTGCTGTAAACCCTGGGTGCTTCCCGAGTGCTCCGAACCCATCACGGATTCGGGCTTTGTCCGTCCTTCACGTGACGCCAGAGGGTTTTGAAAGGATCGATATAGAAGCCCTTCAGGGTATTGTGCGGATTGTTGTCACCATACTCTTCGTCGTTACACCCCCAGCGCCAGCTTTCGCCCTTCTTGGGCAAGTAGAGCGTTCCGAACATCCAGTCCCAGAGTGTCAGTACGACTGCATTGTTCTTGTCCCAGTGATGGGGTTCCATACTGTGGTGGAGGTTGTGCATGACAGGGGCCAAAACGATGCGGTTCATCCACCCGTAGGAGATCGGCAGATGGACGTGAGAAAACACATCGATAACGAAGAAGCAGATGTAGGCCATTGTGGTAACGGCAACCACCATGCCTGGGTGGATTTGGCTGCCCGTCGCATAAAGCACCAGGCCGGTGAAGGCCCCGCCGACCACCGCCGGGATGATATTGAGGCCAAAGAACTCGATGGGGTGCTGGCGAAATAGCGTCCAGGGCGTCAGTGTCTCGGCGGTATGGTGAGGTTTGTGAAGATGCCACATCAGTGCGTTGGTATGGCACCAGCGATGTATCCAATACCCGACGAAGTCGACACTGAGGAAATAGGTCAGAAACTGAACGGAGATGATCAGCCAGGTTGACGTCATCAAGGGGGTTCGGACGCCGAATTCAGCGGTGAAATACGCGCCGACATTGTCAGCAATGGCGATGCCATTGACGGCGAAGACGCCTACCAGGGGAAAACCGAGCATCAACAGGATGATACCGTTCCACATATCCACGCGAGATGAGGGGTTGTCGTATTGCTCCCTGGGAAAGGCTGCATTGGCCAGAGAGCGGATGGTCAGGGGGCTCTGCCACTTTTGCGAGATGATGAACATCACCGCAAGCACTGAGACGAACAGAGGAAGACCCCAGGCCCACAAACTCATTATTTCCAGAGTCGGTTCATAGAACGCGACAATTGATTCCCAAATGTCATGCATCGTCATCGTAAGTACCTCGCCATTTATTCTTTTGTTATTGTTTTGAGGCCATGGATAGCCTCGCTTTATCTTTAACTCTCCGTGCAGGCCCGGTCGGGATTTCTGTTGCACCGGGCTATATGGATACTGCCCATGACTTAATGCCCAGGATAAGTTGGTTAACGGTTAATTAACGGTACGTAACAGGTTATTTTCAGCGCAGGTTTCGCTAAAAACGTATTTGAATCAGTTAGATAGTCTTAGGGCATGCGGGTGGACTGATTTCCCCGTGGCCAGGCGTGTCAGCCGCCCGGGGTACGTTCGGGCACTGATTGGAACGTCGTTTATTGAAAACAACGGCTCTTGCTTCGCAGATTTCTATCCAAAAAAATGCCAGTCAGTGATAACTGACTGGCATTGGTTAAACGACTTCCGGCGCAACTGCGAATCTAGAGCTGCACGCTAGTCAGTGCCTCCCGCCCTCACGTACTTACGACTTGAAGCGCCCTACCAGCCCGTTCAGCTCATTGGACAGATGCGAAAGCCGACCCGAGTCTTCCTGCGCAGAACTGGCGAGGCTCTCGACCAGTTGCGCCTCGTCGTAGATCTGCTGGATATGCTTGTTGATGTCTTCGGCCACGCTATGTTGCTCTTCGGCGGCGGCGGATATCTGCAGGTTCTGATCCCGGATTTCATTCACCGACAGCTGGATGCCTTCAAAGCTTTCACGTGCGTTTCCAATGGAGGAAACGCTGGCGCGTGACAGCTCCAGGCAACTTTCCATCTTCTGCGACACTTCCTGAGTCTTGCTACCGAGCGCGCTGAGCAACTGATCGATTTCCCCAGTGGAATCCGAGGTACGCTTGGCCAGCGCTCGAACTTCATCCGCGACCACCGCGAACCCTCGCCCCTGGTCACCGGCCCGTGCCGCTTCGATTGCCGCGTTCAGTGCCAGCAAGTTGGTCTGCTCGGCGATGGCGCGGATGGTGCCCAGAATCTGGTTGATACTGCGACTACCCTCCTCCAGCTCCACCATGGCCTGTGAAGATTCGGTCAGGCGACGCCCCAGGCGATTGACGTTGTCGGTGGTCAACTCAATCTGCTCTTTACCTTCGGCGACACGATGATGGCCACTCTCGGCGGAATTGGCCGCAGCGCTGCACGAGCGCGCCACTTCATTAGCAGTGGCGACCATTTCATTGAACGCCGTGGACACCAACTCCACCGCCTCACGCTGGCGCCCAGCCGCCTGGTTCATGTTAGTGGCCACTTCGCTGTTCACACGCGAAGCATCCTGCAGGTTGGTCGATGCCGCGCCGATGCTCTGGATCAACTGGCGTATTGCGGCGAGAAACTTGTTGAACCAGCCTGCCAGCTCGGCGGTTTCGTCTTTGCCCTGCACATCAAGATCACGGCGCAGGTCGCCCTCACCCTCGGCAATCGACTGCAGCCCGGTGCTGACCTGGCCGATGGGCTTGACGATAACCTTGGCGAAAGCCGCCGCCAGCAGTGCGAAAAGCAGCACCAGCACCACCACGATCGCAACCGTCACGTAGGTCATGCGTGTGGCCTCGGCCATGACTTCGCTGTACTCAATCAACCCCACGTAACGCCAGCCCAGACCCGGCGATGTCCACACGTTTGCCATGTACCGGACGCCGTTGATTTCCACTTCGGTTGAACCTTGCGCAGTGGCGGCCAGTTTGGCGTAAGGCTCACCCAGATCCTTGAGCTGCTTGAAGCTGTGCCCGGCATCACGCGGATCGACCAGTACCGTGCCGTCTTCGATGAGCATCACATAGCCGCTTTCACCGAGCTTGATGCTTTTGACCAGTTCGGTGAGGTTGGTCAGCGATACACTTACCACAAACACACCCTTGGCCTTGCCTGCTTCATCGAGCATGGCCCTGGCGCTACCAACCAGCGCTACCGCATCCTTTTCGTAGTAATACGCCGCGGTCCTTACCGCCTTACCGGGGCTGGCCATGGCGGCCTTGTACCACGGGCGCGTACGCGGGTCGTATTTCGACAACTGAGGGTCATCCGGCCATTTCGCGTAACTGCCGTCTTCCAGGCCAATGGACAGGATTGCCGCGGCCGGATGCGTCGCGCCATACCGGGCAAACGCATCGATGACTTGCCGGGCTGCTGCAGGCAGCGGCTGACTGGCTGCATCAGCAGCCTCGTAGTGCTTTAGGCTGGCGACTGATGTGTAGAAAGGGTCTGTAGCCATTTGATCGACGTTTTGTTGCGTACCATCAAAAAACTGCCGGATATTACCGTCGATCTGGCGTATTTCTCGGGTGCTGCCATCCATGAACTGGCTGACCGCTTCGGACCGGGTATTGAGTACAGAGATCACGGCCACCAGACTTACGGGGATGAACGCGACGAGTACAAAAGCCAGGACGAGCTTGTTTTTTATTTTCATTTTGCAGATCACTACCTGAAATAAGTGAGATAACGCACCCGGAGCAAACCTGCTGGACGCGAGTCGCCGCAAAAGCGATATCGGCCTGCGTCGCGCAATCTTTACAGTCATCTACGCGAATGCCGTTTGGAACGTAGCGCTTAATAGAAGTGGCTGTGAGCCCTGCAGATGTCGCTGCCCTCAAATGATTACGAGGACAAACGACTGCATAGTGAATAACGACCAGGGCGTGTGCAGACGTTTGTTGACGGAGCGAGAGACAGGTCGCTGATAATCCATCGGCAAAAGGACACAAGGGATGGCGATGCGCAAAGCTGCCAGAATTTGCCAGACCCAAAAAGCCAAAAGCCCGCAATTACGCGGGCTTCAGGGCATTTCTTGCTAGATGGTGCCGGTCAATACCGGACGTCCAATCATTCCCACTCAATCGTCGCCGGCGGCTTGCTCGACACGTCGTAAGTAACGCGCGAAATACCTTCGATTTCATTGATGATACGGCCGCTGACCGTTTCCAGCAGTTCGTACGGCAGGTGCGCCCAACGCGCCGTCATGAAGTCGATAGTCTCTACGGCACGCAGTGCAACGACCCACGCGTAACGACGGCCATCGCCTACGACGCCTACGGATTTCACCGGCTGGAATACCACGAACGCCTGGCTGACCTTGTGGTACCAGTCGGCCTTGCGCAGTTCTTCGATGAAGATGTGGTCGGCGCGGCGCAGCAGGTCGGCGTATTCCTTCTTCACTTCGCCGAGGATCCGCACGCCCAGGCCCGGGCCCGGGAATGGGTGGCGGTAGACCATGTCGTACGGCAGGCCGAGTTCCAGGCCCAGACGGCGGACTTCGTCCTTGAACAGTTCGCGCAGCGGCTCGACCAGTTTGAGGTTCATTTCCTCAGGCAGGCCACCCACGTTGTGGTGGGACTTGATCACGTGGGCCTTGCCGCTCTTGGCGCCGGCCGACTCGATCACGTCGGGGTAGATGGTGCCCTGGGCGAGGTATTTGATGTTGTCCAGTTTGTTGGACTGGGCATCGAAGACGTCGATAAAGGTGCGGCCGATGATCTTGCGCTTCTTCTCCGGGTCGGACTCGCCGGCCAGGTTGTTGAGGAACTGGTCCTCGGCGTTGGCGCGGATCACCTTGACGCCCATGTTCTCGGCGAACATGGCCATCACCTGCTCGCCTTCGTGCAGGCGCAGCAGGCCGTTGTCAACGAAGACGCAGGTCAGTTGGTCGCCAATGGCTTTATGCAACAGCGCGGCGACCACGGAGGAGTCAACGCCGCCGGACAGGCCGAGCAACACGTTGTCTGTGCCAACCTGGGCGCGGACGTTGGCGATGGCGTCTTCAGCAATTTTCGACGGGGTCCACAGGGCTTCACACTCGCAGATGTCGAGGATGAAGCGCGACAGGATGCGCCCGCCTTGCTTGGTGTGGGTCACTTCCGGGTGGAACTGCACGCCGTAGTAACGACGCTCGTCGCTGAACATGCCGGCAATCGGGCAGCTCGGGGTGCTGGCCAGGATGTGGAAGTCCTGCGGCATTTTGGTGACCTTGTCACCGTGGCTCATCCACACGTCGAGGCCGAACAGGCCGTCGGCGTCGATGTGGTCTTCGATGCCGTCCAGCAGGCGGCTCTTGCCGACCACGTCGACGCGCGCATACCCGAATTCACGCAGCTCGGAACCTTCAACCTTGCCGCCCAGTTGCTCGGCCATGGTCTGCATGCCGTAGCAGATACCGAAGACCGGCACGCCCAGGTCGAAGACCGCTTGCGGGCAGCGCGGGCTGTTGGCTTCGTGCACGGACTCGGGGCCACCGGCGAGGATGACGCCTTTCGGTGCGAATTCGCGGATCGCTTCGTCATCCATGTCGAACGGGTGCAGTTCGCAGTACACGCCGATTTCACGCACGCGGCGGGCGATCAGTTGGGTGTACTGGGAACCGAAATCGAGGATCAGGATGCGGTGGGCGTGAATGTCGAGGGCCATGAAGTCAGTCTCGTCTAATGAATCAGAAACAACTCGGGGCTGAAAGAACAGCCCCGGTTACTTAACGTTTTGCTGGAAGCCTCAACCTACGCGGTAGTTTGGCGCTTCCTTGGTGATCTGCACGTCGTGGACATGGGATTCAGCCATGCCGGCGCCGGTGATCCGTACGAACTCTGGCTTGGTGCGCATTTCTTCGATGTCGGCGCTGCCGGTGTAGCCCATCGAGGAACGCAGGCCGCCCATCAGTTGATGGATGATCGCGCTCAGGGTGCCTTTGTATGGCACACGGCCTTCGATGCCTTCCGGGACGAGCTTCTCGGCGCCTGCCGAGGAGTCCTGGAAGTAACGATCGGAAGAACCTTGCGCCTGGGACATGGCGCCCAGCGAACCCATGCCGCGGTAAGCCTTGTAGGAGCGGCCCTGGAACAGTTCGATCTCGCCCGGTGCTTCTTCAGTACCGGCGAACATCGAGCCCATCATCACGCAGGAAGCACCGGCCACGATGGCCTTGGACAGGTCACCGGAAAAACGGATGCCGCCGTCGGCGATCAACGGAACGCCAGTGCCTTCAAGGGCAGCGGCAACATTGGCGATGGCGCTGATCTGCGGCACGCCCACACCGGCGACGATACGCGTGGTGCAGATCGAGCCAGGGCCGATACCGACCTTGACCGCGTCAGCACCCGCTTCGGCCAGGGCCTTTGCGGCAGCGCCGGTGGCGATGTTGCCGCCGATCACCTGGACGTCAGGGAAGTTCTGCTTGACCCAGCGCACGCGGTCGATCACGCCTTTGGAGTGACCATGAGCGGTGTCGACCACCACCACGTCAACCCCGGCGGCGACCAGCGCCGAAACGCGGTCACCGGTGTCTTTACCGGTACCGACCGCAGCGCCGACGCGCAGACGACCCTGGTCATCCTTGCTGGCCAGCGGGTAAGCCTTGGCTTTTTCGATATCGTTGACGGTCATCATGCCTTTGAGAGCAAATTTGTCGTCGACGATCAGTACGCGCTCGATGCGGTTTTTATGCAGCAATTCGCGCACATCATTCTTGTCGGCACCTTCGCGGACAGTGACCAGACGCTCTTTAGGCGTCATCACTTCACGGACGGTGACTTCAAGACGGTTCTCGAAACGCACGTCACGGGAAGTGACGATGCCGACCAGGTCGCCATCATGCAATACCGGAACGCCGGAGATGTTGTGCAGGCGGGTCAGTTCGAACAGGTCACGCACGGTGGCGTCGGCTTCGATGGTGATGGGATCTTTCACCACACCGGCTTCGTAACGCTTGACCTTGCGCACTTCGGCAGCTTGCTGCTCGATGGTCATGTTCTTGTGGATGATGCCGATGCCGCCTTCCTGAGCCATGGCGATGGCCAGACGGGCTTCGGTGACGGTGTCCATGGCAGCGGAAACCAGGGGTATATTCAGCTCGATGCCACGGGTTAGGCGGGTCTTGAGACTGACTTCGTTAGGGAGCACCTCGGAATAACCGGGCACTAGGAGAATGTCGTCGAATGTCAGAGCTTCTTGGCTGATACGCAGCATCGCGGGGGCTCCCGAGCGGGAAAATGGAAGCGCGCCATTATATACATGCACCCTGTCGGGCTCAATGTAAAACTCTGACAAACTTGGTAATACTGATAGATGGAGAAAACCCGCTGCCTTCCTGTAGGAGCGAGCTTGCTCGCGAAGAACGCCAGGGCACCGCGTAAAACCAGGCAACCCGCGTTATCGTTGACGATTTTCGCGAGCAAGCTCGCTCCTACAGTTCGACTTTGACCCAACTCATTTTTTGATCGAGCCAATCGGCAAACTCATCGATAAAGCTTTGCTTGAACCCCGCCTCCGCCCAATTGTTGAAGATAAACCCCAGGTTGGAAAACCCGCATTCCTGCAGGAACAGAAAGCCATTGATGTCGTCTTCATGCCCGCACAGCGGGCAGGTGAAGTTATCGGTGTGGCCGGGCATCCAGTCTTCCAGGCTTTCGAACAGCGCTTCGCCGACTTCCTTCAGGCACTCCGGGCAGCCGGCTTCTTCGAGAAAGCCCTTGGCCGGCGTGTAGATGCAGCGCTTGTAGATGATTTCCAGGCCATTGACCGGCTCGTTGAACGGCAGCGCTTGCGGGTGCAGCACCACCGCGCGGGCGCCGTCGGCCAGGGCGTAGGCCATGCGGTTGCCGGTGCGCCCGCAGGTGGTCAGTTCCTCCTTGATGATGTTCTTGCGCACCAGCCAGCGCACGATTGCCCGGGCGCGGGGTTCGTGGACGGGCAAGGTGGAGATTTTCGGGACAAGGATGCTTTGGGAATTCATGGGAGTCCTGCGGTGTGGCTGCTGACGCCATCGGGGGCAAGCCCCCTCCCACATTTTGAATTGTGGATACCTTCAAAGGAGGGAGGGGGCTTGCCCCCGATGGCGCTCTAAAGGCTGGCAGCTTAATCCCTGAAGAAATCAGGTCAAGTACTCAAATACCGCCCAATCAACGCAATCCCACTGGCCAGCACCAACCACGTCACCAACCGCACAAACGCCTCGCGGGACATGCGCATCGTCAGCCTGCGCCCGCACCACAAGCCCAGCGCCATTGCAGGCAACAGGCACAGCGCCAACAGCAGCAGCGGCAAATCGGCATACACCCCGGCAATCAAAAACAGGCTCAGGCGCACCACCGTGCTGCAACTGATCAACGCACTCTGGGTGGCCCGCGCCGCCTCCTTGGACAGGCGGCTGTTCAGGTAAATCGCATATAAAAAGCCGCCACTGCCAAACAGCGCGCCAAACAAGCCGCCGACCGTGCCCATGGGAATCGACCAACCCGCCGCCAACTGCGCGGGCCGAACCTTTACCGCCAGGCTATAGACCGCGTAGGCACTGATAAACAACCCCATCAACAACAGCAACAGATCCGAATGCAGATTGAGCAAAAACACCACACCCAAGGTGCAACCGATGGCCATGCACGGCAGCAGCCGCAGCAATTCCGGCTTGCTGACATCCCGACGTGTCTGCAGCAGGCCACCAAAGGCGGCGACAAAATCCAGCAACACCAGCAGCGGAATGATCTTCGACAACGGCATGAACAGAATAAGCACAGGTCCTGCCACCAGCGCCGTCCCAAAGCCGGCAATACCGAAAACGATATAGGCCACGACGATACCGAGGCCGATCACCAGCCACTCAACTGTGCCGAATGACCACTGGCTCATCAGCTCAACCGCACTCATGGGTAATTCCTTGAAAGAGAATGCCGACACTTTAGTCATCCGTGAGCATTGCGCCAGCACGAAGACGCACGCGGGTGGAGCAGTTCTGTCAAACCTGACCCGAATGCCTATAAACTGCCGCCCATGATTAAAGATCCTTTTGCCCGACTGGGCCTGGACCGCGAAGTCCTGACTGTCAGCCAGCTCAACGGCCGCGCGCGGGTGTTGCTGGAAGACGTGTTCACCAATATCTGGGTGGAAGGCGAGATCTCCAACCTCGCCCGCCCGGCTTCGGGCCACGTGTATTTCACCCTCAAGGACAGCGGCGCCCAGGTGCGTTGCGCGCTGTTTCGCAACAACGCCGCGCGGGTACGCCAGGCGTTGAAGGACGGCCTGGCGGTGAAGGTGCGCGGCAAGGTCTCGCTGTTCGAGGGCCGTGGCGACTACCAGTTGATCCTCGACACCGTGGAGCCTGCCGGTGATGGCGCGTTGCGCCTGGCCTTCGATGCCTTGAAGGAAAAGCTCAGCGCCGAAGGCCTGTTCAGTGCCGAGCGCAAGGTGCCCTTGCCCGCGCATCCTCGGCGCATCGGTATTATCAGTTCGCCGACCGGCGCGGTGATTCGCGACATCATCAGCGTGTTCCGCCGCCGCGCGCCGAACATTGAATTGACCTTGATCCCGACCGCCGTACAGGGCCGCGAAGCCATCGCACAGATTGTGCGTGCGCTGAAGCTGGCCGACGCACGCGGCTTCGACGCGCTGATCCTGGCACGTGGCGGCGGCTCGCTGGAAGACCTCTGGTGCTTCAACGAAGAAGCCGTGGCCCGGGCGGTGGACGCCTGCGTCACGCCCATCGTCAGCGCGGTCGGCCATGAAACCGATGTATCGATCAGCGACTTCGTGGCGGACATGCGCGCCCCTACCCCCTCCGCTGCCGCTGAACTGCTGGCACCGGACGCCAGTCACCTGGTGCGCCAGGTCGAAAACCTGCAGCGCCGCCTGGTGCTGTTGATGCACAACCGCCTGCGCCATGATCGCTTGCGCCTGGAGGGCATGGCCCGACGCCTGCGCCATCCTGGCGAACGCCTGCGCCAGCAGGCCCAGCGCCTGGATGACCTGGACATGCGCCTGCGCCGCGCGTTCGAGCGCAGCCTCAATACCCGTCGCGAACGCCTGATTCGCCTGGAAACCCGCCTCGCCGGCCAACATCCGGGGCGTCAACTGGCCTTGCTGCGCCAGCGCCTGGACAGCCTCGCCGAGCGCCTGCCCCGCGCCATGCGCGAAGGCCTCAAGGCAAGGCGCCTGCAACTGCAAAGCCAGGTGCAGACGCTGCATGTGGTCAGCCCGCTGGCCACCCTGGGCCGTGGCTACAGCATCCTGCTCGACGAGCGCGGCCAGGCGATTCGCAGCGCCGCGCAAACCCACACCGGCCAGCGCCTGACCGCACGCCTCGGTGAAGGCCAACTGCAGGTGCGGGTGGAAGACAACCACCTGACCCCCGTTACCCTTTCTCTCCTGGATTGACCGATGCCACGCTTTCTCAGCTTGTTGATGCTCGTTTGCCTGACCTTCAATGCCCACGCCGACAGCTACATCACCCGCCTGCTGAACAAGCCGGTGCCCGGTGGCGTCGCTGTCGTGGACCTGGGCACGGCGGCGACCGCCCCCAAGGCCACCTACCTGAACAGGCCGGTGCTGGTGGTGAAGGAACAAAACACCTGGCTGGCGATTGTGGGTATCCCGTTGACGGTCAAGCCGGGCACCGAACGCATCACCAGTGGCGGGCGCCAACTGCCGTTCGTGGTGGGCTTCAAGAAATACCCCGAGCAACGCATCACCTTGAAGAACAAAAGCCAGGTCAACCCGGAACCGGCGCAACTCAAGCGCATCGAGGGCGAACTGGCCGTGCAGCTCAAGGCCTACCGCAGTTTCAGCCCGAACACACCGAGCAACCTGCTGCTGGACAAGCCGGTCAACGGGCCGCTGTCGAGCAAGTTTGGGGTAAGACGTTTCTTCAATGGCGAGGAGCGCAATCCCCATTCGGGCCTGGACTTTGCCGTGGGCGCGGGCACGCCGATCAAGACGCCGGCGGCGGGCAAGGTGATCCTGACCGGTAACTACTTCTTCAACGGCAACACCGTGTTCGTCGACCATGGCCAGGGCTTTATCAGCATGTTCTGCCATATGTCGAAGATTGACGTGAACGTCGGTGACCAACTGGCGCGCGGCGCGGTCGTGGGCAAGGTGGGCTCGACGGGCCGGGCAACCGGGCCGCATATGCACTGGAACGTCAGCCTGAACGATGCGCGGGTTGACCCGGCGATCTTCATCGGTGCTTTCCAACCCTGATCATTCAATTGCGCACCCGATAAAGGTCGCGCAATTAAATTCAGATATAGTTGTTTATCCAGCCATAAAATCGCTATTCCTGCACAAATAGCAGAACTTATCTCAATTTTTTTCGACTGCTTGCCATCTTTCACCCCGGCGGTTAGGGTTGAGCTTATGAAAACCTCTCACACCCTCATTCAGCGCCGCCAGCACCGCAGTCTGTGCCTCGTCAGCGCACGACTGCCAGGCTGAATCGATCTGCCTCGCCCCAAGCGTCGTCCCCAATAATAGTGATTCGGCAGGCCGCCTCTTCTCGGCCCTCCAACAAAGGATTTTGCGATGAGCATGCTCAAAGACCCGTCTTCGAAGTACCGCGCGTTCCCGACCATCGATATCCCGGACCGCACCTGGCCTTCGAAAACCATCACCAGCGCGCCGATCTGGTGCAGCTCCGACCTGCGTGATGGCAACCAGTCGCTGATCGAACCGATGGACGCGGCGAAAAAGCTGCGTTTCTGGAAGACTCTGGTTGCCGTGGGTGTGAAGGAAATCGAAGCCTCCTTCCCGGCCGCATCGCAAACCGATTTTGATTTCGTGCGCACCCTGATCGAAGACAACCACATCCCCGAGTACACCACCATCCAGGTGCTGACCCAGGGCCGTGAAGACTTGATCGCGCGCACCTTCGAATCCCTGCGCGGCGCCAAAAAGGCCATCGTGCATTTGTACAATGCCACGTCGCCGTCGTTCCGCCGCATTGTGTTCAACCAGGACAAGGACGGCATCAAGGCCATCGCGGTCAACGCCGCCAAGCTGTTCGTCAAATACGCCGCGCAGCAGCCCGAGACCCAGTGGACCTTCGAATATTCGCCGGAAACCTTCAGCGCCACGGAGCTGGAGTTTGCCAAGGAAGTCTGTGACGCAGTGATCGAGGTGTGGAACCCGACGCCCGAGCACAAGATGATCCTCAACCTGCCGGCCACGGTTGAATGCGCCACGCCGAATATCTATGCCGACCAGATCGAGTGGTTCGGTCGCCACATCAACCGCCGTGACAGCGTGATCATCAGCCTGCACACCCACAACGACCGTGGCACCGGCGTGGCCGCCACCGAACTGGGCCTGATGGCCGGCGCCGACCGTGTCGAAGGCTGCCTGTTCGGCAACGGCGAGCGCACCGGTAACGTCGACCTGGTCACCGTGGCACTGAACATGTACACCCAGGGCCTCGACCCGCAACTGGACTTCTCCGACATCGACGGCGTGCGCAAAGTCGTCGAAGAGTGCAACCAGATCCAGGTGCATCCGCGTCATCCGTATGTCGGCGACCTGGTGCACACCGCGTTCTCCGGCTCGCACCAGGACGCGATCCGCAAGGGTTTCTCCCAGCAGAAAGACGATGCTCTGTGGGAAGTGCCGTACTTGCCGATCGACCCGGCCGACATCGGTCGCAGCTACGAGGCAGTGATCCGGGTGAACAGCCAGTCGGGAAAGGGCGGCATCGCCTACCTGCTGGAACAGGAATACGACATCAGCTTGCCGCGCCGCATGCAGATCGAATTCAGCCAGGTGGTACAGGCCGAGACCGACCGCGTGGGACTGGAGATGACCGCACCGCAGATCTACGCGTTGCTGCAGCGTGAATACCTGCAAGCCAACACTCCGTATGCGCTGGTCAGCCACCGCCTGCAGGAAGAAAACGGCAACAGCTATGTGGAAGTGGAAGTCTCCGGCAAGGGCCAGGGCGAAACCAATCTGCACTGGAAAGGCAAAGGCAACGGCGCGCTGGAGGCACTGGTGGCCGGCTTGCCGATCGGTGTGGAGATCATGGATTACAACGAACACGCGATTGGCGCGGGCACCAACGCCAAGGCGGCGGCCTACATCGAGCTGCGCGTGAACGGCGAGCGTCCGGTGCATGGCGTGGGGATTGATGAAAACATCACCACGGCAAGCTTCAAGGCGCTGTTCAGTGCGCTGAACCGCTCGTTGAGCCAGCAGGAAGCGAAGGCGGCGTAAGCTTTATCGGCGCCATGCAAAAGGCCCCTGGGTGAGAATCCAGGGGCCTTTTTACTTTGGGCTAGGGTGGTGGTGCTGATGGCCTCATCGGGGGCAAGCCCCCTCCCACAGGGGAATGCATTCCAAATGTGGGAGGGGGCTTGCCCCCGATAGCGGTCTGTCAGACAAACTGAAAACTATCGGCATCCAGATTCGCCGGGAATTTGGTGCGATACGCCGCCAACTCCGCTGCATCCAGAATCACCTGGAATACCCCATCCGCTTCTCCCGCGCTCAGCAATGTCTCGCCCTGGAAATCCAGCACCTGGCTGTCGCCGGTGTAGGCAAAGCCCTTGCCGTCCGTGCCGACTCGATTCACCGCCGCCACATAACACAAATTCTCGATGGCCCGGGCCGGCAACAAGCGGTTCCAGTGCTGGCGCCGCGCGCCCGGCCAATTGGCGGTGTACAGCAGCAAGTCGGTGTCCTGGGCATCGCGACTCCACACCGGGAAGCGCAGGTCGTAGCAAATCAGCGGGCGGATACGCCAGCCCTTCAACTCGAACTGCACCTGGCGCTCGCCGGGCGTGTAGTGGTCGTGTTCGCCGGCCATGCGAAACAGGTGGCGTTTATCGTAATGCAACACCTCACCGTCGGGGCGCGCCCAGAGCAGGCGGTTACGGTGGCTGCCGTCGGCCGCCTGGATGATCACACTGCCGGTGATCACAGCGTTGTATTTCGCCGCCTGGGTTTGCAGCCAACGCTGAGTCGGGCCGTTTTCCCGCTCGGCCAGGGCGGCCGATTCCATGGAGAAACCCGTGGTGAACATCTCCGGCAATACCATCAGGTCGGCGCCGTTGGCTTGCTCCAGCAGCAGCTCGAAGTGCTCAAGATTGGCCTGGCGGTCGTGCCAGGCCAGGGTGGTCTGGATCAGGGCAATGTTCAGGTTCGGCAAGGCACTCAAATCGCGCATAGTTTTTCCGCCGCTTGTTGCAGCGTCTCCTCGCGTTTGGCAAAGCACAGGCGCACCAGGCGCTGGCCTTGGGGTGGGTCGCGGTAAAACACCGAGATCGGAATCGACGCCACGCCGTGTTCGCGCGTCATCCATTCGGACATGGCGACATCATCCAGGTCCGGGCGGATCCGGGAATAATCCACCAGTTGAAAGTAAGTCCCCGCCGACGGGCTGAAGCTGAACCGCGACGGCGCCAGCAACTGGCAGAACAGATCGCGCTTGGCTTGATAGAACGCCGGCAGCGCATCCACGTGCTCCGGGTGCTCAGCCATGAAATCGGCCAGCGCGTACTGCAACGGCGTCACGCCACAGAAGCTGACGTATTGATGCACTTTGCGCAGCTCGGCAGTGAGGGCCGGCGGTGCAACCACATAGCCGGTCTTCCAGCCCGTGACGTGATACGTCTTGCCGAACGAGCTGACCACAAACGCGCGCGAGTACAGCTCCTCATGGGCCAGCACGCTGACGTGGGGCACATCGTCGAACACCAGGTGTTCGTACACTTCATCGCTGAGCAGGTAGATATCGCGTCCGCGAATCAGCTCGGCCAACTGGTCCAGCTCCTCACGGCTGACCAGCGCGCCACTGGGGTTGTGCGGGGTATTGAGCACAATCATGCGCGTGCGCGGCGACAGTGCGGCCTTGATACGCTCCAGATCCAGGCTGAAATCCTGCAAGCCCAACTGCAGATGCACGCAGCGCCCGCCGGCCAGCTCCACCGAGGGTGCGTAGCTGTCGTAGCAAGGGTCGAAGATGATCACTTCGTCGCCGTTGCGGATGACCGCCTGGATCGCGCAGAAAATGCCTTGGGTGGCGCCGGGCGTGATGGTGACTTCACGGTCGGCATCGACGCTGACACCGTAGCTGCGGGCGATTTTTGCCGCCACCTGCTGACGCAGCGCGGGCAAGCCGCTCATCGGTGCGTATTGGTTATGGCCGCTGGCGATGTGCCGACCGACGGCGTCGAGCAAATCCTGAGGGCCGTTGAAGTCGGGAAAACCCTGGGACAGGTTGATTGCGCCGGTGTCGGCCGCCAACTGCGACATGCTGGTGAAAATGGTCGTGCCGACGTTCGGCAGCTTGCTGGTGATCATGGGAGCCCCCTTCGGGTGAGCTGCAAGTTTTAAGCTGCAAGCTGCAAGCGGGTCAAGGGGCAAACCGCCGCGCACAAAAAAGGGCGCCAACGGCGCCCTCTCTTGCAGCTTGCAGCTTACAACGTGAAGCTGCGGTTATTTCTTGTCGCGGCGCTTCTTGTCGGCTTTCTTGTGGTGAGTCATCAAACGACGCTTCTTGTTCACCTGACGGTCGGTCAATGTGTTCTTGTTGCCTTCGTATGGGTTCTCGCCACCCTTGAACTCGATACGGATCGGCGTGCCGACCAGCTTCAAGACACGGCGGTAGGTGTTTTCCAGGTAACGCACATAGGACTTGGGCACCTTCTCGATCTGGTTACCGTGAATCACGATAATCGGCGGGTTGGCACCACCCAAGTGGGCGTAACGCAGTTTGATGCGGCGGTTGTTGACCATCGGCGGCGCGTGCTCGCCCACCGCGTCTTCCAGGATCTGGGTAAGGCGGTTGGTCGGCCAGCGCGTGACCGCGGACTTGAACGAGTTCTGTACCGAGGCGTAGAGGTTGCCCACGCCGGTGCCATGCAGCGCCGAGATGAAGTGGATATCGGCGAACTCAACGAAGAACAGGCGACGCTGCAGCTCGATCTTGACGAAATCGCGCTCGCTCGGCGTCATGCCGTCCCACTTGTTGATCGCGATCACCAGGGCGCGACCGGCTTCCAGGGCAAAGCCCAGAAGGTTCAGGTCGTGGTCCACCACGCCTTCGCGGGCGTCCATCACGAAGATCACCACGTTGGCGTCTTTGATCGCTTGCAGGGTTTTGACCACGGAGAATTTTTCGACTTCTTCGTGGATCTTGCCGCGCTTGCGCACACCGGCGGTGTCGATCAGCGTGTACTTTTCCTCGTTGCGCTCGAACGGGATGTAGATGCTGTCGCGGGTGGTGCCGGGTTCGTCATAGACGATTACCCGGTCTTCACCGAGCATGCGGTTGACCAGGGTCGACTTGCCGACGTTCGGGCGGCCGATGATGGCGATCTTGATACCGTCTTTTTCGCTCGGGCCAGGAATGCGCTTGGCTTCCTCGCCTTCGGCGACGATCTCCTCCTCACCCTCTTCTTCCTCATCGTCATCCTTGGGAAAGGTGCTGAGGGCAATTTCGAGCATCTGCGTGATGCCGCGACCGTGGGCGCCGGCAACCGGGATCGCGTCGCCCAGGCCCATCGGGCTGAATTCGGCGCGGGCCGCTTCAGGATCGATGTTATCGATCTTGTTCGCGACCAGATAGGAACGCTTGTTGCGCTTGCGCAGGTGCTCGCCAATCATCTGGTCGGCAGCGGTGTAGCCCGCGCGGGCGTCCACCAGGAACAACACGACATCGGCTTCTTCAATGGCCAGCAGCGACTGCTCGGCCATTTTTTCGTCCATGCCATGTTCGTCACCGGAGATACCACCGGTGTCGACAATAATGTAGGAGCGCCCTTGCCACTTTGCCTCACCGTATTGGCGATCACGGGTCAGACCGGACAAGTCGCCGACGATGGCGTCGCGAGTCCTGGTCAGGCGGTTGAACAAGGTGGACTTGCCGACGTTAGGTCGGCCCACCAGGGCGATTACGGGAACCATGCGGCTCTCCACTTCGTTATTTCAGAAAATACAAAAGCCGCTGCAAGGCAGCGGCTGGTGCTCGGGGCGGCATTTGAATGCCACATGCCCTGCTCGACACTGAATACTGCAGGAGCGAGCTTGCTCGCGAAAAACCAGAGGACGCCGCGTTTATCCAGAAAACCCGCGTTAGCGTTGACGTCCTTCGCGAGCAAGCTCGCTCCTACAAACAGCATTGAGGCAAGGCCGCCTGGGGGTTACCCCAAGCATGATTCTTACTTGATGGTCAGGGCTTCCAGCTTGCCGCTGTTGCCATACACATACAGCATGTTACCCACCACCAGCGGACGCGCACGCAAGCCGTCGCTGTCGATACGCTCGCGACCCACGAAGCGACCGTCCACCTGGCTCAGCAGGTGCAGGTAGCCTTCGAAGTCACCGACCGCTACGTAGCTGGAGAAGACTTCCGGTGCCGACAGTTGGCGGCGAGCCAGGGAGTCGTTGCTCCACAGCGCAGTGGTGGAACGCTCGTCGACACTTTCAACGGTGCCGGACGCCAGGCTTACGTAGACGCTGCCAAACCCTTGGGCGACACCGGCGTAGCTGGACGCATCACGTTGCCAGTTGACCCGGCCGCTCTGCAGGTCCAGTGCCGCGACACGGCCCTGGTAAGTAGCGACGTAGAGGGTCTCGCCGGACAGCAACAAGCCGCCGTCGATGTCCACAACGCGATCCAACTCGGAACGACCTTGCGGGATAGCCACACGGGTTTCCCAGGCCGGGACGCCGTTCTGGGTATTCAGGGCCACCACTTTACCGGTGGACAGCCCGGCAACGGCCAGATTGTTGGTCACAATCGGACCACTGGTACCGCGCAGGGTCAACACCGCCGGGGTGCTGTCGTACAACCAGCGCTGTTCGCCGGTGCTGGCGTCCAGACCGATCACACGATCATCCTGGGTCTGCACCACGACGATATCGCCGTTGGTGGCAGGCGGTGCGAGCACTTCACTGGTCACGCGGGCGCGCCATTTCTCTTCACCGGTGCCGGAGTCCAGCGCCACGACTTCGCCTTTGAGCGTGCCGAGCATGACCATGCCGTAACCCACGCCAACGGCGCCGGAGACAGGCAGTTCAAGGTCTTTCTTCCACTTCACGTCGCCGGTCATGCGATCCAGGGAGGTCACAATGCCGGTTACATCAGCGGCCACAATGTTGTCACCGTCGATTGCCGGTACCAGCATGTTGTAGGTTTCGCCCTGACCATCACCGATGGAGCGGCTCCACTGCTTTTGCAGGACCACTTCTTCCTTGAAGCTGGTCAGCTCCGCAGGCGGCAGTTCTTTTTTACTGTTGCTGCTGCAACCCGCGGCCAGAACGGCCAGAGCCAGCAATGCTGCATGTTTCCAACGGATCACGTCACGCATCCCCTTTGGCCAAGTCGTCCAGCTTGATTTGTAAGCCACCGACCGCCGCTTCATCAGACAGCGCCGCCTTGGCTTTTTGGTACGCAGCATTGGCTTCGTCGGTACGACCCAATTGGACCAACAGGTCGCCCTTGAGCTCTTCGCGAGTGGCTACAAATGCCTTGTCAGCATCGCCGTCGAGCAGTTTGAGTGCTTCGTCAGCCTTGTTCTGTGCCGCCAATACCTGTGCCAGGCGTTGACGTGCGATTTCACCCAGGGTCGGGTTGGTCGGTTTGTCGGCGATGGCCTTGAGCTCAGTGGCTGCCTCATCCAGCTTGCCGGTGTCGACCGCGACTTTCGCGACGAACAGGCTACCGTACTGGGCGTAGGTCGTACCGCCAAATTCGTTCTTCAGCTTGCCGGCCAGGTCTGCCACTCGTGCAGGGTCCGGCTTGCCGTCCGGCGTCAGGGTAGTTTCCAGCAATTGCTGGTAAACGATCGAGGCGCCCTGGGACTGGTTGGCCTGATACTTGGTCCAGGCTTGCCAGCCGAACACCACCACTAAAGCCAGCAGACCGCCAGTTACCAGGGGCTTGCCGTTACGCTGCCACCAGTCCTTGAACTCGGCCAGTTGCTCATCATCAGTACTCGACACCCCAATACTCCTTAATCGCTAAATTCGGCTGTTCGACAGCTTCAACCCTGCACAACGCAGGTGGCCAGGTGCGCAGCGAGCGCATCAAAGGCAATGTTCTGTTGTTCGCCCTGGCCACGCAGGGGTTTGAAACCTACCACTTGCTGGGCCAATTCGTCATCGCCGAGGATCAGCGCATACAACGCGCCGCTCTTGTCAGCCTTCTTGAACTGGCTCTTGAAGCTACCGGCGCCGGCATTGATTTGCAGACGCAGGTTCGGCAGTTGGTCACGCACCTGTTCGCTCAAGGCCAGGGCAGCCAGTTCGGCGGCCTCGCCAAAAGCGCAAAGATACACGTCCACCTGGCGGGAAATCTCTTGTGGCACTTGCTCAAGGGTCTCGAGCAACAGGATCAGCCGCTCGATGCCCATGGCGAAACCTACGCCCGTGGTCGGCTTGCCACCCATTTGCTCGACCAGGCCGTCGTAACGACCACCGGCACACACCGTACCCTGGGCGCCGAGTTTGTCGGTGACCCACTCGAACACGGTCTTGCTGTAGTAATCGAGGCCGCGCACCAGCTTGGGGTTGATCACATACGGAATACCCGCCGCATCCAGGCGAGCCTTGAGGCCCTCGAAGTGCGTGCGCGATTCGTCATCCAGGTAGTCGGCCATTTTCGGCGCGTCGACCAGTACGGCCTGGGTGTCGGCGTTCTTGGTATCAAGCACGCGCAACGGGTTGGTCTTCAGGCGGCGCTGGCTGTCTTCGTCCAGCTTGTCCAGGTGGGCAGACAGGTACTCGACCAGGGCTTCGCGATAGCGTCCGCGGGACTCGCTGGTGCCCAGGCTGTTGAGTTCGAGCTTGACCGCGTCGCGGATGCCCAACTGGCCCCACAGGCGCCAGGTCAGGACGATCAGCTCGGCATCGATGTCCGGACCGTCCAGGTTGAAGACTTCGCAACCGATCTGGTGAAACTGGCGATAGCGACCTTTCTGCGGACGCTCGTGGCGGAACATCGGGCCGATGTACCACAGTTTCTGGGTCTGGCCGCCACCGGTGATGCCATGCTCCAGCACAGCGCGAACGCAGGCCGCAGTGCCTTCCGGACGCAGGGTCAGGGAGTCGCCGTTACGGTCTTCAAAGGTGTACATCTCTTTTTCGACGATGTCGGTCACTTCACCGATGGAGCGCTTGAACAGCTCGGTGAACTCGACGATCGGCATACGGATCTGCTTGTAACCGTAGTTATCCAGCAGACGCGCGACCGTGCTCTCGAAATAGCGCCACAGTGGCGTCTGCTCCGGCAGGATGTCGTTCATGCCACGAATGGCTTGCAGAGACTTGCTCACATCAAATCCTTAAATTCGTTCAATCAGCCGCGAGCGATCAGCGCTGCGTCAGCGGCGACCTTCTCGGCCGCTTTCTCGCGGATCAGCTTTTCCAGCTCATCCACCAGATTGTCATTCGTCAATTTCTGCGACGGTTTGCCGTCGATGTAAATCAGGTTCGGTGTACCGCCGGTCAAGCCCACGTGTGCCTCCTTGGCCTCGCCCGGTCCGTTGACCACGCAACCGATCACCGCGACATCCAGCGGCACCAGCAGGTCTTCGAGACGCAACTCCAGATCGTTCATGGTTTTCACCACGTCGAAGTTCTGCCGCGAGCAGCTCGGGCAGGCAATGAAATTGATGCCACGGGAACGCAAACGCAGGGATTTGAGAATGTCGTAGCCGACCTTCACTTCCTCTACGGGGTCTGCCGCCAGGGAGATGCGGATAGTATCGCCAATCCCTTCGGCGAGCAGCATACCGAGACCCACCGCAGATTTCACTGTGCCTGAGCGTAAACCGCCCGCTTCAGTGATGCCCAGGTGCAGCGGCTGCACGATTTCCTTGGCCAGCAGGCGATAGGCTTCTACGGCCATGAACACGTCGGACGCCTTTACGCTGACCTTGAAGTCCTGGAAATTCAGGCGCTCCAGGTGTTCAACGTGGCGCAATGCCGACTCCACCAGCGCCGCCGGGGTAGGCTCGCCGTATTTCTTTTGCAGGTCTTTTTCCAGCGAACCGGCGTTGACCCCGATGCGGATGGGAATACCGCGATCACGGGCCGCATCGACCACGGCGCGCACACGGTCTTCACGACCGATGTTGCCCGGGTTGATCCGCAGGCAGTCCACACCCAGTTCGGCTACGCGCAACGCGATCTTGTAGTCGAAGTGGATATCGGCAACCAGCGGCACCTTGACCAATTGCTTGATACGGCCGAAGGCTTCGGCAGCGTCCATGTCCGGTACGGACACGCGCACGATGTCCACGCCGGCCGCTTCCAGACGATTGATCTGGGCGACGGTGGCGGCCACGTCATTGGTGTCGCTGTTGGTCATGCTCTGCACCGCAATGGGGGCATCGCCGCCCACCGGCACCGAGCCGACCCAGATCTTGCGCGATACGCGACGTTTGATTGGAGATTCGCCGTGCATGACTATTGTCCCAACTTGAGGCGAGCGGTCTCGCCACTGGTGAACGGCGCTACGTCCACAGGCTGGCCGTTGTAGGCCACTTGCGCGCCACGGGCATAGCCCAGACGCAGCGTCAAAGGAGGCTTGCCGCCCTGGTCAAGAGTATCTCCCTTACGCTTCAGACCGCTAAACAGCACTTTGCCATTACCGTCGCTGACTTGCGTCCAGCAGTCAGCGACGAAGGTGATCTGTACGCGCCCGTCACCGGCGATCAACGCGGGGGTGGTGGGCGGCGAAATGGCAGGCGCAGCCGGTGCCGCAGGCGCTGGAGCCTGGGCCGGAGCGGTCGCTGCGGGAGCCTGGGCCACCGGCGCTGCGGGAGCCGGCGCGGGTACGGTTGCAGTCGCTGCAGGTGCGCTGTCGGCTTGCGGAGTTGGTTGTTCAGCGGTGGCAGGCGCTTCCGGCGTGACTTGCCCTTCGACGACCGCCTGGTCTTCCGGCTCATCCAGCGGATGAATCTGGGTGGTGCCGTCGGCGCTCTCGACTTCGACGTGCTCCAGCGCGTTGCTGGTCAGGTCTTTATTGCGCTGGGAAGTCTGGTCCTGCCACCAGACGAAGCCACCCCCGATCACGGCAATCAGCAGCAACAGGCTGACAATGCGCAGGATCGTGTGGGACACCCGGGTCGGCTCTTCAATACGACCGAGGCCATGCACATTGCTGCCCTGGGAGTCGGTGCCGGTGAACTGGTCGAATTGCTGGACCAGTGCGGTCTGGTCGATACCCAGCAACTTGGCATAAGCGCGGATATAGCCGCGGGCAAACGTGTGCCCGGGCAGCTTGTCGAATGCGCCAGCTTCCAGGTTGGCCAGGGAGGTGCTGGTCAAATTGAGCTTGAGGGCCACTTGCGCCAGCGACCAACCATTGCTTTCGCGGGCCTCACGCAAGGTGTCGCCTGGGTTTACGCGATTAGCTGCTACAACTTCCGGGTGCGCGGCTTTCATCATTGCTCCGACAGGTATTGCTGATATTCCGGCGTACCGGGATAGAGTCGTTCGAGTTGCTGGCCAAAACGTGCGGCCGTGTCGCGTTCTTCATGAACCGTCGCCAGCCGCACACCGAGCAATAGACTACGTGCATTCTGCCCGCTGAGCAGGCTAAAACGCTCGTAATAGTCACGTGCCGGCACATAATGCCTGTCTTCGTAGGACAACTCAGCCATTTCAAGCAAAGCACGTGGCTGGCGAGCGTTCAGGTGCAAAGCTTTTTCGAGTTGCTGGCGCGCCAGTTCGCGCTGTCCCAGGTGTATCGACGTCACCCCAAGGTTCTCGAAGATGCGCGAACGCTGGGGATAAAGGGTGTCAGTGCTGGCCTGGCGGAAATAAGCGGCCGCCTGTTCATAATGTTTCTGCTCGAACAGGAAGCTACCGTAGTTGTTCAGCAACCGCGCGTCGCCAGGACGGGAAGCCAGTGCCGTGGTGAAATACCGATCAGCCAACTCGGGCTCAGCCTGAGCCTGGAAGACCAGCGCCAGCGCGGCATTGGCATCCGCATCGTCGGCATCCAGCTCCAGGGCCTTCTTCAATGGCACCTTGGCCTGCTCGCTCATGCCTTGTTGCAGATAGCCCAGACCCAGTTGCACATACGCCACTCGCGCCGCTTCACGCCCCTCGTCGGTTTGCAAAGGGCTATCATGGCCCGATGAAACACAACCGGCCGCGAGACCGGTAACAAGCAAAAGCAGCGCAAGGCGCAAGGGCATAGAGGTCCTCTCTCAGATTCGATTTACAGCAATCAGCGGCAAATCGTCGGCGGCGTTCAGTTCGCGTCCGGCGATATAACGCTCGCTGCGGCGGGTGCGGTCCATCACCTGCCCTACAAGTTGGCCACAGGCGGCGTCGATGTCTTCACCGCGCGTAGTGCGCACGGTGACGTTGTAGCCGGCCTGGTGCAGTTGATCCTGGAAACGGCGGATGGCGTTGTTGCTCGGCCGCTCGTAGCCAGAATGGGGAAACGGGTTGAACGGAATCAGGTTGATCTTGCACGGGGTGTTCTTGAGCAACTCGATCATCTCGACCGCGTGCTCGACCTTGTCGTTGACGTCCTTGAGCATGGTGTACTCAATGGTCAAAACACGCTTTTCGCCCAAGGTCGCCATATAACGCTGGCAGGATTCGAGCAGCATCTTAAGCGGATACTTCTTGTTGATCGGCACCAATTGGTTACGCAATGCGTCATTGGGTGCGTGCAGCGACAAGGCCAGGGAAACGTCGATGTGCTTGGCCAGCTCATCGATCATCGGTACCACGCCGGAGGTCGACAGGGTCACACGGCGCTTGGAGATGCCGTAGCCCAGGTCGTCCATCATCAGGTGCATGGCCGCAACCACGTTGTCGAAGTTCAGCAGCGGCTCACCCATGCCCATCATCACCACGTTGGTGATGGCACGGTCGACGGTCGCCGGGACGCTGCCAAAGGATTTGTTGGCAATCCACACCTGGCCGATCACTTCGGCGGCGGTGAGGTTGCTGTTGAAGCCTTGCTTGCCGGTGGAGCAGAAACTGCAGTCCAGGGCACAGCCTGCCTGGGACGAAACGCACAAGGTGCCGCGCTTGCCCTGGGGAATGTAGACGGTCTCGACGCAGCTGCCGGACGCCACACGCACCACCCACTTGCGGGTGCCGTCGCTGGAGATGTCCTCGCTGACCACTTCGGGACCACGAACTTCGGCAATGGCCTTGAGCTTGTCGCGCAGGGCCTTGCTGACGTTCGTCATGGCGTCGAAATCGTCGACGCCAAAGTGGTGAATCCACTTCATTACCTGACCGGCACGGAAACGCTTCTCCCCGATTGAGTCGAAGAATTTCTCCATTTCCGGCTGAGTCAGACCCAGCAGGTTGGTTTTAACAGTCGATGTCGTCATGGATTCACCCTCACTCTTTAAGCCGATGCTTAGCGAGCGGTTACTTCAGTAGCAGCGAAAAAGTACGAGATTTCGCGAGCAGCAGCGGCTTCGGAGTCCGAACCGTGAACAGCGTTGGCGTCGATGGACTCGGCGAAGTCAGCACGGATAGTGCCGGCAGCCGCTTCTTTAGGGTTGGTAGCGCCCATCAGCTCACGGTTCAGAGCGATAGCGTTCTCGCCTTCCAGCACCTGAACAACAACAGGACCGGAGATCATGAAGGCAACCAGGTCGCCGAAGAAGCCACGAGCGCTGTGCTCAGCGTAGAAGCCTTCAGCTTCAGCCTTGGACAGTTGCTTGAGTTTCGAAGCTACAACCTTCAGGCCGGCTTTTTCGAAACGAGTGGTGATCTCGCCGATGACGTTTTTTGCAACAGCGTCAGGCTTGATGATGGAGAAAGTACGTTGAACAGCCATGGTGTAACTCCAGAAACGGTAATTTACGAAAAATTAAACCCGCGAATTATACGCGGGTTATCAGGTATTGCCTAACTGCGTAATAAGGCGGCTCAGTCTGCTTCTTCGATCCACAGGCCTTGAATCGCCTCCAGGACCTTTTCGCCACCCCGATCAGGGATGTCGTCAAAATCCGGCAGTTCCATTACGAGGTTACGCAGCTTGACGAAGTTCACCGTAAGAGGATTGACCTCAGGATGAGCTTCAGCAAGTTGTATAGCGATTTCTTGTACATCAACCCATTTCAGGCTCATGACAGTTCCTTGAATCAATGCGGCGCTTCGGCCGCATGGTTGAGCGAATATTTCGGGATTTCGACCGTGATGTCTTCAGTGCCGACCTTTGCCTGACAGCTTAGACGCGAAGTGGCTTCAAGGCCCCAGGCGCGATCGAGGAAGTCCTCTTCCAGCTCATCAGCCTCTTCAAGGCTGTTGAAGCCCTCGCGAATGATGCAATGACAAGTGGTGCAGGCGCACACACCGCCGCAGGCGCTTTCGATTTCGATGTGGTTGTCATGGGCAACTTCGAGAATGGACTTGCCGGTCTCAGCCTCCACGACCATACCGTCCGGGCAATGCTCGGCGTGTGGCAGAAAAATGATCTGCGGCATCAGTTAATCCTCGAGTTCATTCAGGTTGCGTCCCGCCAGGGCGGCTTTTACCGACTGGTCCATACGACGGGCGGCAAAGGCATCGGTCACTTGCGACAGACGCTTGGTCTGCTGCTCGATGGCGTAGCCATCGGTGCCTTTCATCAGTTCGGCCAGCTCCTGCATCTGCAGGTCGATGACCATGCGTTCCTCGGCATCCAGCAAGCGCTCGCCATCGGCATCCAGGGCGCCCTGCACCGCTTCGAGCAGGCGCTGGGCATCGACTTGCTGCTCACGCAGCACGCGAGCGACCTTGTCGTCGCCGGCATATTGGAACGAGTCCTTGAGCATCTTGGCGATTTCACCGTCAGTCAGGCCGTAGGACGGCTTGACCTGGATACTGGCCTCGACGCCCGAGCCCAGTTCACGGGCCGCCACGCTGAGCAGGCCGTCGGCGTCGACCTGGAAGGTCACGCGAATCTTCGCCGCACCCGCGACCATCGCCGGGATACCGCGCAACTCAAAGCGCGCCAGGGAGCGGCAGTCGCTGATCAGCTCGCGCTCGCCTTGCAGCACATGAATCATCATGGCCGTCTGGCCATCTTTGTAGGTGGTGAAATCCTGGGCGCGGGCGACGGGAATGGTGGTGTTGCGCGGAATCACTTTCTCCATCAGGCCGCCCATGGTTTCCAGGCCCAGGGACAACGGAATCACATCGAGCAGCAGCAGTTCGCCGCCATCGCGCTTGTTGCCGGCCAGGGTATCGGCCTGGATCGCAGCGCCAATAGCGACCACCTGGTCCGGGTCGATTTCAGTCAACGGCTGGCGGCCAAAGGCTTCGGCGACGGCGTCACGCACGCGCGGAACGCGGGTGGAACCGCCGACCATGACCACGGCACCCACGTCTTCCAGCTCGATACCGGAATCACGCACCGCACGGCGGCAGGCCTTGAGGCTGCGGGCAACCATCGGTTCGATCAACGCATCGAAGGCTTCGCGGGTCAGCTGGGCCGACCAGCTACCGTAGGAAACTTCAACGGTAGCAGCGTCCGTCAGCGCTTCCTTGGCAGCGCAGGCGGCTTGCAGCAGGTTGCGCTGAGCGCCTGGGTCCAGGTCGGCAGACAAGCCGGCACTGCTGATGATCCAGCCCGCGATGGCATGGTCGAAGTCATCGCCACCCAGGGCGCTGTCGCCACCGGTGGCCAGCACTTCGAACACACCGCCGGTCAGGCGCAGGATCGAAATATCAAAGGTGCCGCCGCCCAGATCATAAATGGCGACCAGGCCTTCGGCGTGCTGGTCCAGGCCGTAAGCCACGGCGGCAGCGGTCGGCTCATTAAGCAAACGCAACACGTTCAGGCCGGCGAGCTTTGCCGCATCCTTGGTGGCTTGGCGCTGCGCGTCGTCGAAATACGCCGGAACCGTGATCACCGCACCAACCAACTCGCCGCCCAGGGTGGTTTCCGCACGCTGGCGCAGCACCTTGAGGATATCGGCCGACACTTCCACCGGGCTTTTCGGGCCCTGGGCGGTGTCGATGAACGGCATATGCGATTCACCGCCGACAAAGCGGTACGGCAGCTGGTCGCCCAATTGCTTGACGTCGGACAGACCACGACCCATCAAGCGCTTGACCGACAACACGGTATTGAGGGGGTCGGAGGACGCTGCCAGCTTGGCCGACTCGCCGACTTCGATACGGTCGGCGTGATAGCGCACGGCGGACGGCAGGATGACTTGGCCATCGGCATCGGGCAACGGTTCGGACAGGCCGCTGCGCACGGCAGCAACCAGGGAATTGGTAGTGCCCAGGTCAATCCCGACCGCCAGGCGACGCTGGTGCGGTTGAGGGCTTTGACCGGGTTCGGCGATTTGCAGTAGAGCCATGGTAATCAGGTCTTATCTGTCTATCAGGCGTGCATCACGGGCAGCACACTGGGTTAATCGTCGAGGCGCTCTTCTAGCTGGCGCACTTCGTAGGTGAGCTTGTCGAGAAACTGCATGCGCCGCATCAGGCGTTCGGCCTGTTCGCGTTGCGCAGCATCATCCCAACAGGCTGCGAAGCTTTCGTTGAGCTCATCCTGGGCCGCCTTCAGACGACGCTTGAAGACCGCGACGCCAGCCACATCGGCTTCGTCCTGCAAGTCTTCGAGTTCTTCGCGCCATTGCATCTGCTGCATCAGGAAGTCCGGGTCATGCACGGTGACTTCCATCGGCAACTCGCCGCCCTTCATCGCCAGCAAATAACGCGCGCGTTTCGGGGGGCTTTTGAGCGTCTGATAGGCTTCGTTGAGGCTGGCCGATTGCTCCAGCGCCAGGCGTTGCTCACGCTCGGAAGCGTCAGCGAAGCGGTCCGGATGCACGCCACGCGCCAATTCTCGATAGCGCGTGGCAAGCTGGTCGAGGTCCAGGCGAAAGCTCGGCTGCAGCTCGAATAAAGCGAAATGACAAGGAGTACCCACAAGAAGCCTCAGATGTTGAAGCTTTCGCCGCAGCCACATTCACCGCGCACGTTGGGGTTGTTGAACTTGAAGCCTTCGTTCAACCCTTCCTTGACGAAATCGAGCTCGGTGCCGTCCAGGTACGTCAGGCTTTTCGGGTCGATGATCACTTTCTCGCCGTGACTTTCAAACACCTGGTCTTCCGCAACCACCTCGTCGACAAACTCCAGCACGTAGGCAAGGCCGGAACAGCCCGTGGTGCGAACACCCAGACGAATCCCCTCACCTTTACCGCGCCCATTCAGGGAGCGGCGAATGTGCTGCGCTGCCGCTTCTGTCATGCTGATAGCCATCGTTGACTCCTTACTCGTCGCCAAATACTTAGATCAAGCCTTTCTTCTGCTTGTAGTCGCGAACGGCCGCCTTGATGGCGTCCTCGGCGAGTACCGAGCAGTGAATTTTCACCGGCGGCAGGGCCAGTTCTTCGGCCAGCTGGGTGTTGCTGATGGTGACAGCCTCATCCAGGGTCTTGCCTTTCATCCATTCGGTCGCCAGGGAGCTGGAGGCGATGGCCGAACCGCAGCCGTAGGTCTTGAACTTGGCGTCCTCGATAACGCCGGCGTCGTTGACCTTGATCTGCAGGCGCATCACATCGCCGCACGCCGGAGCGCCGACCATGCCAGTGCCGACATCAGGGTCTTCCGCGTTCATCTTGCCGACGTTGCGCGGGTTTTCGTAGTGGTCGATGACCTTTTCGCTGTAAGCCATGGTACTGAATCCTCACTCATCAGGGCCGCTCTGGAACCCTGTAGAAACGCCTGCGTTTTCCGCCACGTTGCTACAGAGCTGGGGTGGCGGCTTCTATATTTAGTGTGCCGCCCACTCGATCTTGGAAATGTCGACACCGTCTTTGTACATGTCCCACAGCGGCGACAGAACGCGCAGCTTGTTGACGGCTTCGCAGACTTTCTGCGCGGCGTAGTCGACTTGCTCTTCAGTGGTGAAGCGGCCGAAGGTAAAGCGGATCGAGCTGTGTGCCAGTTCGTCGTTGCGGCCCAGGGCGCGCAATACATACGAAGGCTCAAGGGACGCCGAGGTGCAGGCCGAACCGGACGAAACCGCCAGGTCCTTGAGCGCCATGATCAGCGACTCGCCTTCGACATAGTTGAAGCTCAAATTCAGGTTGTGCGGTACACGGGCGGTCATGCTGCCGTTGATGTACAGCTCTTCAAGGTTCTCGACCTGCTTGTAGAAGCGGTCACTCAAGGCCTTGATGCGCACGTTTTCGGCAGCCATGTCTTCCTTGGCCACACGGAAGGCTTCGCCCATGCCGACGATCTGGTGGGTCGCCAGGGTGCCCGAACGCATGCCGCGCTCGTGACCGCCGCCGTGCATGGTGGCCTCGATACGTACGCGCGGCTTGCGGCTTACGTAGAGGGCGCCGATGCCTTTAGGACCGTAGGTCTTGTGGGCGGAGAACGACATCAGGTCGACTTTCAGCTTGGACAGGTCGATATCGACCTTGCCGGTGGACTGAGCGGCGTCGACGTGCAGCAGGATGCCCTTGGAGCGGGTCAATTCGCCAATCGCTTCGATGTCGTTGATGGTGCCGATTTCGTTGTTCACGTGGATCACGGAAACCAGGATGGTGTCTTCACGCAGCGCGGCTTCGATCATGGCCGGGGTGACGATACCGTCGGTGGTTGGTTCGAGGTAGGTGACCTCAAAACCTTCACGCTCCAGTTGGCGCATGGTGTCGAGGACAGCCTTGTGCTCAATCTTGGTGGTGATCAGGTGCTTGCCCTTGGTCGCGTAGAAATGCGCCGCGCCCTTGATCGCCAGGTTGTCGGACTCGGTGGCACCGGAGGTCCAGACGATTTCGCGCGGGTCGGCACCAACCAGATCGGCGACCTGGCGACGAGCGTTCTCGACCGCCTCCTCGGCTTTCCAGCCGAATACGTGGGAACGGGAGGCCGGGTTGCCGAAGTTTCCGTCAACCAGCAGGCATTCGCTCATCTTTTGCGCGACACGCGGATCAACCGGGGTGGTCGCTGAGTAATCAAGGTAAATCGGCAATTTCATGGACTTTCTCCTAAATCAGGCTGGCTGGCGCGCCGTTAGCTCTGCGGCTGTCACTCGACGGCGGACGCTTCGATCTTGTCCAGACGCGGCGCCTTGGTGTTGCAACGGCGCTGGTCCTGACGCTGGGCTACTTCTTGCACCTCACGGCGAGTCACAAGATCAGCCAAGCTGATACCACTCAAAAACTCATGGATCTGCAGGCTCAAGTCACACCACAAGTGGTGCGTCAGGCAGGTGTCACCGGCATGGCAATCACCCAGGCCCTGGCATTTGGTCGCGTCAACGGATTCGTTGACCGCGTCGATCACCTGGGCTACCTGGATGCCCTGCATATCGCGGGACAATTGATAGCCGCCACCTGGGCCTCTCACGCTGGAAACCAGATTGCTGCGGCGCAATTTGGCGAACAGCTGCTCGAGGTAGGACAGGGAAATGCCTTGGCGCTCGGAGATATCGGCCAGGGACACCGGCCCAGTTTGCGCGTGCAAAGCCAGGTCGAGCATGGCAGTCACCGCGTATCGGCCTTTTGTAGTCAGTCTCATGGACAAGTACCAAGGTGTTTCAGAATGGGAGCAAGTATGCGATTCCCGAGTATTTAAGTCAACTATAAGACCTAGTACTTTAGTCAGGATTACCCGTAAAAAGGGCGCGCGAATCATAGCAGGCTGGGGTGGGGACGAACAGCGTCACCGGATAACCTGCGATGCCAGACACAATGAAGGTCAAATGTGGGAGGGGGCTTGCCCCCGATAGAGGTGGGTCAGTTGCCAAATAGGCCGGCTGATCCACTGCAATCGGGGGCAAGCCCCCTCCCACAGGGGATCTCTGGTGATTTCGAGATCTCAGCCTGCCTTGGTGGCGGTATCGTCCTTGATCTCGGCGAAATCCTCTTCGCGCAGCTCAGGCAGATCCTTCGCACAGTACGGGCTGCCCAGGTCCTTCAGGGCACCACACATGCCCTCCAGCTTGCCATCCACCGCTTGCAGGTGGTCGAGCAACTGGCCAATGGCACGCGCCACCGGGTCAGGCATGTCTTCGCTGACGCCATAGGCATCAAAGCCGATCTTCTCGGCCATGGCCTTGCGCTTGGCCTCCTGCTCGTCGCCGACTTCCGGCTTGACGATGATCCGGCCCGGAATACCCACCACCGTCGCACCGGGCGGCACAGCCTTGGTGACCACGGCATTGGAGCCAACCTTGGCACCCGCACCGACCGTGAACGGGCCAAGCACCTTGGCGCCCGCGCCCACCACAACACCGTCGCCCAGCGTCGGGTGGCGCTTGCCTTTATTCCAGGTGGTCCCGCCCAGGGTGACACCCTGATAGAGCGTCACGTCATCGCCAATCTCGGCGGTCTCGCCAATCACGATGCCCATGCCATGGTCGATGAAGAAGCGACGGCCGACCTTGGCGCCGGGGTGAATTTCGATCCCGGTCAGCCAGCGCCCGAAGTTCGACACCAGCCGCGCCAGCCATTTCCAACCCATGCCCCACAGGGCGCCGGACAGGCGGTGAAGCCAGATCGCGTGCATGCCGGGGTAGCAGGTCAGCACTTCAAAGGCGTTGCGCGCCGCCGGGTCACGGTGGAAAACACTCTGGATATCTTCTCGCAAACGCTCGAACATTTTTAATCCTTCCGCTTAAGCAGCTCGCCACGGGCCGCTTTCTGGGTTTCCGTGAGGATGCCACGCAATATATTCATTTCTGCCCGGCTGACCGAGCTGCGTCCGTACAACCGGCGCAGGCGCGCCATCAAGTGCCGTGGCTTTTCAGGATCGAGGAACTCGATGGCCACCAGGGTCTGCTCCAGGTGCTCATAGAATCGCTCCAGCTCGTCCATCGTGGCCAGCTCGCCACTTTTGGTCGACGCCACTTCGTCCTTCTCCATCTTGCTCGGCTGGCCCTCAGCCGCCAACCAGGCCATGCGCACTTCGTACGTCAGCACCTGCACCGCCGCACCCAGGTTCAGCGAACTGAACTCAGGGTCTGATGGAATGTGCACGTGGTAATGACATCGCTGCAGTTCTTCATTGGTCAGGCCGGAGTCTTCACGGCCAAACACCAGGGCGATTTCTGCGCCACCGGCCGCCTCTTCCACCACTTTGGTACCGCACTCACGCGGGTCCAGCAATGGCCAGGGAATGCGGCGGTCGCGGGCGCTGGTGCCGAGCACCAGGTTGCAGCCGACCAAGGCGTCTTCCAGGGTGGCGACAACCTGGGCGTTTTCCAGGATGTCATTGGCGCCGGATGCGCGGGCATCGGCCTCATGGTGCGGAAACACACGTGGCTCGACCAGCACCAGCCGCGTCAGCCCCATGTTTTTCATGGCTCGCGCCACCCCACCGATGTTGCCGGGATGACTGGTATTGACCAAAACGACACGGATGTTTTGCAGCAAGGGAGGCGCTCTCGGACACGGGAAAGGGGAGCAAATCTTACAGAAGCGCTTAGGGTTATGCCACGAAAGCTAACGTCGCCCTTCACCTGAAGAAAGTTTCTGCTAAACTGCCCGGCTTTCTTTAACAACCTTAGGTGACCTATCCATGCAGCCCATGCTGAATATCGCGCTGCGCGCCGCCCGCAGCGCCAGTGAATTGATCTTCCGCTCCATCGAGCGCCTGGATACCATCAAGGTCGACGAAAAAGACGCCAAGGATTATGTGTCCGAGGTGGATCGCGCCGCTGAACAGAAAATCATCGACGCCCTGCGCAAGGCCTACCCTACCCACGGCATCCTCGGCGAAGAAACCGGCCTGCACAAAGGCAGCGGCGAAGGCGAAGACTACCTGTGGATCATCGACCCACTGGATGGCACCACCAACTTCCTGCGCGGCATCCCGCACTTTGCCGTGAGCATTGCGTGCAAATACCGCGGCCGCCTGGAACACGCCGTGGTGCTGGACCCGGTTCGCCAGGAAGAATTCACCGCCAGCCGTGGCCGTGGCGCCCAGCTCAATGGTCGCCGCCTGCGTGTCAGCGGCCGCACCAGCCTGGACGGCGCCCTGCTGGGCACCGGCTTCCCGTTCCGTGACGACCAGATGGACAACCTGGAAAACTACCTGGGCATGTTCCGCGCCCTGGTCGGCCAGACTGCGGGCATCCGTCGTGCTGGCGCAGCGAGCCTGGATCTGGCCTACGTTGCCGCCGGTCGTTTCGATGCGTTCTGGGAGTCGGGCCTGTCCGAGTGGGACATGGCTGCGGGCGCCCTGCTGATTCAGGAAGCGGGCGGCCTGGTGAGCGACTTCACCGGCGGTCACGACTTCCTGGAAAAAGGCCACGTGGTTGCCGGCAACACCAAATGCTTCAAGGCAGTGCTGACGGCGATCCAGCCGCACCTGCCGGCTTCGCTGAAGCGTTAAGCGAGCGGGCACAAAAAGCACCCCGAGGGGTGCTTTTTTATGCCTGGGATTTGAGCCAGGCCCATCCATCAGCAGCAATACAGATCAAATGTGGGAGGGGGCTTGCCCCCGATTGCAGAGTGTCAGTCAACCAAGCATCAACTGATCCACCGCTATCGGGGGCAAGCCCCCTCCCACATGTTGAATTGCACAGCTTTTTGAATCTGTACCTGGCCCTGGATTACTGCTGGTTCTGGCCCAGGATCAGACGCCCTTCCTTGTCCACCGGAATCTGGCCGCCTGGATCACGCTCCATACGCACGGTACCTTCCTTGCCATCCAGGTTGTAACGTACGTCGTAGCCCACAACCTTGTCGCTGATGTCATTCACGGTGTTACAGCGAGTCTGGGTAGTGGTGTAGGTATCGCGGTTCTGCATACCTTCCTGAACCTTGTTACCCGCATAACCGCCACCGACCGCCCCGGCGACCGTTGCCAGCTTCTTGCCGTTACCACCACCAATCTGGTTGCCGAGCAGGCCGCCTGCCAGCGCACCTACGACGGTACCGGCGATTTGATGCTGATCCTGCACCGGACGCTGCCGGGTCACGGTGACATCCTTGCAGACCTCACGCGGGGTTTTAATCTGGGTTTTTACCGGCTGTACCGCCAGCACTTGCGCATACTCAGGGCCGCTTTTTACCAGGCTGTAGGTGGCAACAGCGCCCCCGGCAGTCACACCGACAGCACCCAATACCGCACCAACCAGCAACGACTTGTTCACGTTGAACCTCCTGACCATCACAAGCGGACCGAAAGATCCGCGCTATACCCAGCCTTGGAGCAAAAAAAAAGGCACGAGTTCAATCTCGTGCCTTTCTTCGTACCGCCGATCAACAAACGCCCATCAAGGACGGTCGTCGACCTCCTTGCCAGTGCTGGCCGGAGGGATCAGGTCTTCGCTGTTGAGGTTCAGCCAGATCAGTACCACGTTGGCGATGTAGATCGACGAATAGGTACCGGCCAGAACACCGATGAACAGCGCCAGGGAGAAGCCCCACAGGTTGTCGCCACCGAAAATCATCAGTGCCGCGATCGCCAGCAACGTGGAGATCGACGTCGCCATGGTCCGCAGCAGGGTCTGGGTGGTGGAGATATTGATGTTCTCGATCAACGTGGCCTTGCGCAGTACACGGAAGTTCTCACGAACCCGATCGAATACCACGATGGTGTCGTTGAGCGAGTAACCAATGATCGCCAGCACAGCCGCCAATACGGTCAGGTCGAAGGTGATCTGGAAGTACGCCAGGATACCCACGGTGACGATCACGTCGTGGATCAGCGACACGATGGCGCCGACCCCGAACTTCCACTGAAAGCGGAAGGCCAGGTAGATCATGATGCCGACCAGCGCCATCAGCATGCCGAGGCCGCCCTGGTCGCGCAGCTCTTCACCCACCTGCGGGCCGACGAACTCGACGCGCTTGACCGAGGCCGGGTTGTCGCCGCCGACCTTCTGCAAGGCCTCGGCAACCTGGTGACCCAGTTGCGGGTCTTCGCCAGGCATGCGCACCAGCAGGTCGGTAGTGGCGCCGAAGCTCTGCACCACCGCCTCGTGATAGCCGGCCTTGACCAGCTCATCGCGTACCAGGGTGACGTCGGCCGGCTTCTCGTAGGTCAGCTCGATGAGCGTACCGCCGGTAAAGTCCAGACCGTAGTTCAGGCCCTTATGGAACCAGCTGAACAACGCCAGAACGGTAAGGAGCACGGTGACGCCGAACGCAACGTTGCGAACGCCCATGAAGTTGATTGTACGTAACATGGCAGCCCCTTAAATCCACAACTTCTTGAAGTCACGCCCGCCAAAGATCAGGTTGACCATTGCGCGGGTCACCATGATGGCCGTGAACATCGAGGTAAAGATACCCAGGGACATGGTCACCGCAAAACCTTTGACGGGGCCTGTGCCCATGGCAAAGAGAATCCCGCCGACCAGCAGAGTGGTCAGGTTGGAGTCGAGAATCGCGGTAAATGCCCGGCCGAAGCCTTCGTTGATTGCACGTTGTACGGTCATGCCCGCCGCGATCTCTTCACGGATCCGCGAGAAGATCAGCACGTTGGCGTCCACCGCCATACCCATGGTGAGGACGATACCGGCGATACCCGGCAGGGTCAGCGTGGCACCCAGCAGCGACATCAACGCCAGCAGCATCACCATGTTGCCCGCCAGGGCCACGGTGGCGATGATGCCGAAGAAGCGGTAGATGGCAATGATGAACAGCGACACGAACAACATGCCCCACAGCGCCGCATCGACACCCTTGGTGATGTTGTCGGCACCCAGGCTCGGGCCGATGGTACGTTCTTCAGCGAAGTACATCGGCGCAGCCAGGCCACCGGCACGCAGCAGCAGGGCCAGTTCCGAGGATTCGCCCTGGCCGTTCAGGCCAGTGATGCGGAATTGCGCACCCAGCGGCGACTGGATGGTCGCCAGGCTGATGATCTTCTTCTCTTCCTTGAAGGTCTGTACCGGCACGTCTTTCTCGACGCCGTTGACCATCTGCTTGGTGTAGGTGGTAACCGGGCGCTGCTCGATGAAGATCACCGCCATGCTGCGACCGACGTTGCTGCGCGTGGCGCGGCTCATCAGCTCGCCGCCGTGGCCATCCAGGCGGATGTTCACTTCAGGTGAGCCGTGCTGCGAGTCGAAACCGGCCTTGGCATCGGTCACCTGGTCGCCGGTGATGATCAAGCCACGCTCGATCAACGCTGGAGGACGGTTGCCTTCACGGAACTCAAACTCTTCGGAAGTCGCACGGGTAGCACCCGGCTCAGCCGCGAGGCGGAATTCCAGGTTGGCGGTTTTACCGAGGATACGCTTGGCTTCAGCGGTGTCCTGCACGCCCGGCAGTTCAACCACGATGCGGTTGGCGCCCTGACGTTGCACGATCGGCTCGGCCACACCCAGCTCGTTGACGCGGTTACGTACCGTGGTCAAGTTCTGCTTGATGGAGTACTCGCGGATTTCCGCGATCTTGGCCGGGCTCATCGCCAGACGCAGTACAGCCTGGCCATTGAGGTCAGCCGGTACGATGTCAAAGTCGTTGAAGTTCTTGCGGATCAGCGCACGGGCCTGTTCGCGGGACGCTTCATCAGAGAAGCCCAGCTGGATCGCGCCGTTGAGCTGCGGCAGGCTGCGATAACGCAGTTTTTCTTTGCGCAGCAGGCTCTTCACATCGCCTTCATACACTTTCAGGCGTGCGTCGAGGGCCTTGTCCATGTCGACTTCCAGCAGGAAGTGCACACCACCGGACAAGTCCAGACCCAGCTTCATCGGGTGCGCGCCAATGCTGCGCAGCCATTGTGGCGTGGTCTGTGCCAGGTTCAGCGCGACAACATAGTCGTCACCCATGACCTTGCGTACGACATCCTTGGCCGGCAATTGGTCTTCTTGCTTGGTCAGGCGCAACAAGCCGCCTTTGGAACCAGCTGCCAAGGTTGCCGCTTTAACCTGGATGCCCGCGTCAGTCAGCGCTTTGCTCGCGCGTTCCAGATCAGCCTGATTGACCTGCAGCGAAGTGCTGGCGCCAGAGATCTGGATCGCCGGGTCATCAGGATAGAGATTGGGAGCGGAATAAATAAAACCGATCGCCAGCACCGCCAGGATCAGTACGTATTTCCACAGAGGGTATTTGTTCAGCATCACGCCGCCCGCTTATAACGCGGGGCGCCTTGCGCGCCCCGTCGATTGGTAAAGGTTGTTACTCAGATCGCTTTGAGCGTGCCTTTTGGCAGCGTGGCGGCGATGGCGCCCTTCTGGAACTTCATTTCCACAGTGTCGGAGACTTCCAGAACCACGAAAGCATCGGAAACCTTGGTGATTTTGCCGGCGATGCCGCCGGTGGTCACGACTTCGTCACCTTTCTGCAGGCTGCCCAGCAGGTTTTTCTGCTCTTTGGCGCGCTTGGCCTGTGGACGCCAGATCATCAGGTAGAAGATGACCAGGAAGCCGACCAGGAAAATCCACTCAAAACCACCGCCCATCGGGCCGGCAGCAGCAGGCGCGGCGGCGTCAGCCATGGCGTTAGAGATAAAAAAGCTCATTTAGCACTCCAGTTGCAAATAGTGAATCTTAGGGTCGGGAAACTCAGTCCAAGGGCGGCACAGGGAGCCCGCGCTTGGCATAGAAGGCATCGACGAAGGCGGCCAATGTACCCTGTTGAATAGCCTCGCGCAAACCAGCCATCAGGACTTGGTAGTGACGCAAATTGTGGATGGTATTCAACATGCTACCCAGCATTTCCCCGCACTTGTCCAGATGGTGCAGATAAGCACGGGAGAAGTTCTGGCAGGTGTAGCAATCGCAGGTCGGATCGAGCGGCGAATCATCATGGCGATGGAACGCGTTACGGATCTTCAGCACGCCTGTATCGATGAACAGATGCCCATTGCGGGCATTACGGGTTGGCATCACGCAATCGAACATGTCCACACCGCGGCGCACACCCTCTACGAGATCTTCCGGTTTGCCAACGCCCATAAGGTAACGAGGTTTTTCTGCGGGCATCAGGCCCGGCAGGTAATCCAGCACCTTGATCATCTCGTGCTTGGGCTCGCCCACCGACAGACCGCCGATGGCCAGGCCGTCGAAGCCGATCTTGTCGAGGCCTTCCAGCGAGCGCTTGCGCAGGCTTTCATGCATGCCGCCCTGCACAATGCCGAACAGCGCCGCCGTGTTGTCGCCGTGGGCATTCTTCGAGCGCTGGGCCCAACGCAACGACAGCTCCATGGAGATGCGCGCCACGTCTTCGTCAGCCGGGTACGGCGTGCACTCGTCAAAAATCATCACGATGTCGGAGCCCAGGTCGCGCTGCACCTGCATCGACTCTTCAGGGCCCATGAACACCTTGGAACCGTCCACCGGCGAGGCGAAGGTCACGCCCTCCTCCTTGATCTTGCGCATGGCGCCCAGGCTGAACACCTGGAAACCACCGGAGTCGGTGAGGATCGGGCCCTGCCACTTCATGAAGTCATGCAGGTCGCCATGCTTCTTGATCACTTCCGTGCCCGGGCGCAGCCACAGGTGGAAGGTGTTGCCGAGGATGATCTCAGCGCCGGTGGCGACGATGTCACGGGGCAGCATGCCCTTGACGGTGCCGTAGGTGCCGACCGGCATGAACGCCGGGGTCTCCACGGTGCCGCGCGGGAAGGTCACGCGCCCACGACGGGCTTTACCGTCGGTGGCCAATAATTCAAACGACATACGACTCATAGTTGTTCCTCTGGGCCGCGCGGCGCCGGGTTGCGGGTGATAAACATCGCATCACCGTAGCTGAAAAAGCGGTACTCGTTGGCGATGGCCGCTTGATAAGCCGCCATGGTTTCCGGGTAACCGGCAAAGGCCGACACCAGCATCAACAGCGTGGATTCCGGCAAATGAAAATTGGTGACCAGGCAATCGACCACATGGAACGGCCGGCCCGGGAAAATAAAGATATCGGTGTCGCCACTGAACGGCTTGAGCACGCCATCGCGCGCCGCGCTCTCCAGCGAACGCACGCTGGTCGTACCCACCGCCACCACCCGCCCGCCGCGCGCCTTGCACGCGTTAACCGCATCCACCACGTCTTGGCTGACTTCCAGCCACTCGCTGTGCATATGATGGTCTTCAATGTTTTCCACACGCACCGGCTGAAACGTCCCGGCCCCCACGTGCAGGGTCACATAGGCGCTTTCGACGCCCTTGGCGGCGATTGCATCCAGCAGCGGCTGGTCGAAATGCAACCCGGCCGTCGGCGCCGCCACAGCACCGAGGCGCTGGGAGTACACCGTCTGATAACGCTCGCGGTCCGCGTCTTCGTCGGGGCGGTCTATATAAGGAGGCAACGGCATATGGCCGACACGCTCCAACAGCGGCAACACCTCTTCGGCAAACCTGAGCTCGAACAACGCATCATGCCGCGCGACCATCTCGGCCTCACCACCGCCATCGATCAGGATGCTCGACCCCGGTTTCGGCGACTTGCTGGAGCGCACATGGGCCAGCACACGATGGCTGTCCAGCACCCTTTCCACCAGAATTTCCAGCTTGCCGCCGGAAGCTTTTTGGCCAAACAGCCGCGCCGGAATCACCCGGGTATTGTTAAACACCATCAAATCGCCCGGGCGCAAATGCTCAAGCAAATCAGTGAATTGACGGTGTGCGAGGGCACCGCTCGGCCCGTCCAGGGTCAGCAGTCGACTGGCGCGACGCTCGGCCAACGGGTGGCGAGCAATCAGCGAATCAGGGAGCTCAAAAGTAAAGTCAGCAACGCGCATGATGGGGTTCGTCTAGCAGGGCCGGGAAGTCTAGCGGAAATAGTCAAAATTGACCATGAAACGTGATTGACCAACGGTAATCACCTCTCTATACTTCGCCGCCATTGAGCCCTGATGGCGGAATTGGTAGACGCGGCGGATTCAAAATCCGTTTTCGAAAGAAGTGGGAGTTCGATTCTCCCTCGGGGCACCATCTTAAAAAAAGACCTTGAAATTCAAGGTCTTTTTTTTCGTCTGTAGGAAAGTGGGCGACAGCTGATTCATTGCTTGCCACCCATTACCGACCTGAAACACGATCCAAATGTGGGAGCTGGCTTGCCTGCGATTGCGCCAGCCCCTACACCCTCAAACCACCTGCCTACACACCAACCGAATCCCCCTCCTCCGTCACCCCATTCGGCAACATTCCATTGGCCAAATCATCCACCACTGCCTTCGCCATCTCGCCCAAATAATGTGCTGCCCAGGCAAAACGATCCGCGCCCGTATCCATCGCTGCATCCAATGCCAACAATTTGGAACAGTGCAGAAGTTCGGAGGCATGCTCCAGGGCGTCGCGAATAGGTACGCCGGAATTGACGCGGAATAGACGGTGGAGGTTGGGCTGTTTGCCGCAGGTGGAAAAGGTGATGACGCCGAGGGTTTTGTTGAGGGGTGGGTTGATCATTGGGCACCTCCGATCTGAGCGGTGGTGGCGACGATGCTGCTGCGTGGGTACGACCTATCAGAAACGCTCATTGACTTAACTCCTACTGTAGAGAAGAGCCGCCACGTTCGTTTCCAGACGAATGGGTGGCAGCTATGCGCAGGCTGGAAAACCGGGACAATAGGAACCTGGCAGACCCGAAGGCCTCCCGCGCACAGCCGCCATAACTCGGATATGCTGGCACAAAAACACCAGCAATCGTGATAAATAGTGGCACCTGTGCGCTATTGTTCCACGGGTTTCCAGGCCCGGTCGCGGTATTCACCGCGACGAATTAGGAAGGTAGCGCGGTAATGCAAAGATCAAAACCCTTGGTTTGTAGCTAGAAATTTCAGCTAAAAATTGAGCTCCACTACCATTTTATTGTATAACCTGATGCGAAGGAGAACTCATTAAGTTGCCGTGTCGTACGTCCCTTACAATGCATGCGAAGCTAATATAGAAACCATAGAGCGCACCATGCCAATTAAGCTAACTAAATTCGATGTCGCCGAACGACAGCTTTTTCTTGCGATCCGCTTATTTTTTAGAGAAGAAGCCCCCATTTCCATTCATACTCTTTCGAAAGCTGCATCTCAGATTCCTTACGATATCGGTTCAAGCCTTGGCGCAAAAAGCATTTTAAGAGATACGGATTTCATCCGAAATGAAAGGATGCGTGAATGGCATCAACTACTTTTCAAGTCACGGAATTTTTTTTCAAGCACGCAGATAGGGATCGCAACGACACTCATAATTTCGATGAAGTTTTAAATCACTTCTCCTTAATCGACGCTAGCAACATGCACAAACTCATAAATAAAAGCTGGACATCTAAGTCTTACATGCTCAACACTTGGTTCTCTTTTACCCATGAAGGCTTATTAGTCACCGACTCAGAATACTCAAAGAAAATATCAGAATTAAAAGCTCTGCACTCAACTCCCAGCACAAATGAAAAATCCCTCTACGAGGACGTAATTAACCTAACCAGAAAAAACGGCAAGCTACTACCACAAACGTCACTACTCTTGGGCCTGCCTGAATAACGACAGAGGTGTAGGAATGTCTATTGGATCATGTACAACATGGGAATGCATTAACAGCTTTGCGAACTGGCTTTCCGCATGCGGCACTATACTCATCACAGGCTTTGCGCTTTGGTTATCTGTTCGAGACAGGCGCATCAGTTTAAAATCATCTCTAACCCTTGGCTTAGTACCATCAGCTAACGCAAATATACTTAATAGGCCCGTATTTGCACTATCCTTTACCAATATAGGAATTAGGCCTGTCACGATTACAAGCCACTGCTGGAAACTCCCTTTCACTAAAGGATTTGTATTTCTCCATCCTTACTTAGATATTGAAACTGGAAGGCTATGCTCCAAGCTTCCTATGGATTTAACGGATGGGAAGGAAGGGTATGCATTTTATCCAGACAACTTTTTTTCAAAACTTGAAAACCCTCAAGCCTTTTTATTTCCCGAAAATCGATACATCGCTTGGCTACGAATATTTTTCTTCAGAGTTTACATCATAACCACCGTAGGCACTCGCTCCTCCGTCAGGATATCACGCTCCGTTAGAACCTCTCTTTGGCGAGAATACAAAGAAACACACCTACCCCGTATCAATTAAATGAGAGCAAAGGGGACGGATTTATTTCCAGGAAATAAATCCGTCCCCTTTTCGCTCAAATGAATCCGTCCCCTTTTACTGCGCAGGGACCCCGGCGGTTTCAGCGCTGCGGACAAATGCATTAGCATCAATCCTCACCTGCGGGTGGCAATTCGCAGACGCTTATGACCGCATAACTTTATTCCAGTCTATTTCATGGCCGGCTTCTTGAAGCTCGCGGCCCAGAGCTTGCTTCCAATTACCTTCCAGCGACTCATACACGACGCCTGCGTAATCGCTCGGTATTTCTAAAACGCCTCGTTTGAGCGCGCAAACCTTTCCTCGCCCAAGACGACCGATGAAATAACCCAGCTCCAAGATAACGTTTTGGCGGGCTCGTGGCTCAGGCGTACCACCTTTCAGACAGCCCTCATCATCCGGGGTAAGTAGTACGACTGCAAAGCCCACGTCTCCGTGGGCTTCGACCTTCTCAATAACTGTTCGGCCTTGATTAGCTTGTTCGTGCAAGATGACCGCTTCGAAACCTACCTTCTCAAGAAAGCGAGCCACCATCTCTCGGGAGCCATCGTCATGGCCATGAACCACAAAAACTCGACGCGATAACTCTTCTGCATGTGGACCACCCTTCAGCGTGGTCTGGTGTTCATGCTCATAATCAGCAAGGTCTTCCTTTAGTACTCGCTGCCCCTGTCGAAGGAGCTCAATACACCTTCCAATGTTTTTGCCGATACGCCCTGAATAGTCTATTGGCGTACCGGTAGTCCGAAAGCGCGGGTAGATAGCTAGAACGGCTGCGGATTGAAGATCCTTGTAGGTAGATGTGTCTTCGCCAAAGCACCTTACGAGCGTGTCTTTGATCGCCACTTCCAGCCCTTTTAGCTCTGCAGTAGGGCCATTACGCACAGAATTCAGATCGAATGCTTCAAGTTCGGAGATACGATCATTTAGCCTATCGATCCCTCGAGTGATTTTCTGCTGAGAGATATTGAGTTTGGGCGCGGTAGGTGCTGCTGGGGGTTGAACTCGGGCCATCGAAGAAGCACTCCTTTGTGAGATGAAGGCCAGTATCACATACCGGGCAATTTGCCAGCACCTACAAGCGTGTATCCCTATTTGTATCCCTAACCAAAAAAAACTCACTACAGACCACGAATTATATGAAATGCTCTAGTCTCCCTCGGGCACCATTTTAAAAAAAGACCTTAAAATTCAAGGTCTTTTTTTCCGTCTGTAGAAAAGTGGGTGGCCGACTGTCTATAGCTCACCACCACTTTCAACCTGAAACACGGTCCCCTGTGGGGCTTGAACTGCGAAGACGCCAGCCCCAACACCCTCAAACCATTGCCTTACACAGTGCCCCGTTCACCCTCCTCCGCCACCCCATTCGGCAACATCCCATTCGCCAAATCATCCAACGCTGCCTTCGCCATCTCGCCCAGATAATGCGCCGCCCAGGCATAGCGATCCGCGCTGTTATCCATCGCTGCATCCAATACCAGCATTTTGGAACAGTGCAGAAGCTCGGAGGCATGTTCCAGGGCATCACGGATGGGTACGCCGGAATTGACACGGAATAGGCGATGAAGGTTGGGCTGTTTGCCGCAAGTGGAAAAGGTGATGACGCCGAGGGTTTTGTTGAGGGGTGGGTTGTGGGATTGCGAGAGTACGACTGATCAGAAACGCTCATTGATAAGCTCCTAAATAAGTGAGCCTATTGTTTTCGGATTATCAGGTCCGGTCGCTGGATTGGAAGCGACGGTGGAAGGTAGCGCAGGAGCGGTTGGGGCTGGGAGGCCGGATCTGTGGCGAAAGGTGTCAGGCAGGCAAAATCGGGGTTGGGCGAGCGTTGGCGGAAACAACATCGTGCTCAGCCCCTCCTATCAGCCTACCGGGTAAGGGGATACTCCGGCGGCCGCTTTCAGCCATAAGCAGACGGTGGACACAATGACGGCAAATGGGTAGCGTCATCGATACTGCTTTCGAATGTAGAAGGCCACAGGGCGTCTGGGCCACGTCTCATTCTCTGCGCCACCTCTAAGTACACCACGAGAGCACAGCTGAGATGACGATCGCAAAAGTTCAGCACTACGTGCCGCAATTTCTCATGCGGAACTTCGGTAACGGAAAGAAAGATCAGGTCTGGGTCTATGACAAGTCCTCGAATCGAAGCTTTCCTTCAAACACAAAGAATCTTGCCAGTGAAAATCGGTTCTACGACTTTGAGTATCAAGGCCAGTCTCTATCTATCGAGCCGTGGCTCTCTGAATTAGAAGGGCATGCCAAATTAGTGATCAGCACGATCCTCGATGCTGACTCGCTCTCTAGCCTTACGGATGAGCAAAAGCACATCTTGGCCTCATTCCTTGCGGTACAACTCACCAGAACCAAGACCTTTCGCGAGGAGTGGAATGCGTTCCCCAGAATGGTGAGGGATCACTTCGAGCAGAATGGCGATCAAATTGCGCCTGGGTCACAGGCAGAAGAGCTTCTTCGCGATATTCCGGAGAGCGATTCGAAGGAACAGACCGCAAGGATTGTCTTCAGCGCCCCCTCAATTTACGCAGATCACTTTCTAGCCAAGGACTGGGTTCTCGCTGCGACATCAAGACAACATCCATTCCTTCTAAGCGATAATCCGTTAACGCGTCAGAACATGATTGATCGGGCTCTCCGAGGGAACCTTGGACTGACGACTCCAGGTATTGAGATCTACCTTCCACTTTCGCCTACTCGTGCTCTGGCAATGTGGTGCCCTACTCTGGCCGATCTTGTTCACCTTGGCGCACGGTCACTGGTTGCCACGCGAAGAGCGGAAGATAGAGCTGATCCCGAGGGAATCGTTGCCATGAGCGATTCCCTTTTGAGTGGCGAGCCAGTGCAGTACTCAGTTGCTAATGTTGAGAATTTCAACTCCCTGCAGATTGCATGGAGCGAGCGCTATATCTTTTCCACGTCCAACGACTTCAACCTAGCGCAAACAATGCTCGCGGAATATCCGAATCTTAGACAAGGCCCACGTTCAACAGTGGCTTAACATGCTGATTCATAACCTTTTTATTCAAAAGTCGTCCGATGCGCTAGGCATGATGGACGCCTGTTTTGTCAGACGTTATGAATGTCCGCTACGGGTTGGTTTCAGCCGACGGCGACAGGCAGAAATCGGCCAAAAGTAGCCAGTGGGACGCGTCTACAAAAATGACGTGTGATTCAAAATAGCTTTCGCAGAGCAGACCAAAATGCCATGATTGGACGAATTCTACGTTAGGGGCAAGGTAGCATCATGGCAGTGCAAACAAGGACAAAACAAACTCCGACAATAAACACTCCGGACGAGTTACCTAACCTAGGTGAGCGAGTTAGATACTCGATGAGCTTTGTTACTCAAGGGAGGCATCGCTTCTACACGCTGACCATGCCTTCCGATGTACTAGCCAACTGCTGTTTTGCCACAAATAGAGAGGAAGACCCCGTTGAAGGATTTCAGCGTGTCCTAGATGATAAGCGGGCACAAGAAATTGCTGACTACATGGACATGGGGTTTGGTACCATTCCGAGCTCAATTATTTTGTCCGCACAACCAGATGCCCTATTAGAAGACGTTGGTAGAGGTAAAACTCTGGAGTTCACCTTTTCAAAACATTCATTCCTAATTATCGATGGCCAGCATCGCGTTTTTGGCTTTGCCAAAGCGAATACCAAGCTCAGAGTTCCAGTTGTTATCTATAACGGCCTTTCAAAGCAGGAAGAGTCAAGGCTGTTTATAGATATCAATACAAAGCAGCGCCCGGTGCCTAATGAGCTATTGCTAGACATCAAAAAACTCGCCAACTTTGAAGACGATAAGGAAATAATTTTAGGAGATCTGTTCGATACTTTCAATTCCGAGCAAGACAGTCCTCTTCTAGGACTTTTGAGCCCATCACAAAGATCTAGCGGCAAGTTAAGCAGGGTAACTTTTTACGCCGCAGTAAAGCCTGTTTTAACTGCATTTGCGACCAATTCAGCATCAATAATATATCCCGCACTGAAAAGCTATATAAAAGTATTTTATAGTGGTCTCTCCTCAATTGGCGCGAGAAGTTCAATAGTCAACCCTGTAGTATTCAGAGCGATATTTGAAGTATTTCCGGAAATAGCCCAGCGTGTTATGGATCGTCACGGAGCAAACTTCAAGGAAGAAGCTTTCAAAGATATAATGATTAATATGTTTTCGCGCATTAAGCCAGCAGTGCTAATTAAGCCGCCGAGATCTCACAAAGAACTCGCTATGGATTTGTCAAAAGCCTTGAAATCTGGCTTCATCATCGGTTGACAGTTATGCGAAAGGATTTCATAGCAAGTGCATTTGCAGATGGCGTAAGGCTAAATTGGGCGACATCCATTAATAATGTATGTAAGCCAGAATTTACAAGTGTTGAAGACTGGCTGTTAAGGGGTAACTATACGTGGCAGGCTAGCGCCCCCAAGTTTATAACTTTAGGTCACTCAAATAAGCAAACAGGTTTTACAGAAGCTTTGGCGAGCGAGACATCTCGTTTTAGCTGTGCCGCTTATGAGTCCCTTCTAGATGCCGAGCCGTCGGAGACCTCATCAAAATCACTTGGCTGGCAATGTATTCGTCACTATTACGCGACGTTCTATATTGCTCATGCCTTATTAAGAATTACCGGATCCTCATTGACATACGTTTCCACAACTACTGCCAGCACTATGAATAAAATTGGCGGTCAGTATCTGGGTGTTTCACCACAGATGGCCAGCGGTCTCTACAGATTAAAACGAGATGATTCGGATCAAAATTTGATTCTTCTTCAACAAATGTCTTCTGGCGGAGGATCACACCAAGACATGTGGAGAGTGTTTTTACAACTTATGATTGAAATTGAAGATTCAATCTTGAAATCATTAGGCCCCATACCTTCAGCAATGCATGCAATATCAGTATCTGAAGGCATTAGAAGAGCGTTATGTCGACAAGGTCACAATGATGGCGGATGGACCTCAACAGTTAGAAATGCGATAAATTATCGCCAGGAATATGGTTTGTGGTACCCATATACAAAAAAATCACCATACTACCTGCAAGCGTCTAGCAGGCTTCGAAGATGGAAACCAAGTGATCCGAGAGGCTTTGATTTACAGCATACTGGTAACGAGGTAGATGGACTTGCTGATATATGCGCCTTCTTAAGTCATCTACTCATTTCCATATTAAAAGATATCTCCGCAAGAGCACCTGATTCTAGAGCTTGTTTTGTGGATAGAGGGGCATTCAAGTTTCTCAGACAGCATTCAATAAGCTTTTAATCGGGCTAGATTTGATTTTAAAAAGCTAGGAGGCGGATAGTCTACATATATATCCCGGACTTGAACCATTTTTTTGATGTTGTGAAAAGCAAGTTGTCGTCAAAGCCAATTTCTAAACACCCTCCACGATAGCAGATGAATTTCTCGACGTTTTTCATCTCGCTATCGCCTGCATACTTGCAGTTCTCCGAGACAGCCATCAAAATTATTCAGCAGTCGGCTGAATTTCCACCCATTCTTAGACGTTTTCGACTGGCTCCTTTTGGCTGAAAGCTGCCGATTGCGAATCGGTAGTAATCGGCAACTCGAGTTGTCTACACAAATCCTGGGGTGTCGGTCGGCGAGGCTTTTAGTTTAATACAGGCATCTAGAAACAAGCTCCCCAACGGAGAGATTTTAACGCCGCCGCGAATTACTCTAGCTTCATATTCGGTTTTTTCTGAAATACCGAGGAGTATTTTTTGGGTTTCTTCGCCACTTTCCAATCTACTATACCCATTAGAATCGTGTAAGCCATATACAGGCAGAATTTCTACAAGCCCCAGACGCCGCAAATTGTCTATGTAGTAAGGGCTCATGTTAGGTAGTTCGCACTGCGCATCATCACCAAGGAAATTTATTAATATTGTATGGTCGTATCCTGCGTTGCTTTCTTTGACTTCTGCTCGAATAGTTATTATTGGGAAAGCATTTCGGCCTAAAAACAATTTCATTATTTTTGCTTCATCAGCCGTCATCTGGCGAATTATCTCAACGAATGCAGGATGAGAAGATTCTGCTGTTGCTTTATCCATGGCTGCGGCCAAAAGATTGGCATACAAATCACTAAGTGCATCTTCATTACCAATGTATCGAAGGGCATCCAATGCGGGCCCTGCTACATTAAGCTTAGGCGGTATTATATTTTCAACCGGTGTATCCTTAAGCTTTTCCGCTACTTTTGTCGTTACAAATTTACTGAGTTGATCATAACCCCAAACTAGAGTGCTAAGAGGTGATAATGCGATATTCACCGTCTTAGCTACAGTGTGTAATCCTTTCCCGATCTCTCGAACCGAGGGCTGCAGCAAGTCTTGATAAATTGGAACTTCTTTGACTAGGCCTGTGACTGCATCAATCGTGCTTTTGACATTCCCTGAATCGGACATATATTTCTCCCAGTGTTCATATGAGTAACGATTGTGCCATGCGTGCGCGGAATACGCACCGCTACATCCTTTTCCCTTTCAGTTATACAACTTGCGAGCAGTTGTCTTGAGTGAGCGTCCGCTTTTGGCCGAAAGCTGCCCTTGACTAAGGGAAGCAGCTTTATAGCTGCGCAGTTTTCTCCCATTTCGGCGTCCCGCGCTGCGATACATGCGATAACCAGTTGATTCATAACGAGATATGGGGTCGCGTAACTGCAACGCTCGCAGGAAAAAAGGAGACGGGTTTATTTCTGGGAAACTGTTTCAAGTGAAATTGAGTTTCGTCTGAACAGCTCGCCCCTTGACTGAACCTCCCACCCATCCACCTGGTCAGCAACGCTCGTCGATCAAGCCGAATACCCCCTGCGCGTATGCATCACAACCATACGCACCACGCCTCCACGGCCTTCAACAGGGAGAACCCACCCAATGTCTGAACCCAAAAATCCCCAGCTCCAAGGCTCCCAGTCCGACGGCTCCGCCGCCGGCGGCTGGCCTGCCCTAAACGCCGTCAACAAACACCTGCTCCACCAGCACGTCCTGCTCAAAGGCAACCGTACCCTGCTGTCCATGAACAAGCCGGACGGTTTCGACTGCCCCAGCTGTGCCTGGCCAGACCCAAAAAAGCCGCACACCTTTGAATACTGTGAGAACGGTGCCAAGGCACTGGCGTGGGAGTCGACCAAAAAACGCGTCACGCCGGAGTTCTTCGCTGAACATAAGGTCAGTGAGTTGGCAACCTGAAGCGATCACGACCTGGAAGATCAGGGCCGTATCACCGAGCCGATGCGCTATGACGCTGGCAGCGACAAATACCTGCCCGTCAGTTGGGATGAGGCTTCGCCGAGATCGGGCAGGAGCTGCGCCAGTTGAGCGCCCCGTGGAAGCTGGAGTTGTACACCTCGGGGCGTACCTCGAACGAGGCGGCGTTTTTGTATCAGTTGTTTGGTCGCCTGTATGGCATGGCTAACTTTCCTGACTGCTCAAACATGTGCCACGAGACCACCAGCGTGGCGCTTCCCGAGTCGATCGGCGTAGGCAAAGGCACCACGACGCTGGAAGACTTCGAGAACGCCGACGCCATTTTCATCTTCGGTCAGAACCCCGGGACTAACAGCCCGCGCATGATGTCGGAGCTGCATGCCGCCGCACGCCGTGGCGCGAGCATCATCTCGTTCAACCCGTTGCGCGAAAAGGCGCTGGTGCGGTTTGCATCACCGCAGGACCCGCGCGACATGCTCAGTCGCAGCGGCGTGAAGATCAGCTCCCAGTACCATCAGGTCCGAATCGGCGGCGAGATGATTGCCGTGCAGGGCATCTGCAAAGCGGTGATTGAAGCGGACGATGCGGCTCAGCGTGAGGGACTGCCCCGTGTGCTGGACGTCGCCTTCATCGACGAGCACACCCACGGCCTTGAGCCGTTCGCCGATTACTGCCGAAAGTTGCCGTGGGCAATCATCGAGCGTCATTCGGGCCTGACGCGTCAGGCGCTGGAGGATGTGGCGGCGGTGTATATGCGGTCGGAGCGGGTGATCTGTTGCTGGGGCATGGGCATTACTCAACACAAGCGCGGTGGCGACGCGATGCGGCAGATCATTAATCTGCTGCTGTTGCGCGGCAACATCGGCAAGCTGGGCGCGGGGGCTTGCCCGATTCGCGGCCACTCCAATGTGCAGGGTGACCGCACCATGGGCATCTACGAAAAAGCCGGCGAGCCGTTCCTGACCAGCATGAGCAAGGTGTTTGGTTTCGAGGCGTCCCGCAAAGGCGGGCATGATGTGGCCGAAGCCTGTGAAACGCTGCTGCGCGGCGAGGTCGAAGCGTTTATTTCCATGGGCGGCAATTTCTTCCGGGCCATCCCGGATATCGATGTGGTCTGCCCGACCGTCAAGCGCTTGAAAATGACCGTGCTGGTCAATACCAAACTCAACCGCAGTGCAACGGTCCATGGCCAGAAAGCGTTTCTGCTGCCGTGCATCGCCCGCTCGGAGCTGGACATGCAGAACGGTATGGCGCAAACCGTGACGGTCGAAGACTCGATGTCGATGGTGCACGGCTCCACCGGCATGCTGGAACCTGCGTCGAAACACCTGATCTCCGAAGTGGCGATCATCGCCGGTATCGCCAAGGCGACGCTTGCGCCCAACCCTAAGGTGAATTGGGACAGCTACGTGAACGATTACGCGCGCATTCGCGACAAGATCGAAGCCGTGCTGCCCGAGCAGTTTTATGACTTCAATCAGCGCATCAAGGAGCCGGGAGGGTTCCGCCTGCCCAACGGCGCCAGCGAGCGCAAGTGGAACACCGCGTCAGGCAAGGCCAACTTCCTGTTTCCTGCAGGGGTTTTTGACGAGGACGACACGCCACCGGGTGCGGATCATCTGCAGTTGATGACGATCCGCAGCCATGACCAGTTCAATACCACGGTGTATTCCAACGATGACCGTTACCGCGGTATCTACGGCGACCGCATGGTGGTGATGCTCAACCCGCAGGACATCGAGCGTCTGGGGCTCAAGGCCGGGGATTATGTCGAGTTCCAGACGGCGCTGGACGTGACAACGCCGCGTCGTGCGCCCGGCTTCAAAGTCATCCCCTTCGACGTCCCGCAAGGCTGTTGCGCCGCGTACTACCCGGAAACCAACGGCTTGCTGCCACTGGCGAGTCGGGATAGCCGCAGTAACACACCGGCGGCAAAATCCATCCCGGTGAACCTGGTGCGGATGAATCCAGAGGAGACGCAAGTGGCTTTGCAGCGACGCGGGTTGATTGCGGCGGCTAGTTAGGGCTCGTGGTACAGCGTTGTGATCGTTCCCACGCGTGGGAACGATCACAAACCCTCAGCTATCGCATTGGATATTTTTCCGGTGCCGGCCAGCATGAGCGCTAGATTTTGGACTTAGGCTGCCCTGAGAAACGGGATGCAGCCTGTTCAAAACTCTGTCCTGCACGTGGATTCCACTGCACACCCGAGCGGGCTTCAATCCCGGGTTTCAGCTGCTGGTTGTCGTCATAGTCTTCACGGGGATGAAAAAACAGCGGCTGCACCGCTTCCAAGCTTCGCAAGTAGTCAGCATATGAGTTCAGATATTGCTGACGTTCGCCATCGCTGAGCTGCGCCGGCATCCATGCAGCAAACGGCGGAAGAACGGTGAAACCGGTATAAGCCAAAATGCCGTTATGAATAGGCCAGAGTACGTGATGCAAGTCGCCATCAATGCCAGCAGGTGTATAAAGACTGCTTGCGGTGCCTGTGGTCAGGCAAAGCATGGCCCTCTTTCCCTTGAGTAGGCCTGATCCATACTTGTGCCCCGATGAGTACGCGAACCCGCGACTTAACACCCGGTCTACCCAGCCTTTCAGAATGGCCGGCATCGAAAACCACCACACAGGAAACTGAAAAATCACCAGGTCAGCCCACATGACTTTCGCTTGCTCAGTTTTGACGTCGTCGGCGTGAGCGTTGTTTGCAAACGCATGTTCTTGCTCGCGGGGAAGATCGAGATAGTCAGGATCGGCGCGATTATCGGGGAAGTCGCCCGTGCCCAGCTCAGCCTTCCAATTCATCGCATAAAGATCGCTCACCTGAACCGGGTGACCGAGTTCGCGCAGCGTTTCAACAGCTACGTCCTTCAAGGCGCCGTTGAAAGAGCGTGGTTCCGGGTGCGCCAATACGATTAACGTCTTCATAGCTGCATCTTCTCCTTGCGATTTTTCGGTGTTGGGTAAGGTCTATCGCCCCGATTCTGTCCGACCGCTTTGCTGAGACTCACCACGAGCAGGCCGACAATAGTCAGGCTTGCGCCCAGCAGAAACCCGATGCTTGTCTGCTCTTTGAGCCACAGATAACCCATCAGTACGCCAAATAGCGGACTCATGAAGGCCAGCACTCCCAGGCGAGCCGCGAGGTAGCGACGAAGCATCCAGAACCAGATCAAATAGCTTGCCACTGACACGATCAATGTCTGGAAAACCAGGCTGGCCACTGCGCCGGTTGAAAAGCTCATTGCGCTTTGGCCCGCTAGCAAGCTCAAAGGCAGCAGAAGGAGAAAGGCCCCTGCCAGTTGGTAAAACAGGGTCTGGGTTGCGGGTGCTTCACTCAGGCGACTGATACGCACGGCTACCGTCGTAAATCCCCAGGCAGCGCCCGCGCACAAGCCCAGCAGGTCACCCAGCAGACTGTTTGCGTTGGTGGTTTGAATGGCTGTCCCATCGCGTGGCATCAGGAAGGTGATGGCAATGCCTGCGAACGCCAGCGACATACCCAACCACTGAATCGCGCTAAGACGCTCCTCCGGCAGGCGTAGGTGCAGACCAATGGCGGCGAATAAGGGCGCCGTATAAAGGAAAACCGCCATATGCGAAGCACTTGTCCAGCGTAACCCTTGCGCGATGAACAGAAATTCACCCGCGAACAGAACGGCCACGACTAACCCGGAGCGGCACCAGACGCCGGGTAACCACACCTCCCGCATGATCGATTTGCCGATCAGCCAGACCAAGGCTGCAGCGACTCCGGAGCGAACGGCAACCTGCATGAGCGGTGCTATGTCACCGGCAACCGCCTTGATTGCCACCTGCTGGGCACCCCAGATGAGGCACAGCAACACCATTACCGCCGTGGCAGCCCCATCGACTGACTTCCTCACTTGTCGGCACCTTTTATCATTGATTTGGACAACAACTTATTCCTCACTCGGCTGGCCAAACAGCCGATGGCGAAATTCGATTGTGGGAAAGTACGCAAGCCGCTACAAATCATATGTTTTCGATCTATAGAAGAGAAAAACTACGCCATGAGAGCTGATACGCCCCTCAGGGGCATCGCATGCTTTGACGCGGTCATGCGCACCGGCAGCGTCAGCCTTGCTGCAAGCCAGTTGTTCGTAACGCCGGGAGCGGTAGGGCAACAGATTCGCAAGCTGGAAGGTTGGCTGGGAACGCCATTGTTCATACGCAATGTGCGCAGGCTGCAACCCACGGCGCAGGCGCTGAGCTACTGGGAGCAGGTCAAGCCGGCGCTTCGCCAGCTGGAGACAGCCAACCTGGCCGTGCGGGGTCTTAGAGACAGGCAGGTACGGTTAAGCTTGCCGCCGGCGTTCGCTAACTCTTGGTTCGCGAAGCGGATGCCGTTGTTCATGGAGCGGCATCCAGAGGTGCAACTGCACTTGAGCGCATCCACCGATAACGTGGATTTCAATGACGCTACCTGCGACCTGGCGGTGCGGCATTTCGATGGACATAGCAGTGACGTGAGCGCAAAACTGCTCTTGCCAGACGAGGTCAGGGTCTATTCCAGCCCGGCGTACCGCGAACGGCTCCAGTTGCATAGCCTTGATTGTTTGCCGGGAGCCACCTTGATCTATACGACGTCTCATGCTCACTGGTCTCAATGGCTATCATTCGTCAGTATGTCCCCCGATAGCTTTTCCAGCAGCCTCAAGTTCGATCAGTCTGAGTTGGCAATCGACGCGGCGCGCCGCGATCAAGGTTTAGTGCTCACCAGCCCTTGGCTGGTTGAGGAAGATGTAGAAAGAGGCCTTCTCGTACCTGTCTTTGACGCTGTACTGAAGACTGGCAAAGGCTATTATTTGGTTCAGGCCAAAGATGTGGTGCTGGGTGAGGCAGCACAGCTGTTGCGCCGGTGGCTTTGCGACGTAGCGCAGCGCGTTCAAAAAAATTGATAATTTGAAGTCCAGGAAGAATAAATCCGTCCTCTTTCCGGGGTTTCGATTGCGTCCAACGGATCTTTCGACGAAGTCGAAATAGGAAAATCATGGCATTCATTGCTACCTGCGTTGCGTCCCTGTTTTTTTGGGTTGTTGTTTCAGCACTCACAGGAACCAAGGAACCTTGGGACCTGGCCAGTTATTGGACCCTCATCTATCCCGCCGCGCTTGCTCTGTCAGCGCTGCTTGGAGCCGTGCTGAAAAGCGCCCAGTGGTCCGCAGGCGCCGTCGTAATGCTTGCTCAGATCCCGGTGATGTTGGTTACCTCTGGTGCTTCCCCGTTGCTGGGTGTTGGCATCCTGTATGCGGCTATTCTCTCAATTCCGGCCATAGCGCTTTCCTGGCTAGCCGGCAAAGTACGGCAGGCTTGAACTCAGAACAGCGCGATGACGCCTATTGCATGATCGTTCAAGCCCTGCGCCATTCTTCTGGCTAACCTGACTGTCCTCACCGACTCGAGTATCCGTCATGGCTCAGCCTCCCGCCTCCCCCATAAACCTCGCCCAAAAAGCCTCCCTCATCGAACAACAATGGAGCCCACGGGTCGTCGCCGAAATGAACGACTACCAGTTCAAGGTAGTGCGCATCGAAGGCGAATTTATCTGGCATTCCCACCCCGAAACCGACGAGGCATTCCTGGTACTGGAAGGCACGCTGCGTATCGACCTTGCCGACGGCCCGATCTATGTGGCGCCAGGCGAACTGTATGTGGTGCCTCGCGGCGTAGAGCACCGCACGGCCGCCGAAGGCGAAGCCAAGCTGATGATGATCGAGCCACGGGGCATTTTGAACACCGGTCATGAAGGTGGGGACCGAACCGCCTTGAATGATCAGTGGATTTGACGACTGGCTTTCATCAAGCTCAAAGGCGCCGTCAGCCGTTATCACAGCGACCTTTACCTGAGGGATGGCGACACTTGCACCACGTATCGCATAAGCCTCGAACAAGTTGAAACCCGACCGCCCTTGCCGAGCGGTCGGTAAGCTTATTTCAACAGGGCGATCAGCGCGCACACCAGCGTGATCGCTAGCGCCGGCCATTGCATGGGCATGAAAAAGAAGTGATGGCGCACGCCGTCGGCGTGAACCTTTCGATTCAATACAAAGCCCAGCACAACGTTGATCGCCGAGCCCATCCCGAACCCCATCAACACTTGCATGAGCGAGGTATTGCCGGGCTTGACGCTCGGATCCGGCCACAGCCACATCAACAGCAGCACCATCGCCACGGGTGTAAATAAGGTGAGCCAGCCTGCACCGCGATAAATCATCGTTCAGTCCTCATCCTTAATGCTGCCGGCTCACGCCAGCTCGCGGGTTTGTTCTTCGACCGCCAATACCGCATCAAGGGTGTTGAGGAACAGGTCGTGGCTCAGGATGCCGGTGGCGATGGTCGACAAGACAGCTGTGCCGCTCTCGTCCTTGATCACCACTTTTTCGGTCCAGGCGTTGAGGTCCACGGTGCGCAGCGAAGACATCGGCACTGTGCGGCCCTGGTATTGCAGGAACGCGCGGCTGACCACAATCGGCGTGGTGGTGATTTTCAGGAAGTTGCCGCTCATGCGCTTGCCCCAGACCTGCCCCGAGCTGATGCAATTGAATGTCACCGCCCCACCCGTTTCCAGCGTCGCGATCACCGCCGGCATGCGCGCGCGTACATGCAGCTCGCGCACCAACTGCTGGAATTGGTAAAAGCCCTTGAGGGTTTCAATCACTCGGTGAAAAGGCTCCGACGCGTTACGGCGATAGGCCAGGTTGGTGATCATGCCGGTCATCACGGTTTGCCCGGAGCCAAACAGGTACAGGTCTTCGATGTCGGTAAAGGCAGTGTAGTCGTGCTGGTCGTTGATGAAGCGCTCGATGCCGTGCTCATACACGTTGTAACGCGGCGCGCGCAGTTTTCTGTGCCAGGCGTAGCCGGCAAACACGCCCAACGCGAGAACGGCGAGCAAGGCGCTGGTGAAGTAGATTACGGTTTGGGGGCTGCTGAAACTGAATGACAGGCCGCGCGAAGTCTGGCCGACGACGGGGCCGTTACTGCCCGCCGGCAGGATGGTGCCCAGGTACAGCACAAACACTGCGAGCCCCAGCAACACGACGCCAAATATCAAACTGAAGATCAGGAAACCCTTGCCGTGGCGGAAACTGGCGATCAATTCGCCGGTGGCGGATGGCGTTTGGGCGGAGGATGACTGCATGGGTGTTTGCGTCCTTGTAGTGGGTTAGGTCTTGCACCCTATCCTTCTGGTGACCGGGTGCAGTTGGCACGGCGAGTTGGAACATGGCTAATTAATATCGTTCCTTGACCAGAGAACAGTACGGCTGCGCAAGCCAACCGGTTCACACTATGGGGTCTTTTTTTTCCCGTGCAGAACAGTGATCATCGCCCTCCCCCAAAACCGCAGGAACCAAAACCATGGAATTGACGCTGGAAGCGGTTGCGCTTTATGCACTGAAGCTGGTGCACGAGACGGACGGCGGCAGCCCGGTTTTGCGCGATGATCCGATGATGGAGGCGTACGACCGCGAGGTGTTTGGGTTGTTGGTGCGCCAGGGGGATTTGGCGGGGATTCAGGTGAAGCTTGATGAGTGCCTCACCTCAGCGCTCGAATCACTGGGCGGCGCCACTACCGTGATGGGGCGAGAGCTGCAACGGCTTGCGCTGGATATGCGCCAAGCGCCGACGCTGGAGGCCTTCAATGCTCCCCTCAATGCACTCAAGGATTACCTGAACGCCATCCTGTAACCTGCGACTACCGCCGCCCTTCCACCGCCATCCGCACCGCCAGCCCCATCAGCACCGAGCCCATCAGCCAGCGCTGCACCACCTGCCAACCCGGTCGGGTGACGAAAAACACCGCGATGGACCCCGCCAGCGTGGCAATCACCGCATTGACGCTGACGCTGATGAATATCTGCGTGAAGCCCAGCACCAGGGATTGCATCAGCACACTGCCATGGCCGTTCGGGTCGATGAACTGAGGCAGCAACGACAAATACATCACCGCCACCTTGGGGTTCAGCAGGTTGGTCACCAGGCCCATGGTGAACAGTTTGCGCGGGCTGTCCTGGGGCAGGCTTTGCACCTGGAACGGCGAACGGCCACCCGGCTTGACCGCCTGCCAGGCCAGATAAGCCAGGTACAGCGCCCCGCCAAATCGCAGCGCGTCATAGGCAAAGGGCACCGCCATCACCAACGCGGTAATCCCCAAGGCCGCGCACAGCATGTAAACCAGAAACCCCAACGCCACGCCGCCCAGGGAGATAAACCCGGCGACGCGCCCCTGGCAGATCGACCGTGAGATGAGGTAAATCATGTTCGGGCCGGGCGTCAGCACCATGCCCAGGGATATCAGCGCATAGGCAAGCCACTTGGACAGTTCGGGCATGATTTGGCTCCTGCAACGCTGTAGGGTTGGACGCCATGGTAGGGCGTTCAAACTGCGCGCGTCAGATACAGATCCGCGCGCAAAACGTCATACACCGAGCGCACCATTCACCCGAGGGCAGGCACATGATTGATTTCAACAACAAAGGCTTCTTCAAGCTCAAACAGAACAACGAATACGCCGAACGCGTGGCGGCATTGCTGCTCGATGGCGAGGAAGTGGTGGATGCGTACAAGGCCATGCGCGACGGCGTGGTGTTCACCACCCAGCGCATTATCGCGGTGAATGTGCAGGGAATTACCGGCAGCAAGAAGGATTTTACGTCGCTGCCGTACAAAAACATCGTGGCGTATTCGGTAGAAACGTCGGGGACGTTTGATCTGGATTCGGAGCTGGAGATTTACTTTTCGTCGTTGGGCAAGGTGAAGTTTGAATTTACCGGGAAGACGTCGATTGTCGAGATTTCACGGTTGATTTCAAAGCATCTGCTGACTTGATCAGCGGACAAAAGAGACCTCGGTGTGCCAAGGTCTTTTTTACTACCTATACGGTTCGGCTACTGCATCCCGATCAAAAAAATGTGGGGTTTGCTCGTGAACGGTGCCCCATGAAGTCTAAAACTACAGCATCACCTCATAACGCCCCAGCACCTTACTCGTCTGCACCAGCCCTTGACGCATCAACATCTCCAGATAACTCTGCGTATCCATTGGCGGCCGCTTCAACGCTCGCCTCTGCTTCTGTGCCGCGGCCAGTACTGCTGCCTGATCCAAATCCCAAAGATCCGAGATAAAGTCATCCGGGTGCATTGGCTCAATGTCATAAGCAGCCAGGATATGCGATGGGAAGTCTTTCAAGTTGAACGTAACGATGACCTCCGCCTTACTACGAATCGCCGCCGCCAGTACGTGACGATCATCAGGATCGGGCAAATCCAGGCTCGAACATAACTCCTCATACCCTGTCACCAGCCCGTCGGGTATAGCCTTGTCCATCATCGTTGAAGTGTTATCCACTTGCTCCGAAGTAAGGTCGGGGCGATTTTTTAGCACATTGCGCTTCCACTCTTCATGGATCTGGCTGGTCCATCGCGCTCGATACAGACCAGACAATCCCAGCCACATCAACAGATCCCGGAGTGCTGCCGGGTAAAGAACACAAGCATCGTATACCGCAGTGAACGGCGAACACCTCATAGGTCATACCCCATGCCTAGCTCCTGAGCCTGCCGTACCAACGCCTCCATCGCCTCTTGGCTTTCTGCATCGCGCTGCTGTTTAAACGCCATCAAATCTGAAAACCGGATACGCCGATGGCGACCCGTCTTCGTAAAAGGAATGGCGCCTTCTTCCAGCATCTTCACCAGGTGCGGGCGTGAAACGTTGAGCAGGTCGGCAGCTTCCTGGGAGGTCAACTCAGCATGGACGGGTACAACCTTGACGGCATTGCCCAGCGCCAGCTCACCCAAAATATCAACCAGCAGACGTAGCGCGGATGTGGGGAGTACAAGGGAGTGGGGTTTGTCTTCTTTGTCGAAGATATCGATGCGCTGAGTGTCGAATTTGGTCGACAGCAATGAGGCCAATTCGCGCTGGCCCTGAACGGCGGCTTCGACTTCCTTTTCCAGCGGAGGAATTGTTTTAGGGAGGTGCGGGGTGATCATGATGCTGCTCCGTCGTCACGTAGTTCAATTGGGTTCAAGCTAAACGAAACAAACGAAAATCGCAATATTCGAAACCCGCTCAAGTGACTGTCTACTTTTCCCACACCCACCGTCGAACACTGCCAATTCCAGCCCCGTGATATCCCCCCGTAGGCTCACTCCCTCGCACAAGGAAGTGAGCCGGTCATGTCAGAACGTTCTTATCCACCTACTGAAGAAGCGCTACGCAGACAGCGAATCCTGACACCGCAACCGTCGCGGGCACCCTATTCGCCGGCGATTGATCTATACGAACCCTTCCCTGCCCCAGCCCCCACGCCGGCAAAACCTGTCGGCTGCGTCTTTATCAAGCCCTGCCAATTGCCGGACGGCTTCACCCGCTACGCAGACCCCACCGGTTATGTCCCGCTGGAGTTAGTCAAGGAGTACGCCCATTTAAGCCTCTTGGGCGGGCGCGAGGTGGACGGACGAGGCGCGGTGGCCTTGCGCAAGATCGGCGGCAGCGCGTTGCCCGCTGGCTTGGGGCAGTTGGCGTTGCGCTCTGCAGTGTGGGAATCGGCGGCGACTGCCTTCGGGTCTGTCGCCGGTGGCCTGTTGGCCGGTTTGGTGGCGCTGGCCTGGCCGTCTGAGATGGGTGATAGCGCGCTCTACGGTGAGGAGCAGTTGCGCTCGATGGCGCGGGCGCGGTCGCAGATGCGTTTGCATGTCGAACAACGCGAGGACGGTACGCTCAAGGGGTATGGGTTTTACACCGGCAATAATCCGAGCTGGCAGATGATCGATGTGGTGCAGTTCCAAGCCCGCGGCGAGCAGTTTGCGGCGGATTTGGGTGAGGGAGTCGAGTTGATCTGGACGCCTGCGGTTGATCCCAGTGACACGCTGGGAATTCCAGCCTTGGAGGCTGCGCCGCAAGCGCCGGTGATCTGGATTTACCCGCCGACGGAGAAGGCCGCGCAGATTCTGGTGAACCCGATTTATCCGCCGCAGTATCGGGATTTTATTCTGGTGTTCCCGGTGGAATCGGGCGTTCAGCCGCTGCATCTAGGGTCATTTGATCCCTATACCGGCGAGCGGCGGGGGCCGGCGAAAGATGAAAGACGTATAGAAAAGTAAGTGGAGCGTTCTCTATGGCAATGAAACTACGGCTGCAATGGTTCAACAAACAAACAGAAAATTTGGAGGCAGCTGAATACTCAGCAGACTTTGAGGAAGACGACAGCATTCTTAACAAACTCGATTTACACGAGGAACCGCAAATTTATTCTGGAGGGTTTGATGTTCTCCCAAGCTGGATAGCGATTCTTCAGCCACATTTCCGGCGGGTGATAGAGCCAGATATTTTCGACTTCCAGATTTCTTTTCACTATCAAGGCGCCTGGCCACCGCCCCCGAAGCAGTCGAACAAGGAATCGTGATGCAATGAGACCTACCCTGCAAAAGCCTCTCCTCTACCGCTCCTTCAACTCTAGAACCCACGGTGTGCGTCACGGCAGCTGTCGCGCTTATCGGTATGAACGGAACACAAAAAGTGAAAGAAACACCTTGGCAAATCGAGGTTCCATGCACAGTCACCTACGACACGGCTTTGATTACTCACCGCTATTTCGGTTTCTCCTGTCCAAAGTCGGCCACCCATGGAGCAAGGTTTTCAGCGAAGCCAACGCCCGCCTGGATCGTCCGGAGCCGGTGTTCTGGATGGTTGCGCTGCATGAAAGCGACAAGGAGGAGTATGTGAGAACGGATGAAAACAGCTATTACAGCGGCTTGTGGGTGGACGAGGCCGGCCTGTTACAGAAGGTCAACCCGCAATTGACGCCCGAGCTTATGGAACCCTTTTACGACTGCTGCACCCATACCTTCAACGGTGTGGTATTCGCACAGGCTTTACACAGGGTTGAGAACGTAACGCCTGAAGGCTAGCCATACGTCGGCAACCCTCTACGTCATCACTCGTGCTGAAACGTCTCAAGATACGCCAATATATTTTCAATCTTCTCCGGATCACTGATGCCCCAGAAAATCATCCGCGTCCCTTTCACAACCGATTTCGGATCTTCAATGTAGGCCGCCAGTTTGTCCCGGGTCCAGACCACTCCCGAGGTCTTCATCGCCTCCGAATACTGATAGTCCGCCGTGGTGCCGGCAGGTCGATCAATGATGCCGTTCAGTTGCGGCCCAAAACCGCCACGGGCGCCTTCGCCAATGCTGTGGCAACCGCCGCAGGTCTTGGCGAAGAGCTTGCCGCCCGCTTCCGCATCGCCGGCGGCGGTAGCCTGGCCGGTGGTCAGCATCAGGGCGAGGGTCAACCAGGCATACTTCATCGGACAGCTCCGCGTCGAGTGTTGATGCCAATTATGCCTGTTTACACAGCAATGCCCTCAGCCACGTTCCTGCACACCGCCAAACGACCACCCATCGTTTAAAAAACATCCAATCGAACCTATGCCTGCAGCCTCCACTCAACCCTACTGAACCCTGATGGTGGAGTAAGGATCATGGCTCGGCCATCGATTTTAGTATTGGAAGACGACGAAATCATTCGGGCGTTAATGGTGGATGTGCTGGAGGACTTCGGCGCGTCGGTGACGTCGTTCCCTTCAGCGGACGACGGGATGATTTATCTGGAACGGGGCGATGACCCCGTGGACCTGATTGTCAGCGATATTCAAATGCCGGGTTTGCTCAATGGCTTTGACCTGAGCAAGGTGGTGGCGCACCGCTGGCCGACGGTGCAGGTGGTGCTGACGTCCGGCAACGCCCATCTGGCGGCACAATTGGGCGGCTCGGTGCGATTCCTGCCCAAGCCCTGGAGCACCCAGCATCTGATTGACTGCGTGCAAACAGCGCTGAATCAGCAGGGTTTGGCTATGCATTGATAGCGTCGCAATATCACCTTGAGCGAACTTCCCGGTGAAACCATCGGTCCATTGATGACGCAAGGAGCGACATTTCTGATCCGTTAGTCAGCCTTTTCGCCTTGCGCGTTTAGTTACAGACTGCGAGTTGTGTAGAATCGTCGCCCATTTCCGCGCGTCACTCATGGCCGAGAGGCCCACAGTTCGAGCTTACTGAATGCATTCTCAGGCCCATGACGTCGATGCGCCCCCACTGCTGGAAGCGTTGCGCACAGGCACGGCCTTGCTGCATACCGCGCTGGAAAAACGCCTGCCGTTTTTCTCCGATCGCCTTGATGCGCAGGGGTACCGGCATCTGCTGCAGGCGTACTTCGGGTTTTATCAGCCTATGGAGGCTGCACTGTACGGCAGCGGCTTGATTCCCGAAGGGCTTGATACCGCAATGCGTGTGAAAACACCGACACTGGTCAGTGATCTCCACGCGCTGGGCCTGGCTGATCAGGCCATCGACACCCTGCCCCATTGCACGCAATTGCCAACGCTTGATACCCCCGCCGCCTGTCTCGGTGCCTTGTATGTACTGGAGGGCGCGACGCTGGGTGGCCAAGTGCTTCGTCGTGAAATGGCGCAGCGCCTGGGCGTCAATGCCGACAACGGCGGCGCCTTTCTCGACATCTACGGGGTAGAGACCGGGCGGCGCTGGAAAGACTTTCTTGTTTACCTGGGCGACCAGCCGCTGGACGCGCCCGCAAAACAATGCGCCGTGGACGCCGCCCGCTCGACATTCAGCTGCTTTGAGCAATGGCTCGACAGCCAGGAGGTACTGCTATGAAAACCGAAGATTTTGAAGAGCTGCTTGCCAACTGTGCCAACGAGCCCATCCGCTTTCCCGGGGCGATCCAGCCCCACGGTGCGCTGCTGACCCTGTCGGAGCCCGGCCTGAATATCATCCAGGTCAGCGCCAACGTCGGCACCTTGTTCGGCCATGCGCCCGAAACGCTGCTCGGTCAGCCGCTGCACAGCGTGATCGGCACCGAACACGCCCAGGCCGTGCAGGTCATGGCCCGGACCAATACCTTCTTCGACATGCCACCGTTGCACGTCACCCTCAACGGTGCGGATTTCGAAGGCTTGCTGCACCGCCATCAGGACGTGCTGGTGCTGGAGTTCGAGCCGCGGCTCAAGGACTTTCGCCCGCGCGCGTTAAACGGCCGCACCAGTAACCTGGGCAAGATGCTGCAACGTTTGCAGGCGGCGAAAACCCTGCAGGCGCTGTACGAAATCAGCGTAAATGAAATCCAGGCCATGACCGGTTACGACCGCGTGCTGATCTACCGTTTCGAAGACGAAGGCCATGGCCAGGTGATCGCCGAAGCATCGGCGCCGTCCATGGAGCTTTTCAACGGGCTGTTCTTCCCAGCGTCCGACATCCCGGAGCAGGCTCGCGAGCTGTATCGCACCAACTGGCTACGGATTATTCCCAATGCGGCCTACGAGCCAGTCCCGTTGGTGCCCAGGCTGCGGCCGGATACCAACGAACCGCTGGATCTGAGCTTTGCCACCCTGCGCAGTGTGTCGCCGATCCACTGCCAGTACATGCAGAACATGGGCGTGCTGTCATCCATGAGCATCTCGCTGATGGACGGCGACAGGCTCTGGGGCCTGATCAGTTGCGGCAATCGGGAACCCCTGCTGGTGCCGAACGAGTTGCGCACCGCCTGCCAGACCATCGGCCAGGTGCTGTCGTTGCAGATCAGCGCCATGGAAGCCCTGGAACTGAGCCGTCAGCGCGAGGAAAAACTTCAGGCGCTGGCGCTGCTTGATCAAGCGATGAAGGCCTCGGAGGACAATGTGTTCGATGGCCTGGCCCAACAGGGCCAGTTGCTGATGGACCTGACGCGGGCAGGCGGCGTGGCGATCATTGATAACAAACAATTGCACCGCTACGGTAACTGCCCGGAACCGGCGCAGATCCGTGCGCTGCACAAATGGCTGCAGGAACGCGACGAACCGGTGTTCGCCAGCCACAATCTGGTTTCGTCATACCCACCGGCCTCCGAGTTCCAGGCACTGGCCAGCGGCGTCCTGGCCATGCAACTGCCCAAGCCTGTGGACAACGGTGTGCTGTGGTTCCGCCCGGAAGTCAAAGAGAACATCAGCTGGAGCGGCGATCCGCAAAAGCCGCTGGACCTGGAAAACTCCGACGCCGGCCTGCGCCTTCGTCCCCGCACGTCATTTGAAATCTGGAAGGTCGAAATGGCCGGCATCTCCACCAAGTGGAGCCATGGCGACCTGTTCGCCGCCAATGACCTGCGCCGCTCGGCCCTGGAAAACGACCTGGCCCGCCAGGTGCTGCGCGAACAACAAGCCGTGCGGGCGCGTGAAGAGCTGGTGGCGGTGGTGTCCCATGACCTGCGCAACCCCATGACCGTGATCTCCATGCTCTGCGGCATGCTGCAAAAGGCGTTCAGCTCCGACGGCCCCCATACGTCACGGCGGATTTCCTCGGCCATCGATACCATGCAACAGGCGGCCGGGCGCATGAATGTGCTATTGGAAGACTTGCTCGACACGTCGAAAATCGATGCGGGACGGTATGTGGTCAAGCCGGTGGCGCTGGATGTCAGCCAGATGTTCGAAGAGGCTTACTCCTTGCTCGCACCGCTGGCGTCGGAGAAAGGCATTGACCTGTCGTTCAACGCCGAGCCCGGCCTGCTGATCAACGCCGACCCGGAGCGCCTGTTCCAGGTCCTGTCGAACCTGATCGGCAATGCCATCAAGTTCACCCCACGCCAGGGCAATATCGGCATCAGTGCCATGAGCAATGGCGAAGAAATCGTATTCTCGGTGCGGGATTCGGGCGAAGGCATTGCGCCGGAACAATTGCCCCATGTGTTTGACCGCTACTGGACCCAGACCGAAAACAACCCCACCGGCAGCGGCCTGGGGCTGTACATCACCCAGGGCATCGTCCAGGCCCATGGCGGCAGGATCGTTGCCGAGAGTGAGGTGGGCCGAGGGAGTGAGTTCCGGTTTACGGTGCCAAAGCCGATCTGAAATAAACGCTGCTACATCTTGCGATACCGATGGCCGGGAACGTCTGCCCGGCCAGCGCCACTGATCATGGCGTACTCAGAGAGCGCCCTGGTGCGAGCCACCCTCCTTCAACCGAGCAAGAGGTATGTCCATGATCATCGGTCAATCGTTTCACAGCTATAACCTTCATCAAGCTGTACAAAACCCCCAGTCCCCGGTCAGTCCCGCGCAGCCGACACCCCCAGTTGACGCCGTCCCACAGGGACAAGACCGGAAACAAGCAAGAAAAGAATCGAACCTGGACCCTCTCGGACAGGGCTTCCTGGTGTGAACCGACGCTGATCCCTTGCACGGCGTGCTGCGCCCTGTGTTGCACGCTGTTAACAAAACACTGACATCCTCGGGGTTATGCTTTCCCGTTCTACTCTGCATGAGCGGCATTGTTGATGCTTCGACCCGACACCCTGCCCGCCGTTATCGCGGGCCCCCTTCTTCGCCGACTGGAACCCCGGCGACTGGTCATGTGGCTGGTGGGAAGCCGCACCCTGGCCTTGACGTTGAAGCTGTATGTACCTCAAGGCGAAACGCTGGAGATCGGCCTGGACGAACGCCAGTGCCAAGTCGTTGCCGCCGGGCGTCACGCTTTTATCCACCTGATTGATATCGCACTGGACCACGCACTGCCCCAGGACGTGGTTATCGGCTACGACCTGCTGATCGACACCCAGGGCATTGCGCAGTGGGCCGGGCATCTTCTATACCCTGGAGCCGGTACTGCGAACTTCGTGCTGCACAGCCGCCTGCATCAGTTGGTGCATGGTTCGTGTCGCAAACCTCACCACCGTGCCGACGAAGGCCTGCTGTGCGTAGACCGTCTGCTGGCGGCTGCACCACTCCCCACCGACCGTCCGGCCTTGCTGATGATGAGCGGCGACCAGATCTACGCCGATGACGTCGCCGGGCCGATGTTGCGGGCCATTCATGCCTTGATTGCACGCCTGGAGTTGTTCGACGAGTACCTGGAGGGCGCAGTGGTAGACGACAGCGCCAACCTCTACGGGCATCCTGCCAGCTATTACCACAGGGCCGACCTGCTGCCGGCGCTGGACAGCAACGAGACCCTGCGCGAACGGTTTTTCGGCGGTGTGAAGAAGCCGATTTTCACCAGCAGCACCGCAGACAATCACCTCGTGAGCTTCGCCGAAGTCCTGGCGATGTACCTGCTGGCCTGGTCTCCCACGCCCTGGACCCTGATCACGCCGCTGCCGCCGCAATTGAGCCTTGAAGAACAGCAGCGTTACGCTCGTGAACAGGGGCTGATTGATCGGTTTCGTGACGGATTGCCGGGCGTTGCACGGGTGTTTGCCCACCTTTCGACCCTGATGATCTTTGACGATCACGACATCACCGATGACTGGAACCTCAGCGCCCAATGGGAGGAAACCGCCTACGGCCACCCCTTCTCCAAACGCATCATCGGCAATGCCTTGCTTGCCTATATGCTGTGCCAGGGCTGGGGCAACCAACCGCAGGCGTTTGGCGAACTGGTGAAACAAACCCAGGCCCTGACGGCCACGGCACATCACAATCACCTCGACGCCGGCGCGCAGGATGACCTGGTGCAAGCGCTGTTGAAGTTCCAGCACTGGCACTACGTACTCCCCACCAACCCCGCACTGGTGGTGCTCGACACCCGCACCCGGCGCTGGCGCAGCGAGTTCACCCTCAAGCAACCCTCCGGCCTGCTGGATTGGGAAGCCTTGAGCGAACTGCAGCAGGAACTGCTCGATCACCCCTCGGCCATCATCGTCTCGCCCGCGCCAATCTTTGGCGTGAAGCTGATAGAGACCGTGCAAAAAATCTTCAGCTGGTGCGGCCACCCCTTATTGGTGGACGCCGAAAACTGGATGGCCCATCGCGGCAGCGCCCAGGTGATTCTCAATATCTTCCGCCACTCCCGCACACCCGGTAATTACGTGATTCTGTCGGGGGACGTGCATTATTCGTTTGTCTACGAAGTGCTGATTCGCCACCGCAATGCGGGTCCCAGGATCTGGCAGATCACCAGCAGCGGCATCAAGAACGAGTTCCCGCCGCGTCTTTTGGAATGGTTCGACCGGCTCAACCGCTGGCTCTACTCCCCGCGCTCACCGCTCAACTGGTTTACCCGGCGCCGTACCATGCAGGTGGTGCCGCATATTCCGGAACATGCCGAGGCCGGCGAGCGCTTGTGGAATGCTGCGGGAATCGGCCAGGTATTTTTCAACGGGAAGGGCCAACCCGAGGCGATTTATCAGCACAACGCGGATGGCAAGCCGCGTACGAAAATGACCGCGCCACGCCCCTGAAACAACACATCTGCCCTATTCAAAGCACACCGGCCGCGTTGTACAGTAGCGCCAGCCACGGAGTATCGGCGTCAACCACAGCTGGCCTCGGGAGCCAGTTCACGCAGGAAGCGCGTAAATGGACGATACAACCGGCAGTGAAATACCGCGTAATGACTTTTCCGACCTCAGCGCCGACCTGTTGCATGCCATCATGGAATTGGTCAGCGACGGTATCTGGGACTGGAATGCCAATACCGGCTTCGTCTACCGCAATCCCGGTTGGTACGAAATGCTGGGTTACTCGCGCCACTCCCTGGAAAACAGCGTATTCACCTGGGAGAACCTGATCCATCCTGAGGATTACCCCCGGGTGATGAGCGGATTTGATGACTATATCTGCCAACGCGCGCCCCAATACCGGGCCGAATACCGCTGCCGCAAGCGCGACGGCAGCTACCTCTGGATCGAAGACCGTGGCTACGTCATCGCGCGCAATCCCGATAACTCGGTCGCGCGCATGGTGGGTGCGCACCGCGATATTCATACACGCAAATGCTCCATGGAACGCCTTCAACAGCGTAACCAGTCGCTTGAAGCGCTGGTGGTGGAACGCACCCTTGAATTGTCGCGCGTCAATCAGCAGCTGCAACTGCAATTGGACGAAAACCGCTCCCTGGCCGAACGGGACGCCTTGACCCGCATCGCCAACCGTTATCGCCTGGAAAAGGTATTGCTCGAACAGTGCAGCCGCGCCGAACGCTTTCGCCTGCCACTGGCGCTGGTGGCCATGGATATCGATGACTTCAAGCCGATCAATGACCGACATGGCCATGCCGTAGGCGATCAGACGCTGATACGGGTGGTTGAAGGACTGGAAGCGTGCGTGCGTGCAGATGACGTGCTGGCGCGCTGGGGCGGTGATGAATTCATGCTGGTCTTGCCCAACAGTTCGCTGGAGACGGCCAGGGAACTGGCCGAACGGGTGCGTCATAAAATCCAGGAAATGCCCGCCGTGGGTGGCGCCAGGATAACCCTGAGCCTGGGCGTGGTGGAACGCCAGCCCGGTGAGTCACCGGCAGCGCTGATGACCCGCGCCGATCAGGCGCTGTATCGGTCCAAGGCGGCGGGTAAGAATGGCGTGTCGGAATAAAACCGGCGACCTGAGCGGGCTCACCTTCGGGAGTTGCCTTGACCTGACTCCCCTGCCCCCTGAAAATGCGCGACGCTTTTTTGTCTCTCCCCGTTTACTGAAGTAGTGAAATTTCAATGTCCGATTCGTACACCGCTGAATCCGCCGAAGCCTCCGTAACCGCCTTGCACGCCAAAGCCGAGTACGAGAACGCCATCAATCTTTCACAGCATGTGCCAGCGGCCAAGATCATCAGCGAAATGGTGCTGGACGCGTTTCACACCTCCAAGGAAAGCGACCAGATCCGCGAGTTGCGCCTGGCCATCCGTCAGGCCCATGACGCCTTTGACGATGACAAGGCGTACGAGCTGATGGGCCGGCTCAAGCAGTTGAAGGACGCCGAAGCGGCCGATAACGCCGCCCTGGAAGACTTGAGCAGCAAGTTCTCGATCAGCCGCATCCTGTCCAGCTTCAAGGACGACCCCGAGTTCCAGGAACTGGTCTACGGCCTGGCCCTCAAGGTGCTGAACCAGTCGCACCAGGCCATCAGCAACCCGAGCGCCGGCAAGGGCAAGGCCGCGCGTGCCAAGAAAGAAGCCGAGGTGTTTGTGATCAGCAAGGACGGTACCAGTGTCACCCTGCCACTGCGCACGCCGCGCTCCAAACTCAACGTCGACCGTGAAGCATTCGAATTCCTGGGGTTCAACTTTGTCGGTGAGGGCGATGAAGCCGAGCCGGAAGTGGAAAGCTTTGTCGATAACGCCGGCACTGAACAGCCGCTGAGCCGCAAGAACGTGATTGCAGCACTGCAACAGCAGACAGCCTTTGATGGCTACAGCATCGTCCAGCAGTAATCCATTGCCAGTCGCGCGGCAGGACTCAAAGGTGGGCCGGTTTGCCCCTGCCCACTTTTGCAGGCTTTTTCAGCCGACACCCACGATCTGCGTGGCGAACACCTGACGAAACCGCTCCATCTCCTGCCGGTTACCCACTGTCACCCGCACCCACTGCGGCCAGTTGCTCCATACCCGCCCCACCAGCACGTTCTGTGCAGCCAGCCGCTCGATCACCTGTTCGGCGGGTTGCTTGACGTCGATCATGAAGCAGTTGCTCTGCGAGGCCGTGCACCTGAACCCTCGGTCCTTGAGCCACGCGATAGTCTCATCACGCACGGTGGCATTGAGCGCCTTGCGCTGGCCCAGCAGCTTGACGTCCTCCAGGCTGGCATGGGCACCCAGCAGGCTGGCACCCGCCGGCACATTGTCGCCGCCGAACACCGCCAGTTGCTCCAGCAATGCCGGGTGGCCGATTGCCAGGCCCAGGCGCGCACCGGCCATGCCGTAGATTTTCGAGAACGTGCGCAGTACCAGCAGGTCGTCGTGGTCGCTGGTCCAGCTCACGCAACTGGGGGCATCGCAGAAATCGATATAGGCCTCGTCCACCACCAGCACGCTGCCTTTGGGTTTGTTGGCCAGCGCCTGGCGGATGGCCCCGGTTGGCGTCAGGGTGCCGGTCGGGTTGTTGGGGTTGCACAGGTACAGCATGCCGGCCTGGGGATCAGCCGCGAGCATGGCCGGTACATCATGGGCATGCGCGGCATCGAGGTTCACTTCGCGCACCGGTGCCTGGTTCGACGCGGCCGCCTGGCGCGGCACTTCGTAGGACGGCGTGGCCATCACCAGGCCACGGGTTGGACTGGTGAATGCCAACACGGCATAGCGCAGGGCGGCCATGGAGCCGGCGAACACGGCCACGCGCTCTTCGGTAATACCTTGCTGCCGGGCGAACAGCGCAGCCAATGCGTACAGGTGCGGGTAAGGATAACGTCCCGCTGCCGCACTGCCCCGCCCCATCGCCTCAAGCGCCGCCGTTGAGGGCCCGTAGGGGCTTTCGTTGTAGTTGAGCAATACGGTGTCAGAGGTCGCCGGCGCGGGGTTGGCGACGGCCCAATCCAGGCGCCCCAGCACCGGCAAGGCCGCGCCCAGGGCGAGAAGAGATCGACGGCTGACGCTGACCATGGCAACTACTCCTTGTAGACGAACGATGATTCCTACGGGTCGTACAGAGAAGTATGACGAGGAAAACGCAGCCTGATTTAGCGCTTTATTGTTGAGCAACACACATGTAACACTCGCGATCGCGACGTTGAAAAGCCCCGTGGCAGGCTCTAGATCCACGGTTTCGCGAACAAAAATGGACGATCATGACTAAAGGGAACTGGTGAGCACGTGATGCACAGACGGGAAAAAACCGAGCACCTGAAGAGCAACATCAGGTACTTGATCAAAAGTCGCGGCGAAACCCAGCTTTCGTTAAGCAGCGCCGCCGGCCTGACCAGGACCACCATCTACAACATCCTCGAAGGCAAGGTCGCCAACGTACAACAGTCGACCCTGCGCAAAATCTCCGACTTCTTCGGCGTCTCCTACGAAGAAATCGAAACCATCAATTTTGAAGCCAAGGAAATCATCGAGAGCCATGCTTCACCCCTGGGCAACATGAACCCGGCGGCGGTGCCTGTGCTCAAGGAAAGCCAGGTCATGCAGCACCTGGGCAAGCGTATCGGTGAGCTGTCCACACTGTTCCCGCTGACTTACTACTTCGGCCTGTCCTGCAACTTGATCGGCGTACTGCTCGAGCACGCCATTACCGGTCTCAACGAGCCAGGGGACTTGCTGATCGTGCAAAAAGGCGCGTGCAGCGACGACAAGGAAAAGCTGGTGTACGACCGCGCCACCCAAAAGCTCTTCATTACCCTTGACCCTTGTGCGAACTCGGATCGCCTGTGTGTCATCGGCGATATCTTCGAGGAGCGCTTCAATGAACAGGCTTGAAGCACCGGTTGAAAACAGCAAATACAAGCTGCTGGGCTTTGAAAATGACAAGCGCCTGGCGGTGATCATGGTGATCGCCACGGGCAAGGTCATCAGGATCAAGCTCAGTGAAGTGCTCAACAGCGAAATGATGGACAACTTCAACAGGTTGGAAATCAAGAACCTCTACAAGAAGTTCTATTCACAAGGCGGTGCGCTCACGGCCTACGACATGAACGACCGCAATGAAAACTCATGGATGATCTACATCATCCTGAATCTGCTGCTGTTCACGTTTTATATCTTTACCAGTATCGCCGCGACCAAACCGATCTACCTGGAGTCAATGGGCATCATCGTGACGCCGGGCACGTTCCTGTATCCCCTGACCTTTCTGATCGTGGACCTGCTGAACGAAAACTTCGGGCTGCGCCTGGCACGCCGAGCGATCCTGTTTGCGTTTGCCAGTAACGCGATGATCATCATCCTGCTCTACGGCTCGACCTTCCTGCCGGGGCTGCCGGGCTGGAAACTCGATGGACCGTACACCGACGTGATCCTGCAAGTCTCGTCGGTGCTGATCGCCTCGTCGGTGTCATTCCTGGTGTCGGAGAACATCAACTCTTATCTGCTGTGCAAAATCAAGGAACTGACCAACTCCAGGTACCTGTACCTGCGGATTTTCCTCAGTACGTTCTTTGCGGTCATTATCGACAGCTTCCTGTTCTGCTTTATCGCCTTCTATGGCGTGATGCAGACCAGCGACATCCTGAGCATGATCTATGTGCAGATCGCGATCAAAGTCGGCTTTGCGTTCTTCAATATCCTGCCGGCCTATGGGGCGCGGTCGTTGTTCAAGCGCTATCTGACCAGTGCATGAAACTCACTGGTTCACCGCTATCCCTTGTGGGAGGGGGGCTTGCCCCCGATCAGGCAGTGTCAGTCAGTGCATTTTTAACTGACACACCGCCATCGGGGGCAAGCCCCTTCCCACATTTTGACCTCACCCGGCTCTTGATTGACTTATTTCAGCTGCAACTTGTGCTTGAGGCTCTGCATCACATCCGCTTTATTCTGCAGATACTCATTCAAGCCCCGGGCGCGCAGGTTGCACGCATCGCAGTTGCCGCAGCCTGTCCCTATGACGCCGTTGTAGCAGGTCAGCGTCTGCTCGCGTACCAGCTCCAACTGCTCGTAGTAATCGGCCAGAGCCCAGGTCTCGGCCTTGTTCAGCCACATCAGCGGGGTATCGAGGCGCACGTCGTATTCCATGCCAAGCTTCAGGGCCTGGTTCAGCGCCTTGACGAACTCGTCGCGGCAATCCGGGTAACCCGAGAAATCGGTTTCGCACACGCCGGTGATCACGGTCTCGGCCTTGACTTGATAGGCGTAGATCGCGGCCAGGGTCAGGAACAGGATGTTACGCCCCGGCACGAAGGTGCTCGGCAGGCTTTCGCCTGAGCTGTTCACGGTGGGCACGGGGATGTTGTCACGGGTGAGGCTGCTGATGGCCAGCTCATTGAGCAGGGACACATCCATCACCTTGTGCACGGTGGCGCCCAACTGCTTGGCCAACGTGCGGGCCACTTCGATCTCCGCCACATGGCGCTGGCCATAATCGAAGGTGATGCAGTGCACTTCGTCATACTGCTTCAATGCCTGGATCAGGCAGGTGGTCGAGTCCTGCCCGCCACTGAAGACCATAACGGCTTTTTTACTCATTGCTTTGCTTCCTGCATTCGAAGAATTTGGGTGTAGGAGCGAGGCGGGCGGCTAGCCCTTGCTCGCGAAAAACGTCAACGATAACGCAGCGTATCCGGTTTGGCGCAGCGCTCAATAAAAAACCCCGCGCTTCTTGCGAAGGCGGGGCCTTTACTGCTCAGACCACTCAGTGTGCGTAGGTCAGCAACAGCTCTTTCGGTACCTGGAAATCCAGGGACATCATCACGCTGAGCGCGGTGATGGTGAAGATCGAGAACACGAACAGCTTGCGCGCCCAGACGGTGTCATCCACCGCCTTGTAGCCGGTCCAGGCCATGTACAACCAGTACATGCCCATGGCCGCGGCGACGGCGAGGTAGCTCATGCCGGCATAGCCACTGAAGGTCAACATCAAGGTCGCCACGAGGAAGGCCAGGATGTAGAGCAGGATGTGTTTCTTGGCCACCTGGATGCCACGCTTGACCGGCAGAACCGGAATCGACGCAGCCAGGTAGTCATTGAAGCGGAAAATCGCGATGGCGTAGGAATGCGGCATCTGCCACAGGCTGAACATCACCAGCAGCACCAGCGCGGCCATGTCGAAGCTATTGGTTACAGCCACATAACCAATCACCGGCGGCATCGCCCCCGACAGACTCCCCACCAGCGTGCCGTGTACCGACTTGCGCTTGAGGTAGAGGCTGTAGAGGCCGACGTAGATGACAAAGCCGATCACGGCGAACAACGCCGCCAGCGGGTTGGCCACCTTGTACAACAACACCACGCCCGCAACACCCAGGACGGTCGCAAAGATCAGTGCCAGTTTCAGGGAGATAAGGCCCTGGACCAGCACGCGATTCTTGGTGCGCTCCATCTTGATGTCGATGTCACGGTCGATGCAGTTGTTGAACACGCATCCGGAAGCTACCACCAGGGAGGTGCCGATCATCGCCGCCAGGAAGATGGCCAGATCGACATGTCCCTTGGAGGCCAGGAAGAAACCGCCTGCCACAGAAAGCACGTTACCGAAAATGATCCCCGGTTTGGTGATTTGGATAAAGTGCTTAAGCGACATCGGGTCTTACCTCACTTCGCCATCATGTAGGTGTGGATGCTGAACATGATCCACAGCGACAGACCAACCAGCAGAACGATCACCAGGCCTGCAAACACGAACGCAATCACGTTCTCGCGCTGCTCTTTGGAACGATCCAGGTGCAGGAAGTACACCAGGTGAACCAGGACCTGAATTACCGCGAACGCCAGGACGATCATCAAGGTGATCGACTTCGGCAGGGTTGGGTACATCACCAGGCCGAACGGGATCAGGGTCAGGATGACCGACAGGATGAAGCCGATGGCGTAAGACTTTACGCTGCCGTGGCTTGAATCGTGGCTGTCATGGGAGTGTGCATTAGCCATTACAGAGTCCCCATCAAGTAAACGACGGTGAATACGCAGATCCAGACCACGTCCAGGAAGTGCCAGAACAGGCTCAGGCAGCTCAGGCGGGTCTTGTTGGTGTTGGTCAGGCCATGTTTATTGACCTGATACATCATCACCGCCATCCACAGCAGGCCGGCGGATACGTGCAGACCGTGGGTGCCGACCAGCGTGAAGAACGCCGACAGGAAACCGGAACGGTGCGGGCCGTAGCCTTCGGAGATCAGCAGGTGGAACTCGTTGATCTCCATGCCGATGAAGCCCAGGCCGAACAGGAAGGTCAGTGCCAACCAGCTCAGTACGCCTTTCTTGTTGCCCTTGTAGAAGGCCAACATGGCGAAGCCGTAGGTGATCGAACTGAACAACAGCAAGGCGGTTTCGCCGAGCACGTACGGCAGTTCGAAGATGTCGTGGCCCGACGGGCCACCCGCTACGTTGTTTACCAGTACCGCGTACACCGCGAAGATCGACGCAAACAAGATGCAGTCGGTCATCAGGTAGAGCCAGAAACCGTAGACGGTTATTGGCCCCGAGTCGTGGTGATGATCATCGTGCCCATGGTCATCGACATGGGCGTGTCCAGCATTGGTCACTAAGTTCGACATGGTTTAAGCCTGTTCCAACGAGGTTTCTACACGGTTGGCCGGGATTTTCTTCTCGGCTACCAGGCGAGCGTGCTGCTCGGCTTCGATGCGTTCGATCGTTTCGACCGGCACCATGTAGCCTTGATCATCACGGGCAGCGTGAATGATGAAGTAACCGATGGTGCCTACCAGGCCCACGATTGCCAGCCACCAGATGTGCCAGATCATCGCGAAACCGAACACGGTCAACAGCGCACCCATCACCACGCCAGTGGCGGTGTTGTTTGGCATGTGGATCGGCTCGTAGTGCTTGGGCTTCTGGTACGCAGTACCGTCTTCCTTGGCTTCGGTGAACGCATCAATGGTGTTCGCAGTAGGGATCACGGCGAAGTTGTAGAACGGCGGTGGCGACGATGTCGACCATTCCAGGGTGTGGCCATTCCATGGGTCGCCGGACTCGCACATGTTCTGCTTGCGGTCACGGACACTCACGTACAGCTGGATCAACTGGCAGGCAATACCCACAGCGATCATCACCGCACCGAACATGGCAACGTACAGGTACGGCACCCACTCAGGGTTGGTAGTGGCGTTCAGACGACGGGTCATGCCCATGAAGCCCAGTGCATAGAGCGGCATGAACGCGACGAAGAAGCCCGAGATCCAGAACCAGAATGCAGCCTTGCCCCAGCCTTCGTGCAGCTTGAAGCCGAACGCTTTCGGGAAGTAGAAGCTGAAACCTGCGATGTAGCCGAATACCGCGCCGCCGATGATCACGTTGTGGAAGTGAGCGATCACGAACAGGCTGTTGTGCAGGACGAAGTCAGCACCCGGGATGGCCAGCAGTACGCCGGTCATGCCGCCGATGGCGAAGGTCACCATGAAGCCCAGGGTCCACAGGACCTGGCTGGTCATGCGCAGACGACCGTGGTAGATGGTGAACAGCCAGTTGAACAGCTTCACCCCCGTCGGGATGGAAATCAGCATCGTCGCCAGGCCGAAGAAGGCGTTGACGCTGGCCCCCGAACCCATGGTGAAGAAGTGGTGCAGCCACACCATGAAGCCCAGTACCGAAATGGCGCCCGATGCGTAGACCATCGAGTGGTGACCGAACAGGCGCTTGCCGGTAAAGGTCGAGATCACTTCGGAGAAGATACCGAACGCCGGCAGGATCAGGATGTACACCTCAGGGTGACCCCATGCCCAGAACAGGTTCACGTACATCATTGGATTGCCACCAAGTTCATTGGTGAAAATGTGGAAATCCAGGTAACGGTCAAGCGACAGCAGCGCCATGGTAGCGGCCAGGATCGGGAACGAAGCCACGATCAGCACGTTTGCCCAGGTGCAGGTCCAGGTGAAGATCGGCATGTCCATCAGTTTCATGCCGGGGGCGCGCATCTTCAGGACGGTGGCCAGGAAGTTGACCCCCGTCAATGTCGTCCCGAGTCCTGATAACTGTAGTGCCCAGATGTAGTAGTCCACACCCACGCCCGGGCTGTATTGCAGCCCCGACAATGGCGGATACGCAACCCAACCGGTCTTGGCGAATTCGCCGACGCCCAGGGACACGTTGATCAGCACCACGCCGGAGACCAGCAGCCAGAAGCTCAGGGAGTTCAGGAACGGGTAGGCAACGTCACGCGCACCGATCTGCAGCGGCAAGGCAAGGTTCATCAGGCCGGTGAAGAAAGGCATCGCCATGAAGATGATCATGATCACACCGTGGGCGGTGAAGATCTGGTCATAGTGTTCAGGTGGCAGGTAGCCAGGCGAACCCTCGGTGGCCATGGCCAACTGGGTACGCATCATGATGGCGTCGGCAAAACCACGCAGCAGCATGACCATGGCCACGATGACGTACATGACACCGATTTTCTTGTGGTCGACCGAGGTCAGCCACTCGGTCCACAGGTAGGTCCACTTCTTGAAGTAAGTGATACCCGCAAACAGTGCCAGACCACCCAGCGCGATCATGGCGATGGTCACCATTACGATCGGCTCGTGGAATGGGACCGCGTCCCAACTTAATTTACCAAACATCGTTTACTCCTCTGCCCCAGCAGTTGAATGCGCGCCTGTGTCAGAACCTTCAACCACGGCCACTTCTTTCTTCTCATGCTTGACCGGCTTGCCTGGCTTCATACCTTCGTACTTGTCGACGATTTTCTGAAACAGGTTCGGTTCAAACGCGGAGTACAGCGCGACAGGGTTGTTCTGGCTTGGTTTGGTCAGGGCGTCGTATTCAGCTTGATCAAGCTGTTTAGGTGCGGCCTTGACTTCGGCTACCCAGGCGTCAAATTCTTCCTGGCTCGTCGAGATCGCTTTGAATTTCATGCCGGTGAAGCCAGCGCCGCTGTAGTTGGCGGAGATGCCTTCCATTTCAGCTTTCTGGTTGGCGATCAGGTGCAGCTTGGTCTGCATGCCTGCCATCGCGTAGATCTGGCCGCCCAGGGCTGGGATGAAGAACGAGTTCATCACGGCGTCGGAGGTGATCTTGAAGTTCAGCGGAGTGTGTTCCGGGAACCGGATCTGGTTCACAGTGGCGATACCCAGGTCCGGGTAGATGAACAGCCACTTCCAGTCCAGCGCGACCACTTCGATGTTGATCGGCTTGACGTCAGATTCCAGCGGACGGTACGGGTCCAGTGCGTGGGTGGACTTGTAGGTCACATAACCCAGGGCAATGATGATGAGGATCGGGACCAGCCACACCGCGATTTCGATCTTGGTGGAGTGCGACCACTTCGGCGCGTAGGTGGCGCTGGTGTTGGACGCGCGGTATTTCCAGGCGAAGGCGAAGGTCATGATAATCACAGGGACCACGACCAGCAGCATCAGCAGGGTGGCGGTGATGATCAGGTTTCGTTCATCCAGACCGACCTGTCCTTTTGGGTCGAGCAAGGTCCACTTGCAGCCTCCCAGCATTAACATCATGCCAAGCAGCGGCAAAAAGCCTAGTAATCGGGGGTACCTGTTTTTACTCATCTCACGACCTCTAAAGCAGCTTGCGCAATGCAGTTGGGTTTTGATCGCCAACACTTCACCCTGCCAAGGGTTGGCATTTCTCTTCGATTGAATAAGAGCCAGCCCGCTACGTCATAGGTGTACGTTTCACGGACCTGCGGTGAGTTCTTATTCGATTTCGTGGCTAAAGGCCTTGTTACAGACCAATTCCATTTGGTGCGGAATAGTTGAAAGGCTGCCGGAACCTGGGATCGCACAGAGCCTTCCATCTGCTCCTCGACCGCTCCAATGCTCAAATATTGAACAGCACCGGACATTCAGTGCGGGCGATTGTAGTTAGCTAGCGATGTATAAACCATGTCTGATACAGAAATAATTTTTATCGATTACAGCAATAATCCTTCACCATTCCTGCAACGGTTCGCGATGTTATCGCGTTCAATTCTCAACAAAAACCACAAAAACTGCCGGGCTATTGGGCAGATTGCCACTCCCCTTACAACCTGTAAGGGCATGGCAAAGGGAGTAAAGTCCCCATAAAACAAGGCATTTACTCACCCTGCCCATGCTGAACCCGTGAGCGTTTCGCGCTGCCTTTCAAACCACGAACTGACAGCACAGTTTGCGCACCGGATGCAAATCCAAAGCTCGATTCTGCCTGTTGCGCAGCTCCTGCGACGGCCTCCGTGTGACAACATGTCGCATGCTGCGCGCCGCTTTTGTTGCCGCTCGTCACAGCACTTTCACAAATCCCCGCGAACAAAAACGCCCCGGCCTGCACTCAAGCAGATCGGGGCGTTTGGTGGCGCGGGCTCAGGCGTTGGGGTGACGATTACGGTAGATGCACAGGGGCACCAGGATCACGGTCAGCACGAATGCCACCAATGCCCATTGCGCCAGGGACAGGCCAAGGATCGGCGGATAGGGCGTGCTGCAGAAGCCGTCGACCTGAAAGCCCAGGGGAAACACTTTGGCCAGGGGCAGGTCATCGACGATCGGCTGCAGCACATCGATGCCGCAACTGACCTGAGGGAAGAACTGGGTGTACACATGGTGACCGGCAGCCGCCACACCGCCCACGGCGCTGAGTACCACCAGCCCTTCAAAGAGCGTGACGGCGCCTTTGGTGCGCATCGCGGCCCCGATGAACGCAAAGAGCGCGATCAGCAGCAAGGCATAGCGTTGCAGGATGCACAGCGGGCACGGCGCTTCGCCCAATACCACTTGCATGTACAGCGCGCCGCCGATCAGCGCCAGGCAGATGATGCCCAGCAACACCAGAAAGCGCCGCTCCCTGCCCAAACGCATTTCGTCACTCATCTCCGGTTTCCTTTGTTTGTTTGCTCAATGGCAACAAGTTTACACACAGGCAGTGGTTAAAACAGAGAAGGGTTAACGCCGGATTAATCGAGAAAAATGCAGAGCTAATGTGGGAGGGGGCTTGCCCCCGATGCGATGTATCAGCGAAAGACAAGCTGACTGATCCACCGCTATCGGGGGCAAGCCCCCTCCCACATTTGCTCACCGTTGCTGCGAAGAACTTATTCCAGCGCCGCAGCGGGGCCGAAGAACTCATAGCGCACCTGCTTGTGCGGTACACCCAGCGCCTTGAGGTGGCGCTTGATCGCCGCCATGAAACCCTTGGGCCCCAGGAAGTACGCATCAATATCGCGCTGCTCGGGCAGCCACGCCGCCAGTTGCTCCTGGCTCAGCAGGCCGACCTTGTCCGCCGGCGGGCTCACGCCGTCGTCCTCGGCATAGCAATAGAAACGCTTGAGCTGCGGGTGCCTCGCCGCCAGCGTATCCACCCAGTCACGGAACGCATGCACGCCGCCGTTACGCGCGCAGTGGATAAAGTGCACCGGGCGCTGGGTGGCCAGGGCCGCTTCGAGCATCGGCAGGGTTGGCGTAATGCCCACCCCGCCGCTGATCAGCACCAGCGGCTTGTCGCTGGCGGCCAGGGTGAACTCGCCTGCAGGGGGGAACAGGTCAACAGTTGCGCCAACATGCAGTTGATCATGCAGGTAATTGGACACCCGCCCGCCGGCTTCGCGCTTGACGCTGATGCGGTACACCCCGGCATCGCTCAAGGCCGACAGGGAATAGTTGCGACGCACTTCCTCGCCATCGAGCACCAGCTTCATGCCGATGTATTGGCCGGGGGCAGCGTTGAGGATCGGGCCGTTGTCCACCGGGGCGAAGTAGAACGAGATGATCTCGGCGCTCTCCTCCACACGCTTGACCAGCACGAACGGCCGCGCACCGCGCCAGCCACCGGGCGCCTGGGCTTTCTCGTCGTAGATAGCCGCTTCGGCGCCGATCAGGATGTCCGCCAACTGGCCATACGCCGCGCCCCACGCGCTCATTACTTCAGGGGTGGCTATCTCGCTGCCCAGCACCTCGGAAATAGCCCGCAGCAGGCACGCACCGACGATCGGGTAGTGCTCCGGCAGGATCTGCAAGGCCACGTGCTTGTTGATGATCCTGGCCACCAGGTCGCCCAGTTGATCCAACTGGTCGATATGCCGCGCGTACATCAACACGCCATTGGCCAGGGCGCGGGGCTGGTCGCCGCTGGCCTGGTGGGCCTGGTTGAACAGTGGGCGAACTTCAGGGTATTCGGACAGCATCATGCGGTAGAAATGGGTGATCAGCGCTTCGCCGCCACTTTCCAGCAGGGGCACGGTGGATTTGACGATGGCACGGTCTTGGGCACTCAGCATGGGAGACTCCTGGGTCTTTTCAGTCATTACCCTTGGGTAATCAGTAATCATGCCAATTAATAAACCGTTATTTTTCATAGCGTTAAAGATTGTGTAGTCAGTATGACCTCCTACAACTTATAGTCATAAGGACTACAAGGAGTCATTATGACTGCAAAACCGCTGCTCACCGCCCTGCTGCCGCTGGTTGCCGACCTGACACGGGAACTGCCCGAAGGCGAGCGTTATCGACGCCTGCTGCAAGCCATGCGCGCCCTGCTGCCATGCGATGCCGCCGCGTTGCTGCGCCTGGATGGCGAGTGGCTGGTGCCGCTGGCCGTGGATGGCTTGAGCGCCGATACCCTGGGCCGACGTTTCAAAGTCAGCGAGCACCCGCGTTTCGAGGTGTTGCTGAGCAGCCCCGGCCCTACCCGCTTCGACAGCGACAGCCCGTTGCCCGACCCTTACGACGGTCTGGTGGACGGCCTGCACGGGCATCTGGAAGTCCACGACTGCATGGGCTGCCCGCTGTTTATCGACGACCGGCCCTGGGGCCTGCTGACCCTGGATGCCCTCGACACCGAGCGCTTTGAACGGGTCGAACTCGACGCCCTGCAAGCCTTTGCCAGCCTTGCCGCCGCCACCGTCAACGTCGCCGAGCGCATTGAACGCCTGGCGTTGCGCGCCGAAGACGAGCACCAGCGTGCCGAGATCTACCGTCAGGCCAGCGGCCAGCAGCACAAGGAAATGATCGGCCAGAGCAAGGCGCACAAGCACCTGGTGGAAGAAATCAAACTGGTGGGCGGCAGTGACCTGACCGTGCTGATCACCGGTGAGACCGGGGTCGGCAAGGAGCTGGTGGCCCAGGCGATCCACGCCGCGTCGGCGCGTGCGGACAAACCCCTGATCAGCCTCAACTGCGCTGCGCTGCCCGAGACCCTGGTGGAGAGCGAGCTGTTCGGCCATGTGCGCGGCGCCTTCACCGGCGCGCTGAATGAACGCCGGGGCAAATTCGAACTGGCCAATGGCGGCACGCTGTTCCTGGATGAAGTGGGCGAGCTGTCGCTGACGGTGCAGGCCAAGCTGCTGCGGGTGCTGCAAAGCGGCCAGTTGCAGCGCCTGGGTTCGGACAGGGAGCATCAGGTGAATGTGCGCCTGATTGCCGCCACCAATCGTGACCTGGCGGAGGAAGTCCGCAATGGCCGCTACCGCGCCGACTTCTACCACCGCCTGAGCGTCTACCCACTGAAAGTGCCTGCGCTGCGTGAACGCGGGCGCGACGTACTGTTGCTGGCCGGGTTCTTTCTGGAGCAGAACCGCTCACGCATGGGCCTGGGCAGCCTGCGCCTGACCAGCGATGCCCAGGCGGCGCTGCTGGCCTACGACTGGCCGGGCAATGTGCGCGAGCTGGAGCACTTGATCGGACGCAGCGCGCTCAAAGCCCTGGGCCACTGCCGCGAGCGGCCGAAGATTCTCAGCCTGAGCGCTTCAGACCTGGACCTGCCGGATGTCAGCGCAGCGACCCTCGACGCACCGCTCGCCAGCGCCCCCGACGTCACTGGCGACCTGCGCCAGGCCACCGAACACTTCCAGCGCCAGGTCATCAGTGCCTGCCTGGAACGCCATCAACACAACTGGGCCGCCGCCGCCCGCGAACTGGGCCTGGACCGCGCCAACCTCGGCCGCATGGCCAGGCGACTGGGCCTGAAATAACCCGAAATGTGGGAGAGGGCTTGCTACACAACTCTGTAGCGCCCAACCGTAACCACGATGCGAAGCGAGTCGCTCTTGATCTGCTTTTGATCTCAGGCGCCCCGTTAAACCACGCTGGCCGAACGCAGGCTTGAATCCGTGG
>NZ_CVTK01000057.1:0-72077 GCF_900004785.1 Pseudomonas sp. 28 E 9 | reverse complement strand
TGCGCTTTTCAAAAGTGAGCCGCTGTAAAAGCGGAACCCATAGCAGCCGTGACCGCAGAAACGGATATGTACTCGGTCCAATCCAACATCCTGGTCGGCCCAGAGGCCGCCATCGAGGGCAAGCCCTCTCCCACATTTGGACCTCGGAGCGTCAGGTAGATACGCGTTAGCTCCCTCGCCACAGGTGCGGTGTCGCACCAAAATTGTGTAGATACCTATGGCTATCAGGGGCTTGCCCCCTCCCACATCAGACCTGTTTCGCATGCAAAATCGGGGTGGCAGGCCGGGGTTTGCGAAACACCAGCACATTGCCCAGCATCACCAGCACCAACCCCGCCAGCGCCGGGGCGGTCCACTGATAGCCCTCGGCAAACGCCGACACGTTCAGCGCCACCACCGGGAACAACACAGTGCAATAGGCCGCCCGCTCCGGCCCCATGCGCCCTACCAGCGTCAGGTAGGCGGTAAAGCCAATTACCGAGCCCGGGATCACCAGGTACCACAGCGCGCCGATATACCGCGCGCTCCAGTCCATCTCGAACGGAATACCACGCACTGCGCAATAGGCCGCCAGCATCGCCGCACCATAGGCCATGCCCCAGGCATTGGTGGTCAACGGCTTGAGCCCGGCTTTCTGCTGCAAGCTCGAGAGCATATTGCCCGCCGAAAAGCACATCGTGCCCAGCAAGGCCAGGCCCAGGCCGAGCAAGGTCTGCGGGCTGGCGGTATGCCCGGCCACCTCCGGCCAGAACAGAAAGCCCAGGCCCAGCAGCCCAAGCGCGCCGCCCATCAACACATTGCGTGCGACCCGCTGACCGAAAAACACCCGGGCATTCAGCGCGTTCCACAAGGTCGCCGTGGAAAACACCACCGCCACCAGCCCGCTGGGGATCCACTGGCTGGCGGTGAGAAAACACATGAAATTGACGCAAAACAGGCACAGGCCCTGCGCCAGGCAAATCAGGTGTCCGCGCCGGTTCATCACCTGCAGACGGCGGCTGAGCAGCAACAGCACGAACAGCACCAGCGCCGCCAGGCCAAAGCGATAAACGATCGATACGGGAATCGCCACCACGCCCAACTGCCATTTGAGCGCGATCCAGGTGGTGCCCCAGATCAGCACCGTGAGTAGATACAGGGAAAGGTTCATAGCGGGCTCCGATAAGTGAGCCACAGTGTCGCTTTTACCGCGTGCGGTTCTCTTGCACATTCTTGCGCTTTTGTAGGAAGCGGGGCTCACAGCGCCATGACGGCGCGGTAGGATGCAAAACGTCGGAGAACACAGCATGCCAGCACTGGAATCCCTGCAAGTCTTTCAAGCCCTTAACCGCTCGCCCAACGCACGCCTGCAAGCCTGCGCCGAGCTCGGTGACGGTTTGTCCGCAGCATTGTGGAGCAACCACCACGATTCCCAGGATTACCAGGCGCCCAGCCATCACACGTTGTCGTGCTACATCGGCGGCGGCACCGGCACTTTTCGCCGTGACCAGCCGGGCGTCAAGGGCGGTCCGGACAAACTGTGCATCCTGCCGGCCGAGCATCAATCGGCGTGGGTGATCAATGGCCAGATCCGCCTGGCCCATGTGTATTTCAGCCCCGAACAATTTGCCCTCGGCTGCGTCACCCTGCTCGACCGCGAACCCCGCGAGCTGCAATTGCGCGAAGGCACCTTCCTCGAAGACGCCCGCCTGTCCGGATGCTTCCACCAGTTGATTGCCCTCAACTGGCACGAGCCCGGCGAGCGCCTGCTGACCAGCAGCCTGGCCCACGAAATGCTCAGTCACACCCTGCTCAGCCAGGTCGGCGCCCGTGACGGGCTGCGGGTAAAAGGTGGGCTGGCCGCGCACCAGCGGCGGCGGTTGGTGGAGTACATCGACCAGCACCTGCAGGACGCCATCAGCCTCGGCCAACTGGCGGGCCTGTGCGCGCTGTCGGAGTACCACTTCGCGCGCATGTTCCGCCAAAGCTTCGGCCTGCCGCCCCACCAGTATTTGCTGGCGCGCCGGCTGGCCCGTGCGAAGAGCCTGCTGCGCGGCAGCGCCCTGGCCGTGGGGGAGATCGCCTCGATGTGCGGTTTCTCAAGCGCCAGTCATTTCAACCAGCGCTTTCGCCAAGCCATGGGGGCGGCGCCCGGGGACTATCGCCAGGCCTTTCGCGCCTAGCCCATCAAGCCCAGCGTCTTGGCCTTGGCCACCGCCTGGGTGCGTCGCTCCACCCCGAGTTTGCTGTGGATACGCCGCGCATGGGTCTTGACCGTGTGCAGGGAGATATACAGGCGGTCGGCAATTTGCAGATTGGAGTTGCCCAGGGCGATCAACTGCAACACTTCCAGTTCGCGCTGGCTCAGCGGGTTTTGCGTGACGCCGACGGGCGACGCTTGCGGTTCGAGCCCCAACTCACTCAATAAGCCCGGTGCACGCAGACGCAACTCGCGCACCGCCTGCTGCACCTGGCAACGCGCCGCCAATGCCAGGCCGGCTTGCAGCGCCAGTCGCGCCCGGGTCGGCTCTCCCAGGCGCCAGGCCACCTCGCCCAGCACCAACTGCAGCTCGGTTTCCAGGCACAGCATGCCGCGTTGCCGGGTACTGTCGAGCAAGGCGCCGAGGCGCTCGAGCGGCTGTTCGGCGCAACCCAGCCTGACCTCGGCCAGCACCAGCAGGTACTCAAGACGCGGGATCAATTCCAGTGTGGCCGGCGGCGCCTGCTTGGCGCAGGGTCCGTGAAAATGACGCAACACGCGGCGCACGGCTTCCACCGTCAATTCCGCGCGCCCCTGCTGCAACCAGAAATGCCCGCTGACCAACAACAGTACCGCGCGGTACACCAGCACGGGAACGTGACGCTGCTGCATCAGTCGCTCGGCATCGCGCAGCTGGATAAACGCCTGGGCGTAATCACCGCGATTGGCGGCCAGCAGCGCCAGCCCGAGAAACCCGTAGAGCACCCGTTTATCCTGGCTGTGCAGGCAGATATTCATACCAGCCTCGAAGCACTCGCCCGCCAGGGCGTCCTGCCCTTGACGCAACGCCAGATGCCCGCGTCGCAGGGCGATACGCCCCATCAGTGGCCCCGCCTGCAAGCGCTGCTCGGCCAGCATCGCCTGCACGCTTTCCAGCAGGCTTTGCGCCCGGTAAGGCGCGCCGCGCTGTTCCAGCAGCTGGGCGTGGTCCAGCTCCAGCAAGGCCTCCAACACCAGCGAACCGTGGGCGCGGGCCAGGCACAGCGCTTCGCGATTGAAGGTTTGGGCGACATCCAGCTCACCACGCAGCAGGGCTTGCTGGGTCAGGCCCGACAGGCACATCAGGCGCGATGTCCAGGCACTCTCGGGCAGGGCTTGCAGCGCCTCCAGAAAATGCGCGCGGGAACCCTCGGCATCGCCGCTCAGGTGCAGCAGCCAGCCGGCCTGCGCCTGCCAGCGCGCCACCAGATGACGCTGCGCCGCCGCCGTGGGTCGCGGCGCGAATCGAGCCAACTGGTCGATGCACACCGCCGCCTGCTCGAAGCGCCCGGCAAACAGCAGTGCCGCCGTGACCAGCCCGACCAATTGCGCCGAGCCGAGCATCAATTCATCACCATGCTGCTCATGCAAGCGCAGCAGCAGCACGGCATTTTGCCCGCGAAACAAGTCTTCGAAACTAAAGTGCTGCAGCAGGCTCACCGCCGCCTCGTACTCCTGCGCCAGCAGCGCCTGCTCGAAGGCGGCCTGCCAGTCCTGCTCGGCGCTGAACCACTGGCAGGCGCGCCGGTGCCAGGCGCGCTTGGCCGGCCAGGGCTCTTCGCGCAGCAGGCGCGCCAGGGGGGCAAATATCTGCAGCCCATCGGTGCTGCCTTCCCAGGGCTGGATAAACGTACCGAGCGCTTGCAGCTCACGCAGGTACTGAGCACCGTCACCAAAGCCGAACAGATGTTCACACAGGCCCGCATTGAAGCGCGGCAGATTGGCCAGCACCCTCCAGGCTTCGGCCAACTCCGCCGGCAAGCTGTTGAACACTTCGTGTTGCAGATAATCGAGCAAGGTTTTATCGGCATGGCCGTCATTGAGTAACGCGATGCGCGCGCCGGCACACCAGCCTGCGCTGAATTGCATGACGCTCTCGACAGCCTGTCCAGGCCCGAGCAATGCCTGGATTTCCGTAGCATTGAAGGCCAGTTCAGCGCTGCCGCACTCCAGCAATTCGTCATCGAGCAGCAGCCGCGGCCAATTGCACGATGGCCGGCGTCGCGCGCCGAGCCACCAGGTCAGCACCGGGCTGCTGGCGGCGAGCAACCGGTCCAGCAAGGCGTCCAGTTCGGGCGCCGGCAGGCGGCAGAAATCATCCAGGCACACCCACGCCGTGGGTTGCCAGCGGCCCAGATCCAGCAATAACGTGGCTTCATCGGTGTAGGGCAAACCAAGGCTGTGGGCCAGGCGCCGGGAAAAATCATCAGGGCACGCCACGCCACCATTGAGTGCCAACCAGTACACCTGGCAACCGGGCGGCGCCTGCAGTGCACATTCGGCGAGCAGCGCGCTCTTGCCACTGCCAGCCGGCGCACACAACAACTTCACACGCGCCGGCGCCGCGAGCAACGCTGCGGCCAGGCGCGGGCGCAGCACATGGTGGGAGGACAGCCGAGGCATGAATCCAGGACGGTCCAGGCAGCGTGTCAGGGCGGTCATTGCTGCATCCTGCTTTTTTATTGTGATGCAACCCTAGTCCTGTGGTGGGCGGTTGTTGAAGAAGTATTCAGCACAATGATTGAAAGACATGCACGAAACCCAATGTGGGAGGGGGCTTGCTCCCGATGGGGGTGTATCAGTCAACCATCCATTGACTGACACTCCCCCATCGGGAGCAAGCCCCCTCCCACATTTTGAATGCATTTCTCATCCGAAATCAGCGCACGCCTTCAGACCTGAGGGCCGCCGGGGTGTAGTCCGCTGCCTTGGCCGCGAAGCCGAACACGAAGCTGCTCTTCTCCTCGTTCTTCATGCCCAGTGCGAGGTAGCGCCCGGCAATCAGGTCGTAGAGGGTTTCCACGGTGTAGGCCGGCACCTGGTGGTCGTAATAGAACTGCGCATGGCCTTCGGCGACGCGCCACAGTTGGCCGCGACCGTCGTAGTGGTCCACCAGGGCGACCTGCCAGCTGTCTTCGTCGATGTACATGTGGCGCTTGGCGTAGATGTGCCGCTCGCTCGGCTTGACGGTGCCGACCACTTCCCAGACGCGATGCAGCTCATAGCGGGTCAGGTCCTGGTTGATATGCCCGGCCTTGATGATGTCGTCGTACTTGAGGGTGGGCGAGTCGAGCTTGTAGCTGTTGTAAGGGATGTACAGCTCCTTCTTGCCCACCAGTTTCCAGTCATAGCGATCGGGCGCGCCGGAGAACATGTCGAAGTTATCCGTGGTGCGCAGGCCGTCGGAGGCGGTGCCCGGCCCGTCATACGACACCTGCGGCGCGCGCCGTACACGACGCTGGCCGGCGTTGTAGATCCAGGCCAGGCGCGGTTCCTTCACCTGGTCGAGGGTTTCGTGCACCAGCAGCACATTGCCGGCCAGCCGCGCCGGCGCGGTGACCGATTGCTTGAAATAGCTCAGCACGTTGGCCGCCTTGGCCGGGTCGATATCGGGGATGGCCTGGGGCACCGCGACTTCTTCTTCGAAGCGGATCGGCGTGTAGCTGCCGTTGGTCTGGGGCGTGGCCTGGGTGATGATGCGGCGCAGGTTGCCGCCGTGGTAGCGGGTGATGTGGTTCCACAGCACCTCTACGCCATTTTTCGGGATCGGGAACGCGTAGTAACGGTTACCGGTGAAGTTTTCCAGACCGTTGCCGTCGTTGATCGCCTTGACGTTGAGGGCGCTGCGCTTGATCGACTCGTAGATATCGGCCGGCAGGTTGACCGTACGGTGGCTCGGGTACACCGGGATCTTGTAGGTCTCGGGGTAGCGCTTGAACATCGCCACCTGGCCGTCTGAAAGCTTGTCCTTGTACTTGTCGACGGTGGCGGCGGTGATCACGAACAAAGGTTTTTCAGCGGCAAACGGGTCGGCGAGAAAGCCCTTGCTGTCCACCGTGCCGGCGTTTTTCGGGATGCCGCCGGTCCAGGCCGGAATCGAGCCATCGGCGTTGCCGGCTTTTTCGGCGCCGACCGGGGTAAGCGTGGTGCCAAGCTGGGCGGCTTCTTGCGGCGATACCGCTGCCATCACGTGGGCGGCCAATAGACTCAGGGCCAGCACTGCAATTGTCTTACGCATAAGTTCTTGTCCTTCTTTTAAGCCAAATCAGAAGTTCACGCCGAAGCTGAGGGCGAGGAAGTCGCGGTCGGTCAGGGTGTTGTAGTCGCCGCCAAAGAAGTCGGTGTAGCTGAGGCTGGCGGTGTAGGTGCTGCGGTAGTCCGCGTCCACGCCGACGCTGATGGCCTTGGCGCCTTTGTTGAAAATCCCGTTGGGGCCGTAGCCGGCGACGTCATGGGACCAGGACAGGTTGGGCTTGAGGTTCACCCCGGCAATCGCGTTGTTGTAGTCAAGGATTGCCCGTGCGCGGTAGCCCCAGGAGGTGGAGGTGACGAAACCGTCGGTGTCACCCTGGAACCCATAGGCGCCGTACACCGAGTCGCGGCCATAACGCAGTCTGGTTTTGTCTTCCAGGCCGGCGACATGCACCACGGCCGCTTCGCCCACCAGGGTCAGGCGCTCGGCGCCCAGCACCTGGTCGAAGAACTGGGTCATGGTGCTTTGGATCTGGGTGATTTCCTTGCGGCGGTAACCTTTGTTGTCGGCGCCAAACGAACTGCGGATGGGTGACGCGGTATTGCCGGCAATCGGATTGACCAGCGCCAGGGTCAGATCGGTGGTGTTGAGCTGCACGGGCGCATTGGGTCGATAGCTGATTTCGCCGGTCCACGCCGTGCCGGTGGGCAAGGTGGTGGAGAAGCTGGCGCCGAACAAGCGGATATCTTCCGGGTAATCCAGGTAGTACCGGCCACGGCCGAGCATGGTGCTCTGGGCCAGCGCCCCGCCCAGGCCCGGCGGGGCGGCGGCACCAATGGCGCCGATGGTCGCAAGGTTGGTATTGGCGGTAATCGTGCCCACGGTCGGGGTGCGGCTGTGGTAATTCATGAAGTACAGGCCGTATTCGGTGTCGTCACCCAGCCAGCGCAAGGCCGCACCGAACTGGCCGGAGTCGCGCGCATCACGGTCCGCGGCGCGCTGCACCACCACGCCTTCGCGGGTCACCACAAAACCTTGGCCGCGTGCCGCCGCGATGGGTTGCAGCGGTGCAATCCCCGGGCTGCCCACCGTGTAGTTACCGGTGCAGCCATCCGCCGCGACGTCACCGCCAAAGAAGGTGCCGCAGTTGTCCAGCACAGTCTGGTCCCATTCCAGTTGGTAGAAACCTTCCACGGTCAGCTGATTGGTCAGGCTCTGGGAGGCAAACAGCATGTTCACCGGAATCAAGCCTTCCTTGATCTCGGCGCCTGGACGACGGAACGCCGACACGTCGATCGGGTTGATGCTGTTGATGGAGTTGCCGATGAAGGTACTTTCGCCCCAACTGACCACCTGCTTGCCGGCGCGCACGGTGCCGGGCAGGTCGCCCAGGGAGTAGTTGTGGTAGACGAACGCGTCGAGGATCTGCGCACCGCTGGATTTGGCGCCTTCCTTGCGGTTGTGGTCGCTGATCGGCTTGAACTCGCGGTCTTCGTCCTTGAGCTCGAAGTCGTACCAGTATTTGCCGCGCACGAACACACCGGTGTCGCCGTATTTGAGTTCAAGGTCGTGCAGGCCCTTGAAGATTTTGGAGAAGGTTTCGCCCTTCTTGAAGTTCAGACGCCCGTCATCCCCGGTGGACGCCTGGCCCGTGCCGCCATTGACGGTGCCGACCAGGCTTCGGTCGGCATCGCGCATGCCCCAGCTCGCACCGACCGACAGCGAGGAATCGAATTGCCCTTCGATCTCGCCAATGTTGAACGAAACAGCCTGTGCCTGGGCACAGCAGCCCACGGCAACCGCAGCGGCCAGCGCCTGTGGCGTGAAGATGGCGCGCATTGTTGTTTTTGTCATGCGTCTTCCCCGGTGAGTGACAGAAGGCCCCACCCTACTGCCGCCCATGAAGAGCGATAAGCGCACCAAGGAGGTATTCGTGTTGTCGCTCGAAAGGATGACGAGCCGCGCCGACCGGGGTTTCGGCGCGGGTCATGGATTGGATGGATGGTGGCTTATCAGAGGAATCGATGGCGAGCGCGTAATTGTTGCCGTTTTGGTAACAGTCCTTGTCCTGAACTGCTATTACTCATTCTGTTACAACCGATTATTCTTACCTCGCTTTCAGGGCAAACAGCCCGCTCCCGAGTTGGGGAGAAAAGCTTGAATCCAACGGATTGTCACTCTTTTCAATCTGTTACCCGTGTTCACTGACGTTGATTTATCGCTCCTTGATCCAACGTCTTACTTCGGCCGCTGCCTGTGCAGCGGCCTTTTTTATGCCTGGAATAAAAACGGGGCGCTGTCGGCGCCCCGTGGGATTCACTGATTTTATGGCAACGATCAGAGGCTGAACTTCTGCAAGTTGGCCATCATCTCTTTCAACGCCTCGATGTTGTCGCTGGGGTGCGCGGCGCCTTCGAAGTCGCAGATTTGCTGCCAGTGCGCCGCCACGTCATCCGGCGAAAAGCCCGCTTCGGGATCGAAACCCACGCCCAGGCTGCGCTCCCAACGGGTCTTGCCGATCCAGCCGCCGCCGACCTCGAACAGGCCCGAGGTTTCCTGGCAGGCTTCGCTGCCCAGGTACACCACCAACGGGCTGACCAGTTCCGGCTTGAGGCGCTCGAACACCTGCGGCGGGATCAGCCCTTCGGTCATGCGCGTGCCGCCGGTGGGGGCAATCGCGTTGACCAGGATGTTGTGCTTGCGCCCTTCCAGCGCCAGGGTTCGGGTCAAGCCGTACAGGCCGAGCTTGGCCATGCCGTAGTTGGACTGGCCGAAGTTGCCGTAGATGCCCGAGGTGGACGCGGTGAAGATCACCCGGCCATAACCCTGCTCGCGCAGATGCGGCCAGGCGGCGCGCGTGACTTTGTAGGCGCCTTCGACATGCACCCGGTAAACCAGGTCCCAATCGCTGTCGTCCATTTTGTGGAAGGTCTTGTCACGCAGGATGCCGGCGTTGTTCACCACCACATCGATACGGCCGAACGCGTCCAACGCGTTCTGCACGATTTTGTCGCCGTCGGTGACGGAATCATGGTTGGCTTGGGCAGTGCCGCCGGCTTCGCGGATTTCAGCCACCACGCGGTCGGCGGCCGAGGCATTGGCGCCTTCGCCCTGGGTCGAACCACCGAGATCATTGACCAGCACCTTGGCGCCGTGGCGGGCGAACAGCAGCGCATGGGCCCGGCCCAATCCGCCGCCGGCACCGGTAACGATCACGACCTTATCCTGCAACTGCACTGACTGATTCATACCCAACTCCTCTGACGACAATGGCAATGGCCAGAGTGTCGGGCACAGCGCCTTTGGTCACAATAAATACGGCCGGCGCTGAATGGTGCTCGATAAGGCAGCGGGATGATGCCTTGGGGCAAGTGCCAGACTCAGGAACAAGCCGCACGCACCGACTGCTGGCCAATATGCTCACGAAACGCCTGGTAATGCCTGAGCACCTGGACCGGCGCCTCGATCTGCGGGTAATGGCCGATGCCGGCCAGCGATACCGTATCGGCATGCGGCACCAGCTGGTGGTAGCGCTCCACCATGTGCGCGCCGGAAATGGGATCGACCTCACCGTCGATGACGCGCAACGGCACGTCGTCGCGTTGCATCGCCGCCACCCAGCGATCGCGCAGGCGACGGCGCTGAGGGATATAGCCGATCAGCTTGTGCAGGATGCGCGTGCCATCATTGCGTTCGATCAGGCTCCAGAAATCATCCAGGGCGCTTTCGCTTGGCCGCGTCCGTGGGCCAAAGATCTGGTTGAAACTGTTGGCCAGGCCGCCTCTTCCCGAGGCTCGGCCAATCATCCAGCCCAAGGGGCTGAGCAACAATTTCTGCACCAAGGTTGCACGGTGGGTTTCAGGGAACAGCCCACCGTTGAGAAACACACAACTGGCCATCTGGAACCGGCCTTCATAATGCCGGGCCAGCAGTTCCTGGGCCACGCTGTCGCCATAGTCATGGGCCAACACGTGCACCGGTTTCGTCACCCCCAGATGCTCAAGCAGCGCCTGTTGCAGGTCCGCTTGCTCCAGCAGGCAATAACCATGCTCCAGCGGTTTGGCCGAGTCGCCAAAGCCGAGCATGTCGCAGGCAATCACCAGATTGCGCTGGGCCAGGGGCTGCCACAGGTAATGCCAATCCCAACTGGCCGTGGGAAAGCCATGAAGCAGCAGCAGCGGTTCGCCCTGCCCGGCCACCCAGTAACGAATGGACTGGCCGCGAAAGACGAAGTCCTGGCCGCGCTTGCGCCAGACGCTGAGCGGAATTTCTGCAAGTGGCATCAGCTTTTATACCCGAGGTCCTGGTGATCCAATCTGCGCAGCAGCGCCGGCCAAGCCAGTGCTGCGCTCATACCTTGGGCACTTTTTGTGACAGCTGCCACCATCGCCTTTGACGATGAAACCGGGGCTAGACTCACGATGTTGACCTCCTTGGCGCACTTATTATTATTTTTTAAGTGATGGGCCAGTCTAGTCAGACGCCCTGGCTTGCGGAGTTGCCTTCGCAGCCAGCTTGATGACTGAGCGAGTCAGCCAAGAGAATAGTACAAATCGGTGTCAGAGAAGCGCCGTCAATAAACACACGCCGACCAGTGCGCCCCCAGACGACGCGCCCGTTTGCTACGGCTGCAGGGCAGTCACAAACTCGGCCAGCCACGGCTCGGCGTCGCTCTCCGGGGTCACGCTTTCGCTGGCATCCAGGCGCAGCATCGGCAGCACTTCGCGTACGCCCAACTCGCCGAACAATTCGCGCAGTTGCTCGCCGCCGCCGCAGAAGGTGTCGCCGTAGCTGGCGTCGCCCAGGCCAATGACCGCACCGGGCAGGCCGCGCCAGGCAGCAGGCAGTTGGTCGCGAATACTCGAATACAGCGGCTGCAGGTTGTCGGGTAATTCGCCCATGCCGGTGGTCGATGTGACCGCCAGGAACGCCTCGGGGGCGAAAGCCTGCACCTGCGCCAGCGTGGCGCGCGGATCGTGCCAGGCTTCAAAACCCGCTGCGTTGAGGATGTCCCGGGCGTGGCGGGCGACTTCTTCTGCCGTGCCGTAGACCGAGCCGGAAAGGATGGCGACTTTCATCAATCTGATCCTGTCATTGAACGAAAGCGTAGGATATTAGCAGCTGCACCAGGGTTTCAGTGCCTGCCGTGCAACATTCAGAATTTGCCATAAACTTGCACCATCGGAACACGCCATGGAACGCTCAATGATTAACCCCAAGTTGCTGCAGATGGTTGTCAACGCTTCCAACGACGGCATCGTCGTTGCCGAACGCGAGGGCGACGAGAAGCCGCTGATCTACGTCAACCCCGCGTTCGAACGTCTGACCGGCTATACCCTGGACGAGATTCTCTATCAGGACTGCCGTTTCCTGCAGTCGGGCGATCGCGACCAGCCGGCCCTGATGGCGATCCGCGAGGCGCTCGACAGTGGCGGCACCTGCCGCGAGATCGTGCGCAACTACCGCAAGGACGGCACGCACTTCTGGAACGAACTCTCGGTATCCACGGTGTACAACGCCTCCGACCAGCAGACCTATTTCGTCGGCGTGCAAAAAGACGTCACCACCCAGGTCAAGGCACAGCAACGCGTGGCTCAGCTTGAAGCCCAGGTAGCCGAGCTTAAAGCCGAGCTGGCGGCGCTCAAGTCAACGAGCGGCGTTAACAAGCTGTAAAAAGTGCGTTCTTTAGAGCGATAATGGCCTTTTAATGCCCAACCGTTGAGCTATATCAATGCGCCGCGATGCTCTATTGACTCAGGACGAGCTGGATTTTATCCAGAACATGCAGCACAACCCGCAGCTCAACCTGCGGGACGCAGGGTCGAGCCTGACGGTCAATGGCGGTGCACAGATTCGCGATCTGCTGACCCGGCTGGCCGCTCATGATCAAGTCACCCTCCAGGCGCAGTTCGACAATCAGCAACTGACCTTCCCTCTGCATCTGGTAGAGGATGAATTTCATGCGGTGCATCTTCGGTTGGGCGTGCCGAGTATTTTTGAAGACGGGCCGATGGTTCGCCCATGGCGCCTGGTCCTTGAAGAGCCGGTGGCCCTGGAGAACAGCAAGGGCTACGCCAGCGCCCTGTGGGTGCATGAAGTGTCATTCAAAGGTGTGCTGGTAGAAGGACGTGGCCGAGCCAGACCGCCGAAAACCTTCTCGTTGTGGTTCAGCCCGTCCGGTTACGAACGCATTGCGCTGCGCGGTACGCTGGAGCGGGAAACCGCCCGGGGATTGTTCGCCTACCGCCTGAATCAGAGTGACGCGGATGAAATCGAGCGCCTGCGCCAGTTCATCCTGCACCAGCATCGTCTGGTGCATCCGCAGGTACATGCCTGAGATCAGGTATCCGGGCCGCCACTGAGAAACTGCTGCAGACGCTGCTGCATCTGGCGTCCTTCGCTGCCCAGGCAACCAATGGAAGTACCGGCCAGATCGGCCTGCAACAGGTCCGATGCAGCACCTGCCAGAAACAGCGGGCAGTTGAGGGTCAATGCCAGCCGGTTCAAGCGCGCTTCCAGGTCCTGCTTGTGTGCGTGGTTGGAGAAAATGACCATCGCCTGGGGGCGGATCTTTTCACAGACCAGGGTCAACTCCTCGACCGGCTGACCCAGGCCCAGCACCTTCACGGTCAAATCCTCCCCGCTCATCAGCAGCGCCGCCACCAAAAGCTCCAGCTTTCGGCACTCACCCGGCATGGCGCTGAGTAACACGCGGGGGGCCGCCGATGCGCTGGCTATCTGTAGACGCAGGAGCGTCTGCACGCGCAGGAACGCGTCGAAAAACAGCCACTCGCTGGCCTGGCCGAAACCGCCCTGATGGCGCAGCAAGTCGTTCCACAGCGGCATCAGGATGTCCTGGAACGCGACGTTCAAGGGATAGGTAGAGAAAATCTGGCCGTACACGCTTTCCAGCTGGCGATCATCGAAAGCACTGATGGCCTGCAGCAGCCGAGCCCGCCACTGCGGCCACTCGCTGTCTGCAACCGCGTCGCGCTCGGCGCGCAGCGCGTCGGCCTGTTGAGCGTCACGGGCCAGAAGTTTGCCTACCTTGCTCACCGCGACGCCACGTTCAGTCCATTCGAGAATACGATTGACCGTCTCGATATCGCCCCTGGAGTAAAGGCGGCGCCCGCTTTCGGTGCGCACGGGTCGGATCAGCCCGTAGCGCCGCTCCCACGCCCGCAGAGTGACCGGATTGACGCCTGTCAATCTTGCCACTTCCCGAATAGGGAACAGGTGCTCCGAATGAATCGATTCAAGCTGCAAAGTGTTATCAATCGGTGCAGTAATCACGTTATTTCTGACAAAAGCCACCAGGAATGGAACCTCATTTAACGCATTTAAACCTGTCTTTTTCAAGGGCGCTGGACTTCGGACCAATGTCACTGGCGTATTTTCTCAAAACAGGAATAATCCTTGCCTGTTTTTTCAGCGCAGTGGCAATACCCGCCGCTGCGCTCGTGCGCCGCCTACCCGGTCAAGCGCACCCGTTTATCTGGAGATACACAATGTCTGCCTCCCCCGTCACCTTGATGGTTGCGCGCCGTGTGGCCAAAGGTCGCTACGAAGAACTGATGGCCTGGCTGCGCGAAGGCGAGCAATTGGCCACCGACTTTCCCGGGTACCTGGGCTCCGGCGTGCTCGCACCGCCACCCCATGATGATGAATTCCAGATCATCTTCCGCTTCGCCGATGAAAAGACCCTGCATGCCTGGGAGTTTTCCGCGTCGCGCAGTGCCTGGCTGAGCCGTGGCAGCGAGCTGTTCGCCAACCCGTCCGAACATCGCGTGAGCGGCATCGATGGCTGGTTCGGTGCCGTGGGCGCGCGCCCGCCGCGCTGGAAACAGGCGGTGGCGATCTGGCTGGCGTTTTTTCCGGTGTCGCTGTTGTTCAACTTCGGCCTGGGCCCCTTGCTCGGCGAGCTGGACCTGTTCAGCCGGGTGCTGGTCAGCACCTTGGCGCTCACACCGCTGATGGTTTACTTCTTTATCCCGTTATCGACTCACCTGCTGGCGCACTGGCTGCATCCGACGCCGCCCCGCAAGACCGGCGAAGCCGCCGCCTGAGTACAGGGGAGACGGGTCGCTGGTATAGTTCGCATCTGCCAGCGACGCGAGCCTCCCATGACTGCAACAAACGCCCCGATCCTGATCACCGGCGCCGGCCAGCGTGTCGGCCTGTATTGCGCCGAGCGCCTGCTGGACGAAGGGCACCCGGTGATGTTCAGCTACCGCAGCGAACGTCCAGGTGTGCAGCAACTGCGCGAACGCGGCGCGGTCGGGCTGTTTGCGGATTTTTCCAGCGAAGCGGGAATCCTGGCGTTCATCACCGAGCTGAAGACACACACCGACGCACTGCGCGCGATTATCCACAATGCCTCGGCCTGGGTCGCAGAGACCCCGGGCGATGAAAGCCGCGCCTTTATCGACATGTTCAGCGTGCACATGCTTGCGCCGTACCTGATCAACCTGCATTGTTCACCTCTGCTGCAACGCTCGACACCCGCCGACATCATCCATATCAGCGACGATGTGGTGCGCAAGGGCAGCCGTCAGCACATCGCCTATTGCGCCACCAAGGCCGGGCTCGACAGCCTCACGCTGTCGTTTGCCGCGCAGTTCGCGCCGTTGATCAAGGTCAACGGCATCGCGCCGGCCATGGTGATGTTCAATGAAGGCGACGACGCGGCCTATCGCGACAGGGTCCTGGCCAAGTCGGCACTGGGCATCGAGCCCGGGCCGCAAGTGATCTACCAGAGTGTGCGTTACCTGCTGGACAACCCCTATGTCACCGGGACCACCCTGACCGTCAACGGCGGGCGGCACATCAAGTAAGCCGTTTGTGAGGATGTTGTATGACTTTGTCCCTGCCCCACCATTACCGCGAGATCCTCAAGGGCCTGGGTGAAGACCCCGAACGCGAAGGCCTGCTTGATACGCCCAAGCGCGCCGCCAAGGCGATGCAGTATCTGTGTCATGGCTATGAGCAGAACCTGCAGGAAATCGTCAACGGCGCCTTGTTCGCCTCTGACAATGACGAGATGGTGATCCTCAAGGACATCGAGTTGTACTCGCTGTGCGAGCATCACCTGCTGCCCTTTATCGGCAAGGCCCACGTGGCCTATATTCCGACCGGCAAGGTGCTGGGCCTGTCGAAGCTGGCGCGCATCGTCGACATGTTCGCCCGGCGCCTGCAGATCCAGGAAAACCTCACCCGGCAGATCGCCGATGCCATCCTGGACGTGACCCAGGCCGCGGGCGTGGCAGTGGTGATCGAGGCCAGGCACATGTGCATGATGATGCGCGGCGTGGAAAAACAGAATTCAACCATGAACACCTCGGTGATGCTCGGCGCCTTCCGCGAGTCGAACACCACGCGCATGGAGTTCCTGCAACTGATTGGACGGAGCAAGTAGCAATGCCACAACTTCAACCAGGCATGGCGCGCATCCGGGTCAAGGACCTGCGCCTGCGCACCTTTATCGGTATCAACGAGGACGAAATCCTCAACAAGCAGGATGTGCTGATCAACCTCACCATCCTGTATGCCGCCCAGGAAGCCGTGCGCGATAATGACATCGACCATGCCTTGAACTACCGCACCATCACCAAGGCCATCATCGCCCACGTCGAAGGCAACCGTTTTGCCCTGCTCGAGCGCCTGACCCAGGAGCTGCTGGACCTGGTGATGAGTAACCAATCGGTGCTGTACGCCGAAGTCGAAGTGGACAAGCCCCATGCGCTGCGCTTTGCCGAGTCGGTTTCGATCACTCTGGCGGCCAGCCGCTGATACTCAAGTGAGCCCTATGAACGACCAACAACGCCTCGAACTCGAAGCCGCCGCCTTCCGTCGGCTGGTAGCCCACCTGGACAGCCGCAAGGATGTACAGAACATCGACCTGATGAACCTGGCCGGCTTCTGCCGCAACTGCCTGTCCAAGTGGTACAAGGCCGAGGCCGATGAGCGTCGGATCGAGCTGAGCCTCGATGACGCCCGTGAAGTGGTGTACGGCATGCCGTACGCCGAGTGGAAAGCCCAATACCAGCAAGAAGCCAGCGCCGACCAACAGGCGGCGTTCGCCAAAGGAAAACCCCATGACTGACCTGAACACCCTGCGCGCCAGCCTCAACAGCGGCGAACACGCTTTTGCCGACACCCTGGCCTTTATTGCCGCAAATTACGACTACCAGCCGCAAGCCTTCACCAACGGCGAGGTGGAAAATGCCGCCGGCCAGAACGAAGGTTCGTGCAAGACCCTGGGGTTGGCGTTGCTGGAGGGGTTGAGCGATCAGGAAGCGCTGCTGGCGTTTGGCGAGCATTACCGTTCGGTGGTCGCGACGCCTCAAGGCACTGACCACGGAAATATCCGCGCATTGATCGCCCATGGTCTGGCCGGTGTGAAATTCAGCGCACAGCCGCTGACCCGCAAATCCTGAGTCATACACAAATCAAAATGTGGGAGGGGGCTTGCCCCCGATGGCAGTGTGTCAGTCAGTACATCTGATACTGAAACACCGCTATCGGGGGCAAGCCCCCTCCCACATTTGTTTTGCAGCGTCGCTTAGTTCGCGCAAGAGCCTGGGGTTGGCGTTGCTGGAAGGGTTGCTGGTGTTTGGCGAGCATTACCGTTCAGTGGTGGCGACGCCTCAAGGCACTGACCACGGAAATATCCGCGCATTGATCGCCCATGGTCTGGCCGGTGTGAAATTCAGCGCACAGCCGCTGACCCGCAAATCCTGAGTCATACACAAATCAAAATGTGGGAGGGGGCTTGCCCCCGATGGCAGTGTGTCAGTCAGTACATCTGATACTGAAACACTGCAATCGGGGGCAAGCCCCCTCCCACATTTTTTTGCAGTGCTGCTTAGAACGAAGCGTCTTTCAAACCATCGAGGTAACGCTCGGCATCCAGGGCCGCCATGCAACCGGCGCCGGCCGAGGTGATGGCCTGGCGGTACACGTGGTCCGCCACGTCACCGGCAGCGAAGATGCCTTCGATGTTGGTGGCCGTTGCGTTGCCTTCACGGCCGCCCTGCACCACCAGGTAACCGTCTTTGGCTTCCAGCACGCCTTCGAACAACGAGGTGTTCGGGGTGTGGCCGATGGCGATGAATACGCCGTCGACTGTCAACTCGTCGAAGCTGCCGTCGTTGTTCTTCAGGCGGGCGCCGGTCACGCCCATATTGTCACCCAGGACTTCGTCCAGCGTGGCGTTGAGCTTGAGGATGATCTTGCCTTCAGCAACACGGGCGTGCAGCTTGTCGATCAGGATCTTCTCGGCACGGAAGGTTTCGCGGCGATGCACCAGGGTCACGGTGCTGGCGATGTTGGCCAGGTACAGCGCCTCTTCCACGGCGGTGTTGCCGCCACCGACCACAGCCACCGGCTTGTTGCGATAGAAGAAACCGTCGCACGTCGCGCAGGCGGAAACGCCCTTGCCCATGAACGCCTCTTCCGAAGGCAGCCCGAGGTAACGGGCGCTGGCGCCGGTGGCGATGATCAATGCGTCACAGGTGTACACGCCGCTGTCGCCGGTCAGGCTGTAAGGCTTCTTGGAGAAGTCGACCTTGTTGATGTGGTCGAACACAATCTCGGTTTCAAAGCGCTCGGCGTGTTCTTTCATACGCTCCATCAGCACCGGGCCGGTCAGGCCATGGACATCGCCCGGCCAGTTGTCGACTTCAGTGGTGGTGGTCAACTGACCGCCCGCCTGCATGCCGGTGATCAGCAGCGGCTTGAGGTTGGCCCGGGCAGCGTAGACGGCAGCGCTGTAACCGGCAGGGCCGGAACCGAGAATAATCACTCGCGAATGACGGGTATCAGACATGACTCACTCCTATCGACCGTCCGCACAACAAGACGGCTGGAATAAAAAAGGGACCACGAAGCACTTGGGGAAGTGCTTGAACTCGCAGGCCCTGAAAATAATGGGTGCAGCGTATCGAGGGGGGCAAGATTAAGGAAATACGGAATAACAATCCAGCTCATAGGTGGTCTCTATGCAGTCGGCTCGGTCAATCGAGGCGTTTGTTACCGTTGATGTCGCCGCTTTCGCCCGGAATACAAAGCCGGTAAGGTCGGCCCGTTCGTCACTATGCTCGGAGTTATCCATGCCCGCCCCCGCTCTTTCCGGCCCGCAATACCTGCGCGAAGGCCTCAAACTGGTGCTGAGCCCCGGCCTGCGCCTGTTTGTGCTGCTGCCGCTGGCGATCAACCTGCTGCTGTTTGTGGGGCTGATCTATTTTGCCGGGCACCAGTTCAGCCTATGGGTTGACCACCTGATGCCAACCCTGCCGAGTTGGCTGAGCTTTCTCAATTACCTGTTATGGCCGTTGTTTGTCGCGCTGGTGGTGCTGATGGTGTTCTTCACCTTCACCATGCTCGCCAATATCATCGCGGCGCCGTTCAATGGCTTTCTATCGGAGAAAGTCGAGGTGGTGGTGCGTGGCACCGACGACTTCCCCGCGTTCAGCTGGGCCGAATTGATCGCCATGGTCCCGCGCACCCTGGCCCGGGAAATGCGCAAGCTGGGCTACTTTCTGCCGCGGGCTATCGGCCTGTTCATCCTGTCGTTCATTCCAGTGGTCAACCTGATTGCCGCGCCGTTGTGGCTGCTGTTCGGCGTGTGGATGATGGCGATCCAATACATCGACTACCCGGCCGACAACCACAAGCTGGGCTGGAACGAAATGCTCGCCTGGCTGCGCCAGAAACGCTGGCAGAGCATGAGTTTTGGCGGAGTCGTCTACCTGGTGCTGCTGGTGCCGGTGGTCAACCTGCTGATGATGCCGGCGGCGGTCGCCGGGGCCACGTTGTTCTGGGTGCGCGAGCAAGGTGCCGAGGCGATGACGGGGCAGCAGGTAGCCCGGTCATAAATCCATCATCGCAGTGACACAATGACGACATGGCCCGCAGGGACACTGTGGGTCATGACGACAGCCTCGCTTCACATCACCCTGATCACCGAAACCTTCCCGCCGGAAATCAACGGGGTGGCCAACACCCTTGGCCGCCTGTGCGATGGTTTGCGCGCACGCGGCCATCAAATCGAACTGGTGCGCCCCCGCCAGGGTGTCGACCAGAGCCGGCCGAGTGACGATGCGTTGCTGCTGTGCCGTGGCTGGCCGTTGCCGGGGTATCCAGGGCTGCAATGGGGCCAATCGTCGATGCACAAGCTGCTGCGACGCTGGACCCGTCAGCGCCCGGATGTGTTGTACATCGCAACCGAGGGGCCGCTGGGCCTGTCGGCGTTACGCGCGGCGCGACGCCTGGGCATCAGCGTGGTCAGCGGCTTCCACACCAACTTTCAACAGTATTCGAACCAGTACGGCTTGAGTCTGTTGAGTCGCCTGGTCACCCATTACCTGCGCTGGTTTCATAACCGGTCGACATTGACGCTGGTTCCGAGCGCGAGTCAGCGCCTTGAGTTGGAACGTCGGCATTTCGAGCGTCTCGGGATGCTGTCCCGGGGAGTCGATAGCCAGCTGTTCCATCCGGCGAAACGCGACGACAGCCTGCGCGAAAGCTGGGGTGTGGGGAGCGACGATATCGTGGTGCTGCACGTAGGACGCCTCGCCCAAGAGAAAAATCTGGGGCTGCTCAAGCGCTGTTTCGATGCGCTGCAGAGCACTTACCCCTCGCGGCGGCTGAAGCTGGTCATTGTCGGCGATGGCCCGCAGCGCGGCCTGTTGCAGCGCGACTTGCCCGAAGCGGTGTTCTGCGGCGCCCGGCGCGGCGAAGAGCTGGCACGGCATTACGCCTCGGGCGATTTGTTCCTGTTTCCGAGCCTCACCGAAACGTTCGGCAATGTGGTGCTGGAAGCCATGGCGTCCGGGCTGGGCGTGGTGGCGTACGACCAGGCGGCCGCCACCCAGCATATTCGCCATGGCTACAACGGTGCGCTGGCGATGCCGGGGGATGAAAACGCATTTTGCGACGCGGCCGTCTGGCTGCTGGAGGAGCGCGAGACCTTGCGCCGAGCGCGCTTAAATGCCCGACAACATGCCAGCCGCCAGGGCTGGCCGGCAATTGTCGAGCAGTTCGAACGCCAGTTACGTGGTGCGTGCAATGACGGGCAACCGGTGCCCGTCTTGTCGCCGCTTACACCAGGCTCGTCAACGCCTCACGACTGAAGGGCAGAATGTCCGCCTCACGCCCCTCGCGCACTTTCACTGCCCAATCCGGGTCTACCAGCAGCGCACGGCCCACGGCGACCAGATCGAACTCGTCGTTATTCAAGCGCTCCAGCAGTTTTTCAAGGCTGGCCGGCTGCGCGACTTTATCGGTGTTGACCATGAACTGCAGGAATTCGTCATCCAGGCCGACACTGCCCACGGTAATCGTCGGCTTGCCCGTCAACTGGCGGGTCCAGCCGGCCAGGTTGAGGTCGGAACCTTCGAATTCCGGTTCCCAGAACCGGCGCGTGGAGCAGTGGAAAATGTCCACGCCGGCGTCGGACAACGGCTTGAGGAATTCGCCCAACGCCTCGGGGGTTTGCACCAGGCGCGCCGTGTAGTCCTGCTGCTTCCATTGGGAAAAACGCAAGATGATCGGGAAGTCCGGGCCGACCGCCGCGCGGGTAGCCTGGATCAGTTCGATGGCGAAACGTGAGCGGTTGGCCAGGCTGCCGCCGTATTCGTCGGTGCGCTGGTTGCTGCCTTCCCAGAAGAACTGGTCGACCAGGTAGCCGTGGGCGCCGTGGATTTCCACACCGTCCATGCCGATGCCCTGGGCATCTTTGGCAGCCTGGGCGAAAGCATTGATCACGTCCTTGATGTCCTGGGTGGTCATGCCGTGGACGACAACGTTGCCATCCTTGAGTTTCTCCATCGGGCCATAGGCCGGCACGCTGGCATCAGGTTCGGTACCGATACGGCGCACACTGCCCACATGCCACAACTGCGGCACAATCTTGCCGCCTTCGGCGTGAACCGCATCCACGACTTTCTTCCAACCGGCCAACGCCGCTTCGCCGTAGAAGTGCGGCACGTTGGGGTAGCCGTTGGAGGCTTGATGGCCGACCACGGTGCCTTCGGTGATGATCAGGCCCACACCGGCGGCGGCGCGACGGCGGTAGTACTCGATCACTTTGGAATTGGGTACGCCGCCGGGTGAAAACGAACGCGTCATCGGCGCCATGACCACGCGGGTCGACAGTTGCAGTGCACCGAGCTGGAAAGGTTTGAACAAGGCTTGGACGGGCATGGAGCACTCCACATGAGGCGAATTTATGATGTGGATAATATGCGCGCCCAAGCTTGCTGGGTAGCACTATTGATCTGAGTGATTAAGGCGATAAAAACAACCGAATACCTGTAGGAGCGAGCTTGCTTGCGAAGAATCGGAGGGCGGCGCGTAAATCCTGAGTGTACGCGTCACCGTTGGCGATTTTCGCGAGCAAGCTCGCTCCTACAGTGAGGATCAGGCCAGGGCTTTTTCGATGGCCTGGACGACCGTTGGATCATCCGGCGGCGTACGCGGCGAGAAGCGCGCCAGTACACGGCCATCCTTGCCGAGCAGGAATTTTTCGAAATTCCAGGTGATATCGCCTGGAAACTCAGCGCCCTCGCCCGCCAGCAGGCGGTACAGCTGGTGACGATCGGGGCCGTTCACCTCAAGCTTGCTGCCCAGGGGGAACGTCACCCCGTAATTGAGGCTGCAGAAGGCCTGGATCTCCTGCTCGGTGCCCGGCTCCTGGCCTGCAAACTGATTGCACGGAAGGCCCAGCACGGTGAAACCCTGGTCTTTATAGTGCTGGTAGAGGTTTTCCAGGGCCGCATACTGCGGGGTCAGACCGCATTTGGAGGCGACGTTGACCACCAGCACGACTTGGCCCTTGAAGGGCGCCAGCGGCAGCTCTTGTCCGTCCAACGCTTTGAGTTTCAGGTCGTGGAAAGCACTCATGACGAACTCCAGATATCCCATGTTCTTCGCATTGCAGCCCTTCGAGATTACAGACCACAAGCCTGCAATCATAGATGCCGATTGAAAAACTCGCCCGCCGGTTACTGCGCGGTTGGCCACGGCAAGATCGGAATCGCCGTCACTGCGTTCTGCGGGCTGCCTTCGATCAGGCGGTCGCTGTAGACCAGATACACCAGGGTATTGCGCTTCTTGTCGAGGAAACGCACCACCTGCATGGTCTTGAACACCAGCGAGGTGCGCTCCTTGAACACTTCATCGCCGTCCTTGAGTTCGCCCTTGAAGTTGATCGGGCCGACCTGGCGGCAGGCAATCGAGGCTTCGGCGCGGTCTTCGGCCAGGCCCAGGCCACCTTTCACGCCGCCGGTCTTGGCGCGCGACAGGTAACACGTCACGCCGTCGACCTTGGGGTCATCGAACGCTTCGACGACGATCCGGTCATTGGGACCGACAATCTTGAACACCGTCGACACCTGGCCGACTTCTTCGGCCGAGGCCAACAGCGGCATGGCCAACAGCAGGCCGAGCAGCCCTGTCACTAAACGCATCGTGTATTCCTTTGGTTAAACCAGGATCAGGTTGTCGCGGTGAACCAGTTCCGGCTCAGCCATGTAACCCAGGAGTCCGACAATCGCGTCGGACGATTGTCCAATAATCTTCTGCGCTTCCAGGGCACTGTAGTTCGCCAGGCCGCGGGCGATCTCACGACCATCCGGCGCCACGCACACCACCATCTCGCCTCGGCGGAAGCTGCCTTGCACCCGTTTGACGCCCACCGGCAGCAAGCTTTTGTTGCCCTGGGACAGCGCCGATACCGCGCCTTCGTCCAGCACCAGGGTGCCACGGGTTTGCAGGTGCCCGGCCAGCCACTGCTTGCGCGCCGCCAGCATGCCACGCTCCGGCGACAGCAGCGTCCCGATGCGCTCGCCCGCCTTGAGGCGATCCAGCACGCGCTCCAGGCGCCCACCGACGATGATGGTGTGGGCCCCGGAACGCGCGGCCAGGCGCGCAGCGCGCAGCTTGGTCTGCATGCCGCCACGGCCCAGGGCGCCGCCGACGCTGCCGGCCACGGCGTCCAGCGCCGGGTCATCGGCACGGGCTTCGTAGATAAGCTGGGCGTCGGGATTGTGGCGCGGGTCAGCGTCGAACATGCCGTCGCGGTCGGTGAGGATCACCAGCAGGTCGGCTTCCACCAGGTTGGCTACCAGCGCGGCGAGGGTGTCGTTGTCGCCGAAACGGATTTCGTCGGTGACCACGGTGTCGTTCTCGTTGATCACCGGGATGACCTTGAGCTCCACCAGCGCGCGCAGGGTACTGCGGGCGTTGAGGTAGCGCTTGCGGTCGGACAGGTCGTCATGGGTCAGCAGGATCTGCGCCGTGTGGCGACCGTGCTCGGCAAAGCTGGACTCCCAGGCTTGCACCAGGCCCATCTGGCCGATGGCGGCGGCGGCTTGCAGTTCGTGCATCGCGCTGGGTCGCGCGGTCCAGCCGAGGCGGCTCATCCCGGCGGCAACTGCCCCGGACGATACCAGCACCAACTCGACTCCGGCCTCATGCAAGGCCACCATCTGCTCGACCCAGACACTCATGGCCGTGCGATCCAGGCCCTTGCCATCCGCCGTCAACAACGCGCTGCCGATCTTTACGACCCAGCGCTGCGCACCTGTCACTTTGCTCCGCATCATCTTCAACCTTAGAGTGAGGGCCGCGCGACCCAGCGCCGCCCATAACGTTATACCCGGATACCAAAACGCCGCTCCAAGGGAGCGGCGTTCAAGTTTATCGCAACGAATCAGTCACGCACGTAAATGATTTCCGGACCGTCTTCGTCATCCACGTCTTCTTCGTCCCAATCATCGTCGCCGATGTCATGCACCGACTTCACGCCGCTGCGGCGCAGGGCACGCTGGTCGTCCAGCGCTTGCAGCTGGGCACGGGCTTCGTCTTCGATCTGCTGGTCGAGCTCGGCGAGCTCGGCCTTGAATACCGGGTCGGCCGCCAGGCGGTCGGCGCGGTCTTCCAGGTAACGCATGATGTCGCGGGTCAGGCGCTCGGTGCCTTCTTTAGCGATGGCCGAGATCACGTAGACCGGACCTTCCCACTCCAGGCGGTCGACGATTTCCTTGACGCGCTCTTCGTGCTCTTCTTCAAGGATCTGGTCGCATTTGTTCAGCACCAGCCAGCGATCACGCTCGGCCAGGGCCGGGCTGAACTTGGTCAGTTCGCTGACGATCACTTCGGCGGCGTCGGCTGCACTGGTGTCATCCAGTGGCGCCATGTCGACGAGGTGCAGCAGCAGACGGGTGCGCGACAAGTGCTTGAGGAAGCGAATCCCAAGGCCTGCGCCGTCGGAAGCGCCTTCGATCAGGCCTGGGATGTCGGCGATCACAAAGCTCTTCCAGCGGTCGACACTGACCACGCCCAGGTTGGGTACCAGGGTGGTGAACGGGTAGTCGGCGACTTTCGGCTTGGCGGCCGAGACCGAGCGGATGAAGGTACTTTTGCCAGCGTTCGGCAGGCCCAGCAGGCCCACGTCGGCGAGTACTTTCATTTCCAGCTTGAGGTCACGCTGCTCGCCCGGCTTGCCAGGGGTGGTCTGGCGTGGCGCACGGTTGGTACTGGACTTGAATCGGGTGTTACCCAGACCGTGCCAGCCGCCCTGCACCACCATCAGCTTCTGGCCGGCCTTGGTCAGGTCGCCGATTACTTCCTGGGTCGCGGAGTCGATGATCGTGGTACCGACCGGTACGCGCAGTACCAGGTCTTCGCCTTTTTTACCGGTGCAGTCGGTGCTGCCGCCGTTGGAGCCACGCTCGGCATCAAAGTGCCGGGTGTAACGGTAGTCGACCAGGGTGTTGAGGTTTTCGTCGGCCATCATGTAGATGGAACCGCCGTCACCGCCGTCACCGCCGTTGGGGCCACCGTTTTCAATGAACTTTTCGCGACGGAAACTCATGCAACCGTTACCGCCGTCGCCTGCTTTTACTCGGATGGAAACTTCATCAACGAACTTCATAACAAAACGCCTCTCGCCGCACGGACGAGCTTAAGAAACCAAGACATAAGACTCTTGCAAAAATGAGCGTAGCGACCTCAATCAGCGACCGCAAATCCAGCCCCGGAGCCCATCACAAACAGCTTTGCAAGAGACTCACCCCATAAACGAAAAAGCCCCGTCGCGAGACAGGGCTTTTCCAGCGATCGCGCAATTAAGCGGCGACAACGCTCACGTAACGGCGGTTGAACGCGCCTTTTACTTCAAACTTGATCACGCCTTCGATTTTCGCGAAGAGGGTGTGATCCTTACCCATGCCAACACCGTAACCGGCGTGGAATTGGGTGCCGCGCTGACGCACGATGATGTTGCCCGGAATGATTTTCTGGCCGCCATACATCTTCACGCCAAGGCGTTTGGCTTCTGAGTCGCGACCGTTACGGGTACTACCACCAGCTTTTTTGTGTGCCATGAGTCAATTCTCCTAGTGAGGAATTAGGCTGAAATTAAGCCTGAATACCGGTGATTTTGATCTCGGTGTACCACTGGCGGTGGCCCATACGCTTCATGTGGTGCTTACGACGACGGAACTTGATGATGCGGACTTTATCGTGACGACCTTGGGAGATCACTTCAGCCACAACGGTAGCGCCAGCAACAACTGGAGCGCCGATGTTCACGTCATCGCCATTGGCGACCAACAGAACGCGATCAAACGTCACGGATTCGCCAGTGGCGATTTCCAGTTTTTCGATCTTCAGGTATTCACCTGGGGCGACTTTGTATTGCTTGCCACCAGTAACAATTACTGCGTACGACATGGTATTTCTCCGATAATCCTGCTCACCCAGCGCTTTATAAGAAGAGGTATTGGCTGGCATGGCTGCATGGGATGGACGTCCCGAATGCAATTGCGTAAGGCAGGTGCTGCCCAGGAAGTTCAGGGTGCGCGATTGTACGCAAGGTAAATGGGTGTTGCAAGGGGCCGTCTATCGCGCCTTGACACCCGGGGGTCAGGGTCCTAGCATGCCGCGCAACCCTTCTGGAGCGACTGTCGCTGATGCAACCCCAAGCTTTCTACCGCGCGGTCGCGGACGATTTTAGCGCCGTCGACGGCATCATCAAGCAGCAGCTGACGTCCAAAGTGCCGCTGGTCTCCAAAATTGGCGACTATATTACGTCGGCGGGCGGTAAGCGCCTGCGTCCTTTATTAGTGTTGCTGTGCGGCAAGGCCCTGGGCCGCGAAGGCGATGACCTGCGCCTGCTGGCCGCCACCATCGAATTCCTGCACACCGCCACCCTGCTGCATGACGACGTGGTCGACATGTCCGGCATGCGCCGTGGCCGCGAGACCGCCAATGCCATGTGGGGCAACGCGCCAAGCGTGCTGGTGGGCGACTTCCTGTACTCGCGCTCGTTCGAAATGATGGTTGAACTGGGCTCGATGCCGGTGATGAAAATTCTTTCACAGGCCACGCGCATCATCGCCGAAGGCGAAGTGCTGCAGCTGTCGAAGGTACGCGACGCCAGCACCACCGAAGAAACCTACATGGAAGTGATTCGCGGCAAGACCGCGATGCTCTTCGAAGCCTCCACCCACAGCGCCGCCGCGCTGTGCGGCGCTACCGCCGAGCAGGCCGAGGCCCTGCGCACCTTTGGCGATCACCTGGGCGTGGCGTTCCAGCTGGTGGATGACCTGCTCGACTACAAGGGCGACGCCGAAACCCTGGGCAAGAACGTCGGTGACGACCTGGCCGAGGGCAAGCCGACCTTGCCGCTGATCTACACCATGCGCGAAGGCACGCCGGAACAGGCTGCACTGGTGCGCAAGGCGATCCAGAAAGGCGGCATCGAAGACCTGGAGGCCATCCGTGCCGCCGTCGAGGCGTCAGGCTCGCTGGAGTACACCGCACAACTGGCGCGTGACTACGTGGCCCGTGCGATCAAGTGCCTGGACGCCCTGCCCGCCAGCGAATACCGGGATGCGCTGGTTGAGCTGAGTGAGTTTGCGGTCGCCCGCACTCACTAAAGCACCAGCGCCGCAGGACCCTGTGGGAGGGGGCTTGCCCCCGATAGCAGTAGGTCAGCCAATGTATAAGGTGGCTGACAGACCGCAATCGGGGCAAGCCCCCTCCCACATTTGAATGTCATACAGCCTGCAAGGCCACAAAACCCTATATAATGTGCGACTTTTAGCCATCCTGACTCTCAAGGAGCTTTAGTGAGCACGTTGCCACCCTGCCCGAAATGCAATTCCGAATACACCTACGAAGACGGCACCCAGTTGGTCTGCCCGGAATGCGCCCATGAATGGTCCGCCACTGGCGAGGCCGAAGCAGCGGGCGATGAAACCGTGAAGAAAGACTCTGTGGGCAATGTCCTGCAGGACGGCGACACCATCACCGTGATCAAGGACCTCAAGGTCAAGGGCACCTCCCTGGTGGTCAAGGTCGGCACCAAGGTCAAGAATATCCGCCTGTGCGACGGCGACCACGATATCGACTGCAAGATTGACGGCATCGGTCCGATGAAGCTCAAGTCCGAGTTCGTGCGCAAAGTCTGAATCTGCTGCATCCATCCCGCACCCGCTGCGGGATGGCGCTTTGCCCTCCCGTTGACCTGTCTCAAATACCCACACAAAAAATCGTAAACCGCCAATAGACACTTGCTATTCTACGAATAAGAATTATTCTCATTGAAACCCATCAAGGAGAACGACCATGACTTATTTGATAGATGCCTGGCTGGACCGTCCACATCCGTACCTGCGAATCCTGCATCGGGAAACCGGCGAAGTCTGTGCGGTGCTTGAAGAAGAAGCGCTGAATGAACTGCAGGACCAGGGCGACCTGGACGTGAATGGCCTGAGCTCCAGTGAGCCTGGGGTGCTGAAGGAAGTGGTGAGGAATCTGTTTCTGTTCTGCTATGCCCGGGCGTTGCGCCCGGCGACGGAGCTCAATGGCAAGTTCCATCCATGAGAAACAACAGCCAATGTAGGAGCGAGCTTGCTCGCGAAGATAACAAAGGCAGCGCGTTGAACCAGGCTTTACGCGTTATCGTTGACGTTCTTCGCGAGCAAGCTCGCTCCTACAGGTACAGGTCTTACAGAACGTCGAGCAGCTCGACGTCGAACACCAGAACGCTGTGCGGCGGGATGCTGCCAACGCCTTGAGCGCCGTAAGCCAGTTCGCTCGGCACATAGAGACGCCATTTGCTGCCGGCATTCATCAGTTGCAGGGCTTCGGTCCAGCCGGCGATCACGCCGCCAACCGGGAATTCTGCAGGCTGACCGCGCTCGTAGGAACTGTCGAACACCGTGCCGTCGATCAGCGTGCCGTGGTAGTGAGTGCGCACTTGATCTTCACGGGTTGGCTTGGCGCCATCACCGGCTGTCAGGACTTCAAATTGCAGGCCGGAAGCCAGTGTGGTGATGCCGTCACGCTTGGCGTTCTCAGCCAGGAATGCCAGGCCCGCACCTGCGGCAGCTTCAGCCTTGGCAGCGGCTTCGGCTTGCATGATTTCGCGGATCACCTTGAAGCTGGCCGCCATTTGCTCCTGGTCAACACGGCTTGGCTTGCCTGCGAACGCATCGGTCAGGCCGGCCAGGATCGCGTCCAGGCTTACGCCCGGTGGCGGGTTGTCGCGCAGTTGGTCGCCCAACTGACGGCCGATACCGTAGCTGACGCGGGTTTCGTCGGTGGACAGATTAACTTCGGACATGAAGAGGCTCCGCTGTAGGACAACGCTGTTTACTGCGCCATCCAAAACTAAAAGGGCCCGCAGACTAGCACACAAGTCCGACGCGTGATGAGCCCCGCACACCCGCTTCCATTACCGCACCTGCAACGTTTTTTCACTGCGCCGATAAAAGTATTTCAGATTCACGCCCTGCCGCCGATACAGCGCTACACACTTTGGCTGGCTCCAACAAAACAACATCGTCCAGCGAACAGACATCACTCTTGCGGAGCATTAGATGAACAGCTGGTTCGGTAACATCAGCGTCAACCTCAAACTGGGCCTGGGCTTCGGCCTGGTGCTTGTCCTCACCTCGATCCTGGCACTCACCGGCTGGACCAGCCTGGGCGGCCTGATCGATCGCAGCAACTGGATGAGCGACATCACTCAGCTCAACGCCTCACTGACCAAACTGCGTATTGTGCGCCTGCAATATATGCTGGCCAATGGCGATGAAGACGTGGCGCAGAACGTGCAAACCAGCCTTGACGCCTTTGCCGCCAAGCAACAAAAGCTGCTGGACAGCTTCAAGAGCCCTGAAAACGTCAAGCTGCTCAATCAACAGAAAGCCGTCATTACGGCGTATCAGCAATCATTGAACAAAATGCGCGAGGCCTATCGCAACGGCAACGCCGCACGCCAGGTCATGGGCGACAAGGCCGACATCGCCAACGCACAAATCAATGCACTGGACACCAACGTGCAGCAGATGCCCGACAGCCCGGAACGTTTCGCACAGTTCCAGGCCGTGTCCAATGCCAAGGAAGAGTTCCTGCTGGCGCGCTACGAAGTGCGTGGTTACACCAACAACGTCAACGCAGAAAACGAAGCCCGTGCCGCCGCACAAATCGAAAAAACCATCGCCGGCCTGAAAAGCCTCAATGCCGTCTTCGGCAGCAGCCAACAGGCCGCGCTGAGCGCGCTGGAAACCGCACTGGGTGCCTATCGCAGCGCGGTACAAAGCTATAAAGCCGCCAACGCCAACATCGTGGCCGCCCGCGCTGAAATGACCACCCAGGGCGCCGATATCGTCACCATCAGCGACAAGCTCTACGACATCCAGCTGGACCGCCGCGACGCCGAAAGCGCCCAGGCCCGCAGCCTGCAATTGATCAGCACGTTGCTGGCCCTGCTGGTGGGCATCATCGCGGCCTGGGTCATCACCCGCCAGATCACCCGCCCGCTGCAAGACACCCTGGCTGTCGTCGAGCGCATTGCCTCCGGCGACCTGAGCCACAACATCCAGGTCACCCGCCGTGATGAACTGGGTGTGTTGCAACAAGGCATCCAGCGCATGGGCACCACCTTGCGTGAACTGATCAGCGGCATTCGTGACGGCGTGACCCAGATCGCCAGCGCGGCCGAGGAGCTCTCAGCCGTGACCGAGCAAACCAGCGCCGGCGTCAACAGCCAGAAGATCGAGACCGACCAGGTCGCCACGGCGATGCATGAAATGACCGCCACCGTGCAGGAAGTGGCACGCAACGCCGAACAGGCCTCCCTGGCCGCTGCCGATGCTGATGGTCAAGCCCGCGCGGGCGACAAGGTGGTGGCCGAGGCCATCGCCCAGATCGAACGCCTGGCGGCCGAAGTGGCACGCTCTACCGACGCCATGACACACCTGCAACAAGAGAGCAACAAGATCGGCAGTGTGATGGATGTGATCAAGGCCGTGGCCGAACAGACCAATCTGCTGGCCCTCAACGCGGCGATTGAAGCAGCCCGTGCCGGTGAAGCCGGTCGTGGGTTCGCCGTGGTGGCCGACGAAGTGCGTGGCCTGGCCCAGCGTACGCAGAAATCCACCGAGGAAATCGAAGGCCTGGTTGCCGGCTTGCAGAACGGTACCCAGCAAGTGGCCAACGCGATGAACAACAGCCGCAGCCTGACCGACAGCAGCGTGGACCTCACGCGCAAAGCCGGTGCATCCCTGGAAAACATCACCCGTACAGTGTCGAACATCCAGTCGATGAACCAGCAGATTGCAGCGGCCGCCGAACAGCAGAGCGCCGTGGCCGAAGAGATCAGCCGCAGCATCGTGAATGTGCGCGATGTATCCGAGCAGACCGCTACGGCCAGTGACGAGACGGCCAAGTCGAGCGTGGAATTGGCGCGGCTGGGTAGTCAGTTGCAGCAGATGGTCAGTCATTTCCGGGTGTAAAAAACAAAAAGCCGCCTCGATCTAAACCGAGGCGGCTCCACTTCATTAGACCTTAAAGGTCATCGAAGCTGTCCCGTAGGAATTTCCAAACATGATAAACATGCACGGCATTCACTACGAGGTTCCACGCACGTCGTGCAAACTTAGACATACTCGGCCCTCCGTGAGTCAGGCCTTACCTCCAGCACACTTACCGGAACATGTGGGCCTTCGGATGCAGGTCAATGCATCTTTGAGGCGGCCGGGTTGATGGGCCCCCCGCTTGAATCCGGCACGGATTACTAGCCCGTGGCGGTCGGTCCAAAAAATCGCGCGCGTACCCGGCGCACCTGAAAGCGACAAACTCAGAACGAATGGAGCCTACCCAAAACTCCGCGGGAAGGTGCGACAAGCGCTGGGCAAATACTCAGTATTGTTCGGGGGATCTATTGCAAAATTTTGCGACAGGGATCATTCCTATGGAGTCCCATAAAGAAGGGGGGGCAGGACATCGTTCAATCTTGCATGATGATAAGACCAGGGTTAATATCCGCCTGCAGGTCAATGCATCTTTGATGATAGCAATCCAGCCACTAACTGGATTGCAAAAAAAACCGCCCTACTAAGGCGGTTTTTTATTGCCTGCGATTTACCTCAGCCCTCCCCTTCCTCGACAAACACCAGCCGATTCCCAAACGGGTCCTTGATGCTCATCTCCCGCGAGCCCCAGGGGGTCTGCTCCACATCAGGCTTGGCGTAACGATAGTTCCTGGCCTGCAATTGCTGCTGATAAGCGTCTATTCCTTGCGCCTGTATCCGCACCGCAGCGCCCGGCGACGCATCGCCATGATGCTCGGACAAATGCAGCACGCACTCACCCAGCGACACCTGCAGGTACAACGGAAAATTGGCCTCGAAGCGATGCTGCCAGTCCACTTTGAACCCCAGGAAGTCGACGTAGAATTCCAACGCCTTGGCCTCGTCGAAAATCCGCAGGATGGGGGTGACTTTTCCTAAGTGCATGCGACTCTCCAAGTCCAGGTAAACACTGCTCGCTACAGGCGAACATCCACCCTAGCTCACAGACCGCCAAAGTGAAACACACTCAGTGACGGGAAAGCCTGGTGATCCTCGCGCTGGACAACTGATCATTGTCCACATGCACTTCATCGAACTGATAAGCATCGTCGGCAAACTCGCGCAAGCGGCCTTCGTTGCGCAGGCGTTCAATAGTGCCTGAGGCCACACACTGGCGCGCTTCGACGAACTGGGGATTGGCATCGATATTTTCATTGAAGGACACGACGGGAATGCCACGACTGTCGATTTCGTAAAGGTTGTATTGGCCGGCGAATTCGGTTTCACCAAAGTACTTCGCCGCCTCCTTTGAGCGGGAGGCGACCACGACGTTGCCATCCATCATCTTTTCCGGACCGGAAAAGAAATTCGAATCGCGAAACCCCGTATCTTCCGGATCGCCCCGACGCTCTACGCGGTCGGCCTTTTCGACGCGATACAACTTCGGCACGTCAGTGCGCTCAATCATGCCACGACTGTTGAAATACCCGCCGGCAGGCAGGCTGACGCTGGCTTTGAACGGATTGGTCTTGAGCACGCTGTCATCGTCATACGCCTCATAATCCCCGGACGATGTGGCGTTCGAGTCGACGGAAGAAGGCGAGCGTTCATCGTCCGACAGCTCGGTTTCCGACTCGTCGATTCTCGGTTTCTTGGGCGTGACCGGAGCGTCTGCCACTATTTCATAGGTGGGCTGTACCCGGGGACGCTTGGACCCGGGCTGCAGGTAGATGTCCATGGATGAATCCCATAAGGGGTTCAATTGGCCCTCCTGCACGGCGGGTAATCGAGGAGGCTGATTGGGACTCATCAGCACACCGATTTGCCCGTTTACCCGCCGATAGTTGAAAAACGGTTTATCACCGCGCGCGCCGCCGGTTTCACCTTGCGTCGTTTGTGCGCCTGCCTGGCCAGCGGAGTCGCCCTCAGTGGGGGCGGCCTTGCCCAGTGCATGGAAAAACGCCATGGTCGCCACATCCGTTACGGCGGCATGCAAACCGCTTTTGCGCTCGGCCTGGGTGTCGCCTTCAACGGCCTGGTCGATTTCCATGCCCACTTGAACCCCGTATGAGGTAGCGCCCAGGGCGAGGCCAATCGGACCGAGCAATGCCATGGGAATGGAAAACACCGCGTTGCCCGCTTGCAGCATGCCTAACGCATCGTCCTTGTAGACTTCGGCGTTGGACTTCATTTCAGTGTCTGCGTCGTCGTTGATACGCTGACGTGTCTGATTGGCCATGAAGGTGAATACATCACCGCCAATCGGGACGTTGCGGGTATTGATATGACTGTCATTGGCCGCCATCGCGCCCGTGCCGATCTTACTCAAGGTACTGTCTACGCCGTTGACACTCAGGGCACCGAATACACCCTGCTGGCGATCACGCAACGCAAAATGCTCTTCCAGCGCCGCTGCCTTGACAGGGTCCCTGCTCTGCTCCACCACCCATTGATCCACTGCGGCGCGGTCCTTGAATGTTTTGAAGGCAGGCTTGCCCCCAGGAAAACACAAGGTTTCAGCGCCATCCTTGGTCACAAAACGCAGGATGTCGTTGGATCGATAGCCATTGATGTCGAAGCATAACGCCTTGACGTCCCCCTCTGGCGCGGCCTCTGCCTGCAACTGCGCTTTCGTGACCGGCCCTTCAAGCGGCACGTTGGGCGCGGCGGCCTTCATGACACCGGCGTAGGCCTGTGGGCTGAGCCCCTGACTCGGATCCTGCTGGTTGAGGGCCCGCGCAGCACGGGCTTCCATCACAAACTGTTGCTTGGCCAACGCCCGCCACTCACTGCCATGCTGCGTCCAGAATTCATCCAGCCTGGCGGTCACTTTCTTCTGCAGATCGCCCTCTCGGACCAGTTTCAATAACTCACTGGGCTTGATTCGCAGTTGATTGTCCGCATCGTATTTGCCCTTGCCCGGGCCATCCAGGTAGAGGCCATAGACTGAATCCAGGTCACGCCACGTCTCCCTGGCATTGGGCACATCGTCATGAATTTTCGAATAGAGATAACCCGGCCCCGTTCGATCCAGCACCAGACGACCGAGCCGGCTGAAAAAATCCGGCACACTCTCGCTGTCGAACAACGAAAACGGGCTGGTGTTCGAAGACACGAAGTGCGCCACGGCCTGGGCCTTGCCGGCCACCCCGTAGCGTTCGGCCGAGAAAAAATTACTGGCGACGGCCTCGGTGAGTGTCATCGACGACTCGGGCTTTGCACGATGCTCCCAGCCTGTGACGGCACTGCCGTTGCGGGTACTGGCGGCGGGTGAGAAGCGATGCAGGTAAACCTTGTCCGGATCGACCCATTGATTGGTCTCGTTCCAGACTTTTTCCTGGATCCAGCCTTTGAGGGTATCGCGGGGAAAGGGGAACGCCGATACCGCATCGGCGCCTGAATTCAGCGTGGCGCCAGGTGCGGCACCGGTGGTCGAAGCGGGGACAGAGACAGGAAGATTACCGACATGACTGGAGCTTATGGATTGAGTATTCATACGGATTCTCCGGAAGCGACCTGCTCATCTTAGAGAGCGGTTGCGCACACTCAATCCGCTTTTTGTAAGCGCTCATTGGGCATATTCCGACACGTTATCCACCGCCGAAAAACGTTAATTCATGTGCCCGACGCCAGCCCGAAGCCCTGACGCAAATCCCCGCTGCGCACCAAAAAACGCCCCGATCGCTGACCCGTCGCCTGCCCCTGGCGATAGCTCAACACCCCGTTGACCCAGACGCCCTCGATCCCCTCGGCTGCACGCTGCGGCGCCTTGAAGTCCGCCCTGTCGCGCACCCGCAGCGGATCGAACAACACCAGGTCGGCCCAGTGCCCTTCACGGATTTCGCCACGCTCAGCCAGGCCGAAGCGCGCTGCTGACAGCCCGGTCATTTTGTGCACTGCGGTGTGCAGCGGGAACAATCCGACATCACGACTGAAATGTCCCAGCACCCGTGGGAACGCGCCCCACAATCGGGGGTGGGGAAACGGGTCTTCGGGCAACCCGTCGGAACCGATCATCGACAGCGGATGCGCAAGAATACGTCGCACATCCGCCTCATCCATTCCGTAATACACCGCACCGGCGGGTTGCAGGCGGCGGGCGGCGTCCATCAGCGCAATGCCCCACTCGGCGGCAATGTCCTGCAAGTCACGCCCGCCCATTTCAGGATGGGGTGTGGACCAGGTAATGGTGATGCGGAACGCGTCAGTGACCTGCTTGAGGTCCAGGGTCGACGAGCTGGCCGCATAGGGATAACAATCACAGCCCACCGGATGGGTTTTCGCCGCCGCCTCAAGCGACGCCAACAGTTGCGGGCTGCGCCCCCAGTTCCCCGCACCGGCGCACTTGAGGTGAGAAATAATCACAGGCGCCCGGGCATGTCGGCCGATTGAAAACGCTTCATCCATTGCCTCCAATACCGGCTCGAACTCACTGCGCAAATGCGTGGTGTACACCGCGCCATAAGCGCTCAGCTCTTCGCTCAGTTGCAGCACCTCCTCGGTCTCTGCATTGAATGCACTGGCGTAGGCAAGGCCCGTGGATAAACCCAGGGCACCGGCGTCAAGGCTCTCCTGTAATTGCATGCGCATGGCCGCGATTTCATGCGCCGCAGCCGTGCGGTGCAGGTCGTCCATATGATTGCTGCGCAGTGCCGTGTGGCCGATCAGTGCGGCGACATTGACTGCGGGGTGGGCGCGTTCGACCGCCGCGCGATAATCGATAAAGCGCGGGTAGGCAAACGCCTCGGCATCGCCCAACAGGTTCATCGGATCGGGTGGATTGCCACGCAGGCTCACAGGTGAAGCGCTGATGCCGCAGTTGCCGACAATCACCGTGGTCACGCCCTGGCTGAGCTTGGGCAGCATCTGCGGGTGGCGGATCACCACGGTGTCGTCGTGGGTGTGCACATCGACAAAGCCCGGCGCCAGTACGTAGCCGGTGGCGTCAACTTCATGCTCGGCCGTCGCCGCCGACAGGTCGCCGATCGTCTCGATACGCCCGTTGCGCACCCCCACATCGGCGAGGTACCCAGGCGTGTTGCTGCCATCAATGATCAGCGCCTGGCGAATCAGCGTGTCGTACGTCATTTCAATCTCCAAGCGGCAGGCTGTCAGGGCCGCCGCGATAATCGTCCAGGGCGAGTTTGATCCGGCGCAGGCGTTCCTGGTTGGCGTCGGGCATGGCCAGCGCCAGCTCGGTGGCCAGCAGGTCGATGGCCAGCAACATGCCGTAGCGGGCAGCCGTAGGCTTGTAGATAAAATGGGTTTCAGCCGGTTGCAGCGGCAGCACCACGTCCGCCAGCCCGGCCAGCGGCGAATCGGCCAGGGTGATGGCGACAACGCGCGCGTCGTAGTTGCGCGCCAGTGTCACCACATCCAACAGTTCGGGGGTCAGTCCGCTCAGCGAGCAGACAATCAGCGCCTGTTCCGGACCCAGGGTCGCGGCCGTCACCCGCATCATCACCGGGTCGTGGCAGGCCGCAATCGGATAGCCCAGGCGCACCAGCCGCACCTGCAATTCATCGCTGCACAGGCTCGACGGGCCGCCCATGCCGAACGCATGGATCATCCGTGCCTTGCCCAGCAGGCTCACCGTATCGACAAAGCTGTGCTGATTGAAGCCAGCCAGGTGCTGGCGCAACGTCGCTTCGATATCACCGAGAATCTGCCGATGAAATGCCGATTGTTCCGGCAGCCCCGCCGGGTCCAGGAAGCGGCTGCCAACCCCGCTGGCCTGGGCCAACTGCAGGCGCAGGTCACGCAAGTCGCGGCAACCGACACTGCGCGCAAAGCGCGACAAGGTGGCGGTACTGACCTCGGCCCGTTGCGACAGCGCTTCCAGGCTGGCCGACGCGGCAAAGCCCACATCGTCGAGCATCAGCCTGGCGATACGCCCTTCGCCGGCGCTGAAAGAGTCCTGACGGGCGCGGATCTGGTAAAGGATGTCCATGGGGCTCCCGTTTACAAAAGGCAGGACAGACCGTAGGTCAGACCGAAGGCCACCACCGAAATCAGGGTTTCCAGCACGGTCCAGGTCTTGAAGGTCTGGATCACCGTCATATTGAAGTATTCCTTGATCAGCCAGAAGCCGCCGTCGTTGACGTGGGAAAAGATCACCGAACCTGCACCGGTCGCCAAGACCAGCAATTCAGGGTGGGGATAACCCATGCCCAAAGCGACCGGCGCCACCACACCGGACGCCGTGGTCATGGCCACCGTGGCCGAGCCCGTGGCGATACGCATCAGCGCGGCGAACAACCAGCCCATCACCAGTGGCGACAGCTGGAACGCATGGGCCAGGCCGAGGATTTCGTTAGTGACGCCGGCATCCACCAGGATGCGGTTCAAGCCACCGCCCGCCCCCACCAGCAGGGTGATGCTTGCCGTGGGCGCCAGGCATTCATTGGTGAACTTGAGGATCGACTCACGGTTGAAGCCCTGGGCCAGGCCCAGCGTCCAGAAACTCACCAGGGTCGCCACCAGCAGTGCGATCACCGAGTTGCCGATAAATAACAGGAACTGGTTGAAGCCGGTGCCAGGCGTGGAAATCACATTGGCCCAACCGCCGATCATCATCAGCACGACCGGCAACAGGATGGTGCCCATGGTCAGCGCGAAGCTCGGCAAACGGGTACGCGGTTCGCGCTCGATAAACTGGCGCTCCAGGGGGTTTTCCGCCGGCAGGTGAATGTGCGGCACGATGAATTTGGCGTAGACCGGCCCGGCGATGATCGCCGTCGGAATACCGATCAGGATCGCATACAGCACGGTTTGCCCGACCGAGGCGTTATACGCCAGCACCGCCATCATCGCCGCCGGGTGCGGCGGCACCAGCGCATGCACCACCGACAGGCCGGCGACCATCGGCAGGCCGACCATCAGGATCGACACGCCCACACGCCGCGCCACGGTGAAAGCGATCGGCACCAGCAACACAAAGCCCACCTCGAAAAACAGCGGCAACCCCACCAGGAACGCGATGCAGACCATGGCCCAATGGGCATTACGCTCGCCGAAACGGTTGATTAACGTACGGGCCACCTGCTCCGCGCCACCGGACTCGGCCATCATCTTGCCGAGCATGGTGCCCAGCGCCACGACCAGGGCGATATGCCCCAGGGTCTTGCCGACGCCCGCCTCGTAAGAGCCCATGATGGTGTCCGCCGGCATCCCGGCCATCAGCGCCAGGCCAATGGACACCAGGGTGATGACGATAAACGGATTGAGCCGGTAACGTGCGATCAGCACGATCAAAGCAATGATGGCGATGGCGGCGTATGCCAATAGCCCGAAGCCCGGTGATGCGGCCATGCGGTACTCCTCGGAAAGGGTCACGTCGAATACGTTGTGAAACTCATAAATCATTACCGAAGAGGGTTTTCAAACTTTATGAAAATAATTACCGCGCAGGGATAAGCGCTGTCGCGGTGGGATATGCCCGACGCCGCCGCATGAAAATTCAGGGGGTGTTCTTACATCACCTTTAGATAAGGGCCGGAAACTCAGCGTGCGTCGTCGAGTCATACACTGCACATCCATCGATGCCAGGAAAAACACAGATGATTCGCACAACGCTCGCCGCCGGCGCCCTGCTTCTTGCCATCTGCGGCACTGCCGCCGCCGCCGATAACCCGGCGCTGAACAAATGCATGGACGGCGCGAACACCACCGCCGATATGGTCGGCTGCAATGTCAAGGAGGCCAAGGTGCAGGATGCGCGGCTGAACAAGGCTTACAAGACTGCGCTGGCCGCCCAGGAAGGCAACCGCAAGCAGCAACTGCAGGATCTGCAGCGCCTGTGGATCAAATACCGTGACGCCAATTGCGCCTTTGCAGGCAGCGCCACCGGCGGCACCATCGATCAGGTCAACGGCTCCGGCTGTGTGCTGGACATGACCCAGACCCGGGCGCAGGAACTCGAAAACCTGGTCGGGCCATAGGCTGCTGCAGGTCAGTCGTGCTGAACCCTGGCACGCTTGAGCAGCTTCTTGCAGCGCTCCGAGAGGTGCAGCACGCGCAGATGCTTGCCCGCTTTGCTGTAGCGCTCGCGCAGGGTCATCAGCGCGGCAATCGCTGAATAGTCGACGAAGCTCAGGTGACGGCAGTCGAGCGTCACCTCGGCCGGGTCGTTGGCCGGGTCGAATTGATTCAGGAACGGCGTGGTCGAGGCAAAGAACAAGGTGCCGTGCAGGCGATACAGTTTGCTGCCGTCGGCTTCCAGGTGTTCATCGGCATACAGCTCACGCGCCTGTTGCCAGGCGAAATTCAGCGCAGCAATCACGATACCGCACAGCACGGCGGTCGCCAGGTCGGTGAACACGGTGATGACCGTCACCGCGATGATCACCAGCACGTCATTGAGCGGGACCTTGTTGATCACCCGCAACGACGCCCAGGCGAACGTCTGCTGGGACACCACGAACATCACCCCCACCAGGGCCGCCAGCGGAATCCGCTCGATCAGCGGCGACAGAAACAGAATGAACAGCAGGATCATCACCCCGGCAAACACGCCGGAGAAACGCCCACGCCCGCCGGAACTGAGGTTGATCACGGTCTGCCCGATCATCGCGCAACCGCCCATGCCGCCGAACAGGCCCGAGACCATATTCGCAGCGCCCAGGGCCACGCTTTCGCGGTCAGGGTAGCCACGGGTCTCGGTGATTTCGTCGGTGAGGTTGAGCGTCAGCAGGGTTTCCAGCAGGCCGACCATTGCCATCAGGAACGCATAGGGCGCAATGATCCCAAGGGTTTCCAGGGTCCAGGGGATCTGCGGCAGCGCGAAGGTCGGCAGGCCGCCTGCGATGTGCGCCATATCGCCGAGGGTGCGGGTAGGCAAGCCGAGCAGGTACACCGCCAGGCCCACGCCGAGGATCGCCACCAGGGCCGGCGGCACGGCGCGGGTCAGGCGTGGCAGCAGGTAGACGATGGCCATGGTGGCCGCGACCAGCGCGACCATCACGTACAGCGGTGTACCGCTGAGCCAGGCTTCACCCCTTTTGAAGTGCTCCAACTGCGCCAGCGCAATGATAATCGCCAGGCCGTTGACGAACCCCAGCATCACCGGGTGGGGCACCATGCGCACCAGCTTGCCCAGGCGCAACAGGCCGAACGCGAGCATGATCAAGCCGCCCAGCAGCACGGTCGCCAGCAGATACTCCACGCCGTGTTGCACCACCAGCGCCACGATCACCACCGCCATGGAACCGGCCGCACCGGACACCATGCCGGGCCGGCCGCCGAACAACGCGGTGAGGGTGCAAATGATAAAAGCGCCGTAGAGCCCCATCAGCGGGTTGAGATGGGCCACCAGGGCGAAGGCGATGCATTCGGGCAACAATGCAAATGACGTGGTGAGGCCGGCCAGGGCGTCGGCGCGCAGACGGGTGAGCTTCATGGAGTACCAGGGAGTTGCGGGGGATAAGGCGGGGAATGGTACGGAATTGAGCGGGGCGGGGCTAGCCTCGAAGACCGAGGCGACCCCAATCGGGGCATAGGTATCTACACAACTCAGCAGCGCCCAACCGTAACCACGATGCGAAGCGAGCCGCTCTTGATCTGCTTTTGATCTTGATCTCAGGCGCCCCGTTAAACCACGCTGGCCGAACGCAGGCTTGAATCCGTGGGCAACCCGGCAGGACGCCGGGTTAGCCGCCCCGCGCCATGGATGGCGCGTGGCGGCGGCCCACGGATTCAAGCCTGCGTTCGGGCACACCGAGCCTAAGCGAGGTGCCGAGTGGTGGGGCAAGAGCGTTTTGCTTACTTTTGCGCTTTTCAAAAGTGAGCCGCCGTAAGGGCGGAACCCTAAGCAGCCGTGACCGCAGAAACGGATATGCACTCGATCTGATCCAACATCCTGGTCGGCCCAGAGGCCGCCATCGGGGGCAAGCCCCCTCCCACATTTGAACTGTGAATACATTCAAAGTGTGGGAGGGGGCTTGCCCCCGATAGCCTCACCCCGGTATCAAGCGAACATCACACCATCTCGTGGCGAATCCACTCCACCACCGACGTACGCTTCGGCACCCAGCCCAGCCGTTCCCGGGCATGCTTGCCGCGCACTCGGCTGTTGGAGCCCAGCCCGTAGTTGGCCATTTCATACCCCCACTCGGCCTCAGCCTCGGCCAATGGCCAGTCCTGCGGCTCGCCCAGGTTCAGCGCCTGGGCAATCGCCGTGGTCATGTCGATAAAGGCCGCTTCGCCGCTTTCCACGAAATAGAACGTGCCCGGCACATTCTTCGTCAACGCCAGCAGGTACAGCGCGACCACGTCTTCGATATGCACGTTGGACCAGATGTTCTGCCCCGGCCCCACATGACGTACCACACCACTGTTGCGAGCCTGTTTGAGCAAGCGCGGCAATTGCACGCTGTCGCGTTTCACGCCCAGGCTGTGACCGTAGATCAGGGTGTTACAGATCACGGCCGAATTCACACCCTCCCTGGCGGCGGCCAGGATCAGGTTATCGATCGCCACCCGAGCGGCCTTGTCGGCGGTCGGCTGCGGCAGATTATCCTCGAAGTAAATGACATCACTGGCCTTGCCGCCCGACGCGTCGCCGACGATGCTCGAACCGCTGGTGTGCAGGAACGGCTTGTTGGAACCTTTCAAGGCAGCCAGCAGGGTTTCGACGCCGGCGCGATGGTCGCTGCTGGCGGCGTTGATCACCGCATCGGCTTGCTGCGCCTGTTCGGTCAAGACCGCCGCGTCATCGAGGGTGCCGATCACCGGGGTGATGCCCAGTGCCGTCATTTCAGTAGCTTGCTCGGCGCTGCGCACCAGGCCGGTGACGGCGTGCCCGGCCTTGACCAGACCGGTGGCGATGGAACCGCCGATAAAACCGGCCGCGCCGGTAACGAATACATTCATGGAGAGTGCTCCTGACTGGGTAAGTGATGAGCCCAGTATCCAGCAGCCCCCGACGTTGAATAACCCCGTGCCGGCCAATTCACTCTTGCGCGGCAGTCACGAATCAGCGGGCATAACGCGCCAATTTGGCCTGGATAAAGTCCAGGAAGCATTGGATACGCAACGCCAGTTGGGAGTTGCGGTAGTACACCGCATGGATCGGCTGGCGGTAGCCACTGTTGAAGGTGTCCAGCAGTGGCACCAGGCGCCCGGCATCGATGTCTTTGTGGGTCATGAAGTTGGACAGGCAGCAAATGCCCTGCCCCTCCAATGCCAGGTGGCGCACGGTTTCACCGCTGGAGGCGGCAATACCCGGCTGGATCAGCCAGCGGTCACCTTCGGCATGGCGCAGCGGCCAATGGTTGAGGGTGTCGGTGTGGGTGAACCCCAGTAACGTATGCCCGGCCAACTCGGCGACGGTGGTCGGCGTGCCGTGTTGCTTGAGGTATGCGGCGCTGGCCAGGATGTGCAGCGGCGTGCTGCCCAGGGCGCGGGCATGCAGGGTGGAGTCGGCCAGGGTGCCGATACGAATGGCAATGTCGGTGCTTTGCTCCAGCAGGTCGATGATCACGTCGTCGCTGTTGAGCTCCAATTGGATATCCGGGTACAGGCCACGAAACTCGCCGATGTACGGCATGATCCCGTGCAGCATGAACGGCACCGCCGCATTGATGCGCAGCCGCCCGGCCGGTTTTTGCTGGCGTGACGACAGACGCTCTTCCAGCTCTTGCATTTGCGCCAGGATCACCTTGGCCTGCTCGAAGAAGTACCGGCCCTCCTCGGTCAAGTCCATGCGCCGCGTGGTGCGGTTGATCAGGGTGGTATCGAGCTTGGCCTCCAGGCGCGACAAGGTGCGGCTGACCGCCGACGGCGTCTGGCCGACCTGCTCGGCGGCGGCGGAAATCGAGCCGCACTCGATCACGCTGACAAAAATCTGTAGTTCATCGGATCGGGCTTTCACGGGCTGTCCTGGTTATTGGCTCGGGCTCATTATTGACCACTGAGCAACAAATGGCCTCCCAATAGCGCCATACCACTGAAAAATCCGCGCTTGAACCACAGCGCACTGATGCGCTGGCGCACCACCTGGCCCAACCACATCCCCAGCAACGCCGGCACCAGCGCCAACAACGATGCGCTGATTTCACCGCCACCGAGCGCGCCGCGCCAGGCGAGCCCGCCGGCCAGCGCGAGGGTCGAGACGCTGAACGACAGCCCCAGCGCCTGCACCAACTGATCGCGGCTCAACCCTAGCGCCTGCAGGTACGGCACCGCAGGAATCACGAACACGCCGGTGGCCGCAGTGATGACGCCCGTGACCAGCCCGCACAGCGGGCCCAGCCAGCGCTCGGTTCGGGGTTGCACTCTGAAGGTCGGCAGGAATAATCCACTCAGCGCATACACCAGTAACGCCGCACCCAACGCGCGTACCACCCACGGCCCACCGTCCAGGCCCAGCCACAGCGTGCCCAGCCCGGCACCCAGGACAACCAGCAGCAACATCGGCCACAGGCGCTTGAGCAAGGTACCCAGGTGCCCACCCAACGCCAGTTGCCAGAGGTTGGTGACCGTCGACGGAATGATCAGCAACGCCGCTGCCTGTGCCGGCAGCATAGCCAGGCCGAGCATGCCCATGGCCACCGTGGGCAGGCCGAGGCCAATCACCCCCTTGACCGTACCGGCCAGCAGGAACGTGCCGACAACCAACAGCGTCAGGGCTGGGCCGAGGTTTTGATAGAACGTCAGGAAAGTCATCATGCCGGGAGTATGCCGTCAACTGCCGTCGTTCGAACACCAGCCGGTGTCATACCAAGGCCTTGTTCGATGCCCTGGCCCTGCCCTTGCGGAAAAACCCGTAATACACCGCGCTCAGGATCAGCAGGAACGGCACGCCAAACACCAGGGTCATCCTGAACACCTCGGTGAAATACGTGGTGATCATCACCGCACCCATCAGTACCAGCCCCAGCAAGGTGCTGTACGGAAACAGGCGCAGCTCGAAGGACAGCGTCGGCCCGCCGTGGCGTTTGCGGTAGCGCCGGAAAAACAGGTGCGTGAGGAAGATCATGAACCAGGTGAAAATTGCCCCGAACATCGAGATCGCCATCATCAGCGTGAACGAACTGTGCGGGTACAGCACATTGAGCAGGGTCGCCAAGGCGATACCGGAGCTGGACAGCAGCAAGGCATTGAGCGGGATACCGCTGTTGCTCAACGCGCCCATGGATTTGGGCGCAAACCCTGCGCGGGACAGGCTGAACATCATGCGCGTGGTGATGTAGAGCTGGCTGTTCATCGCCGACAGCGCCGCGACCAGAATCACGAAATTCATCACCCCGGTGGCGCCGGGAATGCCGATGGTCTGCATCACTGTGACGAACGGGCTCTGGGCCTGACCCGCCTGGTTCCACGGCACGATGGCCAGCATCAGGGCCAGGGTCAGCAGGTAGAACACCACCAGGCGCACGAGGGTCGCGCGAAAGGCTTTCTTCACCGCTCGCTCCGGGTCGGCCGCTTCACCGGCAGCCACCGCGATCATCTCCACACTCAGGTAGCTGAAGATCGACACGATCACCGCGATCCACATACCGCTCAACCCATGGGGGAAAAAACCCTCATGGGCCGTGTAGTTCTGCACGCCATATTCCGGGTTGCCCGAGCCGAACACCACGTACACGGCCAGGATGATGAAGCCGACAATCGCGCTGATCTTGATGGTGGAGAACCAGTATTCGAAGTTGCCAAAGGTCTTCACACTGATCGCATTGAGCAGGATCAACACGCTGGAAAACGACACGATCCATACCCATTCCGGCACGTTGGCGAACCAGAACTTCATGTACATCGCCACCGCCGTCACCTCGGCGCCGACTGCCAGCACGATCGCCGCCCAATAGGCATAACGCACCAGGAACCCGGCCAGCGGGCCAATATAAAACTCGGCATAGGCGCCAAAAGAGCCGGAGGTGGAATGGGCCACCGTCATCTCCGCCAGGCACCCCATCAGGATCAAGGTAATCAACGCACCGATGGCATAGCTGAGCAATACGCTGGGCCCGGCATAGCCAATGGCGTAGGCGCTGCCCATGAACAGCCCGGTACCAATGGCGCCGCCGATGGCGATCATGCTCATTTGTCCGCAAGTGAGCTGGCGCCTGAGGCCCAGTTCGCGGTGGGTGATTTCTGCAAAGCCGTTGTCTGGCGTGGTCACGTGGCGTGCCCCTTTTATTATTGTGATTGGTGCTGTTGTCACAGATGGCAAGTCCTGATGCCAGTCAGTTAAGCGTACCTGGCCCGCTGTAGGAGCGAGCTTGCTCGCGAAAAATGTCAACGATAACGCGTGCTTGCTGAATGAACGCGGTGCCTGTGAGTTTTTCGCGAGCAAGCTCGCTCCTACAGAGGGCGGGGTACGCTTAAGCTCTTAGGTCACGCTGTTACGCACCTTGAATTGCGCCTGGTCCCAGGTGGCGGTGTCGAGAATGTCACCGAGGATTTCCACCGCATCCCACACGTCGGTGAAGCGTGTGTAGAGCGGGGTAAAACCGAACCGCATGATGCGCGGCTCACGGTAGTCACCGATCACGCCCCGGGCGATCAGCGCCTGTATCACCGCATACCCTTGAGGGTGTTCGAAACTCACATGACTGCCGCGCCTGGCGTGTTCACGCGGGGTGATCAGCTTCAAGCCATGAACGGCGCAGCGTGCTTCGACCCGCTCGATAAACAGATCGGTCAGCGCCAGGGATTTGCTGCGCAGGCTGGCCATGTCCGTCTGTTCAAATATCTCCAGCCCGCACTCCACCATGGCCAGCGAGGTGATCGGCTGGGTGCCGCACAGGTAGCGGGCGATGCCGGCACTCGGTGCGTAGTTGGATTCCATCGCAAACTGACGGGTATGCCCGAACCAGCCCGACAGCGGCTGGCGCACCAGGTCCACCAACGCGGGGTTGACCCACACGAACGCCTGGGAGCCCGGGCCGCCATTGAGGTATTTGTAGGTGCAGCCAATTGCATAATCGGCGCCGGCCGCGTGCAGGTCGATGGGCACCGCACCGGCCGAATGCGCCAGGTCCCAGAGGCTCAACGCGCCGCACTCATGGCTCAAGTCGGTGAGCGCATGCATGTCATACATATAGCCGCTCTTGTAGTTGACGTGGGTGAGCATCACCACCGCGACATCCTGGTCGATGGCGCGGGGCAGTTCGTCCGGGCTGTTGACCAGGCGCAGCACATAACCCTGTTGCAGCAGCTCGGCGAGGCCCTCGGCGATGTACAGGTCGGTGGGAAAATTGCTCGCTTCGCTGACGATCACCTTGCGCGCCGGCGCTCGCTCGCGCTGTACGCTCAGCGCCGCGCTGAGCACCTTGAACAGGTTGATGGACGTGGTATCGGTCACCGCCACTTCGCCCTCGCCGGCGCCGATCAGCGGTGCCAGGCGATTGCCCAGGCGCAGGGACAGATCCGCCCATCCGGCGCTGTTCCAGCTGCGAATCAGGCCGTTGCCCCATTCTTCGGCGATCACCTGTTGCGCCCGCGCCAGCGAGGCCAGCGGACGCGCGCCGAGGGAATTACCGTCGAGGTAGATGACGCCCGCAGGCAAGGCGAACTGATCGCGCAAAGGCGCCAGCGGGTCCTGGACATCGAGGGCTTGGCAATGGCTTCGGGTGGTCATGGTCTGTCCTGGTTTTTATAAGAGAAGATGGACCAAATAATGAACGAAGCTTTAGAGAATTTTCGTGCAAAGTGGTAGGTGAAGCGCTATTTAAGCTGTAGGAAATTCGAATTTAACTCCAAAACACGCGGATTTATTCAAATCATGATTCTTGACGCCACCGACCTGCGCCTCCTGCATTTCCTGCAACAGGATGGCCGTATCAGCAACCAGGAACTGGCGGAAAAAGTCGCGCTGTCGCCCTCGGCCTGCCTGCGCCGTCTGCGCCTGCTGGAAAGCGAAGGCGTGGTCAGCGGCTATCGGGCGGTGCTCAATGCCGAGCAGTTGGGCATTGAGCTTGAGGCCATCGTGCACCTGTCCTTGCGCCAGGATGTGGAAGATTGGCATGAGACCTTCATCGAGAAAGTACAGGGCTGGCCGGAGGTGGCCAGTGCCTATGTGGTCACCGGCGCCAGCAACTATGTGCTGCGGGTACAGGCGCGCAACCTCAAGCATTTTTCGGACTTTATCGTGAACCAACTCAACCGCACGGCAGGGGTCGTGGATATACGTTCGGAGATTGTGCTGCAGAAAATCAAGGATCGGGATGAGGTGCTGGATCTGGTCCTGCGCAAATAGCCCCTGCCCGCCAAACGCGTGGGCCCGCTGCGGATCGTCACTGAGGTTGGTCCGGGTGGTCACGGATCAGGCACTTGATGGCGTCCAGCTGTATTACGAAAAGTTTACGCAGAGTAATATCTGCCCCTCAGCACTTCTGAGGGGCTGATGCGCCTGCACTCACCCTTAAGAAAAACAAGTATGAAGGGAACGTTAATGGCGGATGACATGGTAAACCCGGTGGGCCTCAAGCGCGGCCTGAAGAACCGGCACATTCAACTGATTGCCTTGGGAGGGGCGATCGGCACGGGGTTGTTCCTCGGCTCGGCCGGGGTGCTCAAGTCGGCAGGGCCGTCGATGATCCTGGGTTACGCGATAGCCGGTTTCATCGCCTTCCTGATCATGCGCCAGCTCGGCGAGATGATCGTCGAAGAGCCGGTGGCCGGCTCCTTCAGCCACTTTGCGCATAAATACTGGAGCGGTTACGCGGGCTTTCTCGCAGGCTGGAACTACTGGGTGCTGTACGTGCTGGTGGGCATGGCCGAACTGACGGCCGTGGGCAAATACATCCAGTTCTGGTGGCCACAAATCCCGACCTGGGTCAGCGCGCTGGTGTTCTTCGTCGCGGTCAACCTGATCAACACCCTGAACGTGAAGTTCTTCGGTGAAGCCGAGTTCTGGTTCGCGATCATCAAGGTGGTGGCGATTGTCGGCATGATCGTGCTCGGCTGCTACCTGCTGTTCAGCGGTACCGGCGGCCCGCAGGCGTCGGTCAGCAACCTGTGGAGCCACGGCGGTTTCTTCCCGAACGGTGGCATGGGGCTGTTGATGTCGATGGCGTTCATCATGTTCTCGTTCGGTGGCCTGGAGCTGGTCGGCATCACTGCCGCCGAGGCCAGCGAGCCGCGCAAGGTGATCCCGAAGGCGATCAACCAGGTGGTGTACCGAATCCTGATTTTCTACGTCGGCGCCCTCGCCGTGCTGCTGTCGCTGTACCCGTGGGATCAACTGCTGCAAACCCTCGGCGCGTCGGGCGATCCCTACAGCGGTAGCCCGTTCGTGCAGATTTTCTCGCTGATCGGCAATGACACCGCTGCGCACATCCTCAACTTCGTGGTGCTGACCGCGGCGCTGTCGGTCTACAACAGCGGCGTGTACTGCAACAGCCGCATGCTGTTCGGCCTGGCCGAGCAAGGCGACGCACCCAAGGCGTTGATGAAGCTCAACAAGCAAGGCGTGCCATTGCGGGCGCTGGCGATTTCGGCGCTGGTGACCCTGCTGTGCGTGGTGGTCAACTACGTCGCGCCGAAGAGTGCCCTGGAGTTGCTGTTTGCATTGGTGGTTGCCTCGCTGATGATCAACTGGGCGCTGATCAGCATCACCCACATCAAGTTCCGCAAGGCCATGGGCGAGCAAGGCGTGACGCCGTCGTTCAAGACCTTCTGGTTCCCGTTCAGCAACTACCTGTGCCTGGCGTTCATGCTGGTGATCATCAGCGTGATGCTGGCGATCCCGGATATTCGTGAGTCGGTGTATGCGATGCCGGTCTGGGTGGGGATTATCTATATTGCCTACCGGTTCCGGATGCGCAGGAACAGTGCGCGAGTGGTTGCTCGGTAGACCGCTCTGCGAATGGCACCTCAACAATAAAAAACGGCACTTCCTGAGTGCCGTTTTTTAATATAAGTGCCGCCCTGACCGTCCGTCTTAACTGTCATTTCTGACAGTAGCCAAAAATAATAGCCCTGCCAAATACTCAGGCTCATTTTCAAAGAGTCTGACTATCATGAGTAAGTTAATCACACTTACCTTCTCCAATAACAATATTGAGGCCACTCCGTACGTGGGCAAGCCATCCCAAAGCATTCGTATTGTGCAGCAAGCAGACGGGAGCTCTGGCATTCGCAGTTTCTATACCGATCTAGCGCTCAATCTTTCCGAGACCGGAGTATGGGCATCCCCCTACGAAGGCAGTGCTTATCAAAGCTTTTGGATAATCCAGCAGCCTGACGGCTCCAGTATCATTCGAAATGCTTATTCAGGCAGTGCTTTAACAATGACTGAATTTGGGGTCCGATCAAGCAGCTACGTAGAGGGCAATCGAAATCAGCGCTTCAACCTGGTCCCCCAAGCAGATGGGTCTACAGGGCTGCGTAAAGTCTCTCGTTCATTATTCAACGGAACCGTCGACGCTTTTGAAGCTATAAAAAGGGTAGGTAATTGGTTTTTCAGTAGTGTCCAGCAACCCACAGGCTTCTATCACCCTAAAAACTCCGTACTTACCTGCGAGCTTTTACTCACAGGGACGATTGAAGGCAGCCAACCGACGTTGATAATCGGTGCCGCCTATACAGACCCTGACACTACTTATGCGCTTCCCCGGATCTACCCCTTGACGGTAGGACTCAATACGATAAGGGATGAGGGCGGCGGCATGGTCTATTTGCTACTCGGCGGTGAAGAAAACATCGCAAACCTGACATTTACCTCAGGGGTTGTAGAAGCGCCCTGTTTTGAACATAAAAAAAACACCCTTAAAAACTATAGAGATATGCTGACAACGTGGGACAGTTCGCCCTTTGTCGAACTTATCAGTGAGCGCGCAGTTGTCACCGTCAGTCGTGCGGCGGCATTGACCTACCAAAGCAGTGACCAGAACATCCTGATGGATACTTACGAACAAATAATATCTATCGAGGACAACCTATTGGGCCTTGATGGATCAACAGCACTGCACAAGAGAGCGCCTCTCAAACACCACCTTATTCTGGGCAATTACGGAGGACCGGGATATGCCCATGCGGCGCATGGATATACGGCCTATCATGAAAATTTCGGCCGAGAATTGCTGACACCCAATGGCCTGAAAGGATCGTGGGGAGTCGCTCATGAACTCGGGCATCAAAATCAGATGCTGGCCTACCTCGCGCCTGACTTTATTGAAGTGACTAACAACATTCACTCACTCGCGGTAGAACGTGCGTTCGGATTGCCTTCGACACTGACCGGACAAGGTGCCGATGGGCGAGACATTTGGGACAGTACACTTGCGAAGCTCGGCTCACCCAATCTATCAATTGCTGATTTGGGTATATACGAACGCCTGGCTGCACTTGAACAACTCAGACTCGCATTTGGTGATCAGTTTTGGCGAGACCTGAATAGAACGACTCGAGAACAATGGTCATCAAATGGCTTTTGGCCTAGTCGGGAAAAAGCCTTTGACAACCTTGGGTTGTTTGCCTCGATAGCCGCTAAGGCTGACCTGCGCGACTTCTTTTCCGCTTGGGGTATACCTCTTTCAAATCAGTGTAAAGAGGACATCGGGCGCTTGGGCTTGCCATTACCATCGGTCAAGCCGCAAACCCTCCGTGAGCCTCGGTCAACGCAACCATCAACCATTGCGCCACCGGAACTCATACACTGCACCGACCATCCTCACCCACCTGGCTGTAACACTGACAGCACACATTAAGCATGTCATATCGGTAGAAGCACTCTTCGCCAGGACGTCGGCTAACTTACCTACAGCGAAGAGCGCACCCGCCAGAGTTCGGGAAACAACACCGTGTCGAGCATCTTGCGCAGGTAACCCACACCTTCCGTGCCGCCGGTACCCGGTTGGAAGCCGATGATGCGCTCCACCGTGGTGACATGCCGGAAGCGCCACTGGCGGAATGAATCTTCCAGGTCGATAAACTTCTCGGCCAATTGATACAAATCCCAGTAACGACTCGGGTCGCGATACACCTCGCGCCAGGCCGCTTCTACCGACTCATCGTGCACCGTCGCCGCCGTCGGGTCGCGTTCGGCGCGCTGGGGATCAATCGCCAGCCCCGCCTTGACCATCAGGTTTACGGCCTCGTCATATAACGACGGCGTAGCAATCGCCACCTGCAATTGCTGCAGCAACTCCGGGCGATGGGCGTGGGGCCGCAGCAGCGCCGGGCTCTTGTTGCCGAGAATGAATTCGATCTCGCGGTACTGGAACGACTGGAACCCCGACGACTGCCCGAGGAACGGGCGGATCGCCTTGTATTCCGACGGTGTCATGGTCGCCAGCACCGCCCAGGCGTGCACCAGTTGATCGAAGATCCGCGAGACCCGCGCCAGCATCTTGAACGCCGGCGGCAACTCACCGAGGCGCACATGGTCGCGGGCCGCCTTGAGTTCGTGCAGCATCAGTTTCATCCATAGCTCCGAGGTCTGGTGCTGGATGATGAACAGCATTTCGTTATGGTCCGGCGACAGCGGGTGCTGGGCGCTGAGGACTTTGCCCAGGTCCAGGTAGTCGCCGTAGCTCATGGACTCGGAAAAATTCAGCTCGGCGTTGTGCCATTCCTCCGGGGGTTGGTAATCGGCAGGCTTATATTCTGGAGAGAAGGGACATTGGCTCATCGCGTGGGCTCCAAAAGCGGGCGCAGGATTGCGCGGACCGGGCTGGCGTCCAGGTTGGCAAAACGCAGCGGCAGCGCGATCAGTTCGTAGTCGCCCTCCGGTACGTCGTCGAGCACGATGCCTTCGAGGATCGCCATGCCATGGCGCGCCACAGCGTTGTGCGAGTCCATGGTCTTGGACTGTTGCGGGTCCAGGGAGGGCGTGTCGATCCCGATCAGGCGCACGCCGAGGCCGGCCAGCAGCTCGATGGTTTGCGGGGCGATGGCCGTGAAGTCTGAATCCCATTGCGTCAGGGGGGCTTGTGGATAAGTGCGCAGCAGCACGCGTTCGGGCAGGTTATCCACACGCCCCTGCAGTTGATGCGGTTGCACCAGGGCACCACTGCCCAGGCAGTGCAACACTCGGCACGGGCCCATGTACACGTCCAACGACACCTCGCCAATCGGCGCGCCGTCGGCGCTGTAATGCAGCGGCGCATCCACATGGGCGCCGGTGTGCGGCGACAGCGTCACACGACCCACATTCACCGGGCACTGCGGCCCGAACTGCCACACGCGCTCTTCCTGGAACGGCGTATCGCCCGGCCAGGTCGGGGTCGCCGCACTCAAGGGCGGGCTGATATCCCACCACGTTTTTATTGGGTTCATTTAACGGCTCTCACTCATTCCTGGGTGAATGATACGAGGGCCGGACGTGAATTTTCTTGCGAATTCTGGCGTGAACGGGGAGTTCTTTCGCAGTTACTGCGAGAAAATCCCTGATTTACGCGCAGAACCGCCTCTGAACACAGTGGCGCTGCCACCAGCAATCAATGTGGGAGGGGGCTTGCCCCCGATAGCAATGGGCCAGTCAATCAGAAGTTGGCTGACACGCCGCCATCGGGGGCAAGCCCCCTCCCACATTGACCGCGCTTCGTATTGGGCTGCGCTTCTGGGCATACCGATGTCGAGTCCAGACCACCAGCCCCCGCTGCGACGCTATAGGGTTCGACTCTTATTCCCTTGCCTCGGAGTCATCATGTCCAAGCCCATCACCGTACTGCGCGACACCCATCCCTTGCCGGTCCTGGATGCCTGCAAATGGGAAAAGCTCGAAGGCGACCCGCACACCGTCAACCTCAACGCCTACACCAGCGAAGACGGCAGCAAGATCATGGGCACCTGGATCTGCACGCCGGGCAAGTGGTACGTGGACTATGTGAAATGGGAGTACTGCCACTTCCAGGAAGGCTATTGCATCATCACGCCGGAAGGCATGGAGCCGATTCACCTGCGGGCTGGGGATATCTTTGTGGTGGAGCCCGGGATGAAGGGGACGTGGGAGGTAGTGGAGACGGTGCGTAAGTATTTTGTGTTTGCCTGAGCCATCTCTACAGCAAGCGGCTTTCCCACGGTGAACGGGCTCGGCCGACATCGTTTGTAGGAGCGAGCTTGCTCGCGAAGAACGTCAACGATAACGCGTGTTTCCTGGATGCACGCGGCGTCTGTGAGTTCTTCGCGAGCAAGCTCGCTCCTACACCATCATTCAGGCTTGCGATAGCTGTTAATGATCGCCGAAAAGTCCTTGCCCCCTTCCCCACGCTGGCTCATCGATTGATACAACTGCTGGGCCACCGCACCGAGGATCACCGGCTGTTTTGCCTGGCGCGCCGCTTCGGTGGCCAGGCCCAGGTCCTTGAGCATCAGGTCGGCGCCAAAACCGCCGGTATAACCGCGCGACGACGGCGCAGTTTCAATCACGCCCGGCCATGGATTGTAGGTGTCCGAACTCCAGCAGCGCCCGGTGGAGCTGTTGATGATGCCGGCCAGCACCTGCGTGTCGATGCCCAGCGCATCGCCCAGGGCCATCGCCTCACTGACGCCGACCATGCTGATGCCCAGCAGCAGGTTGTTGCAGATCTTGGCGATTTGCCCCGTGCCCACGTCGCCGCAGTGCACGATGTTGCGGCCCATCTGCGCCAGTACCGGTTGCAGGGTGGCGAACAGTTCAGGCGTGGCGCCGACCATGAAGGTCAGCGTGCCGGCTTGCGCCCCGCCGGTGCCGCCGGACACCGGTGCGTCGGCCATCACCACGCCTTGCCGGGCGGCGGCAGCGGCGACATCGCGGGCGGTCTGCGGGTCGATGGTGCTGCAATCCACGGCGGGAATGCCGCTGCCGATGCCGGCGAGCACACCGTCTTCATTCAGCCACACACTGCGCACATGGGCGGCGGCCGGCAGCATGGTGATCACCAGCTCCGCGCCCTGGGCTGCGTCACGCGGTGAGTCGCTGATGTGGCCGCCCAACTCGGCCAGTTCCTGGAGCACGGTCTGGTTCAGGTCGAACAGGTTCAGCGCGTGCCCGGCCTTGATCAGGTTGCGGGCCATGGGCGCGCCCATGTTGCCCAGGCCGATAAATGCAATCTTCATGGTCGTCTCCCAGGTCTCAGCGCAGGTTGATGGTGGTGTTGACGCCATCGTTGACCGTGTCGTCATCGAACCAGCGGCTGGTGACGGTCTTGGTCTGGGTGTAGAACTGCACCACTTGCTTGCCGTACGGGCCCAGGTCCCCCAGCTTGGAACCGCGGGAGCCGGTGAAGCTGAAAAACGGCACCGGCACCGGGATCGGAATGTTGATGCCGACCTGGCCTACATCGATTTCACTCTGGAACTTGCGCGCCGCCGCGCCGCTCTGGGTGAACAGGCCGGTGCCGTTGCCGAACGGGTTGGCGTTGACCAGCGCAATGGCTTGATCGAGGGTGTCGACCTCCAGCACCACCAGCACCGGGCCGAAGATTTCTTCGGTGTAGATGCGCATGTCGGTGGTCACGCCCGAGAACAGGGTCGGGCCGACAAAGTTGCCTTGCTCGAAGCCCGGCACCTTGATGTCGCGGCCGTCCAGCTCCAGCGTGGCGCCTTCTTTCACGCCGCTTTCGATCAGCTCCAGGATACGTGCCTTGGCGCGCTTGGAGATCACCGGGCCGACATCCGTACCCGCCTCGCTGCCGGCGTTGACCTTGAGCTTTTGCGCCAGCGCCTTGAGGTCCGGCAGCCATTGCCTGGACGCGCCCACCAGCACCACCACCGAGGTGGCCATGCAACGTTGGCCCGCCGCGCCGAAACCGGCACCGACCAGGGCATTGAGGGTGTGTTCGCGGTTGGCGTCCGGCAGCACCACCGCGTGGTTCTTGGCGCCCATCATCGATTGCACGCGCTTGCCGTGCTTGCCGGCCAGGTCATAGACATGGGTGCCCACGGCGGTCGAGCCGACGAAGGACACGGCCTTGATGTCTTTATGGGTGCACAGCGCATCCACCACGTCCTTGCCGCCGTGCACCACGTTAAGCACGCCAGCAGGGACACCGGCTTCCAGAGCCAGCTCCACCAGCAGCATGGTCGACAGCGGGTCTTGCTCAGACGGTTTCAGGACGAAGGTATTCCCGCACGCGATCGCCATCGGGAACATCCACAGCGGAATCATCGCCGGGAAGTTGAACGGGGTGATACCGGCGCACACGCCGATGGGTTGGCGCAGTGTGTAGGTATCCACGCCACCGGCGACGTTTTCAGCGAATTCGCCCATTTGCAGGGTGCCGATGGAACAGGCGTGTTCCACCACTTCCAGGCCACGGAAAATATCGCCCTCGGCATCGGCAATGGTCTTGCCCTGCTCGTTGCTGAGGACCACGGCAATGCGCTTGGAATGTTCGCGGATCAAGGCTTGCAGCTTGAGCATGATGCGCATGCGCGCGCCAATCGGCGTCAGCTTCCAGGTCTGGAAGGCGCGATGGGCCGCATCGATGGCCGCGTTGACCTCATCGGCCGTGGCGAACGGGACTTTGGCCAGCACTTGCTGGGTAGCCGGGTTGACGATGTCTTGCCATTCGGTGGTCTTGGACTCGACCCACTCGCCGTTGATCAGCAACTTGACCTGTTGTACGGAAATATCGGCAGATGCGTTCATGAGGGTCTCCGGATCTTGTTGTTATGCAGAGAGTGAATCGCCTTGAAGAAGGAGGCGTTCGGACTGTTTTTGGAGTATAGATGTGCAAATCTCTAATAAGAACGCACATAAAAGCCGGTCCAATATGCAAAAAAACATCACATCACTGGGCTCCCTGAACTGGGACGACCTGAAGTTTTTTCTCGAAGTGGCCCGCACCCGCAAGGCCAGTGTCGCCGCCAAGCGCCTGGCGGTTGACTACACTACGGTGTCGCGGCGCATCAGCTCGCTGGAAGTGTCGCTCGGCACCCTGCTGTTCGAAAAATCCCGGACCAACGGTTTTGTCCTGACCGCTGAGGGCCAGCGTTTGCTGGGTTACGCCGAATCCATCGAAAGCACCCTGCACATGGCGTGCGAACAAGTCTCCGGCTCCGGCGTGGCGCTGTCCGGCCATGTGCGCATGGGCTGCACCGAGGGCTTCGGCAGCTTCTTCGTCACCCCGCAACTGAGCCACTTCGTCGACACCTACCCGGCGATCTCGGTGGACATCCTGCCTCTGCCGCACTTCATCAGCCTGTCCAAGCGCGAAGCCGACATCGTCATCGCCCTGGAACGCCCGGAACACGGCCCGTACGTATGCTGCAAACTGTGCGACTACAAACTGCAGCTGTACGCCACACAGGACTATCTCGACCAACACCCGCCGATCCAACGCCCGACGGATCTGGCCGAGCATCCGTTTATCAGCTACGTGGATGACCTGGCGTTCAGCTCGGAGTTGCTGTACCTGGCGAACGTAGTACCGGGCGCCAGCGCCAGCCTGCGCAGTACCAGTGTGATTGCACAATACGTCGCCGCGCAGCAGGGCCGGTCGATGGCGATATTGCCGTGTTTTTTGGCGGCGCAGGACCCGCGACTGCTGCCGGTGCTGGGGGAGCAGATCGCGATTACGCGGCAGTTCTGGATGTATTGCCGGGAGGATTTGAGGAAGTTGAAGCGGATTACGTTGTTGTGGGACTACATCCGGGAGGTGACGGAGCAGAATCAGGGGTTGTTGATGGGGGAGACGCGGGAGATGCGCTTTGCAGACTGAATGCGCCGCGCGGACAACTGTGGGAGGGGCGGTGCGACGATTCGACTTGCCCCCGATGGCGGCCTCCGGGCCGACCAGGATGTTGGATCAGATCGAGTACATATCCGTTTCTGCGGTAACGGCTGCTAATGGTTCCGCTTTTACAGCGGCTCACTTTTGAAAAGCGCAAAAGTAAGCAAAACGCTCTTGCCCCACCACTCGGCACCTCGCTTAGGCTCGGTGTGCCCTCTCTCCGGCCAGCGTGGTTTAACGGGGCGCCTGAGATCAAGATCAAAAGCAGGTCAAGATCAAGAGCGACTCGCTTCGCATCGTGGTTACGGTTGGGCGCTATAAAGTTGTGTAGATACCTATGGCTATCGGGGGCAAGCCCCCTCCCACATTTGAATGCGTTTCAGATTGAGGACGGTGAAGGCCTTAGTCCGCGATGACCACAATCGACACGCGTCGATTCTCGGTGCGCCCCGCCGCCGTTGTATTTTCCGCCACCGGCTCGCTGCTGCCCAGGCCGCGCAGTTGGATGTTTTGTTGTTTCATGCCCACGCTGCTCAGCACCTTGCCCACACTTTCAGCACGGCGCAGGGACAAGGCCTGGTTGTAGAGTTCCTTGCCCGACGCGTCGGTGTGGCCGTCGACGCGTACGCGTTCGATGCCTGCGCCTACCAGGGCCTTGCCGATGCGCTCGACGATGTCGGTGCTCGGTTTGTTGAGGGTTTCGACGTCGCTGCCAAACAGCACTTTGCCAGACAAGCCGAAGGCCCAGCCTTCGTCCGTCAGCTCGAAACCCTGCTGCTTGAGCACGGCCACTTGTGCCGGGCTCAGGCCTTTGGGCGGTGAGGTCTGGCAGCCGCCGAGGGCCAGGCAGGCGAGAAGCAAGCTGATGAAAACAACGCGTGGGTGAGAGAACAAGGGATTAACTCCTGTGCTGGACATTGACGACAGAGTGCACAGGCTCCGCCGTTTGCTGACTGCCCGAAGACAGCCGCTTGGCTTGGTACATCGCCACATCGGCTGCATTGAGCAGGGTGCCGGGCGTGGCGCCATGGTCCGGATAAATGGCGATGCCGATACTGAGGGAGGTCAAGACCTGGGTGTTGCCGGGCAGCGGGATCGGTTGGTCCATGCTGGCAATGATCTTGTCGGCAATGCGTTGCGCATCCTCGATTTTGTTCAGCGGCGCCAGCAGGACGGCGAATTCGTCGCCGCCCAGGCGCGCCACCAGGTCATCTTCGCGCAGCTGTGCCCGCACGCGCTCGGCAACGGCCACCAGTACGGCATCGCCGGCGGCGTGGCCGAAGTTGTCGTTGATGTCTTTGAAACGATCACTGTCGAGAAACAGCACGCCTACCCGTTCGTTGACTTTGGCGGCGCTGCGCAAGGCTCGAATCAACCGGCCTTCGAAGAATGCACGGTTGGGCAGGCCGGTGAGGCTGTCGTGGCTGGCCTGGTGCGCGAGGGTTTCGTTTTCGCTTTGCAGATGACTTTGCCAGGCCTCCATCTCGCCCAACAGGGCATTGAAGTCGCTGCCCAGGCTGTCCAGTTCTGCGATCTGGGCCGGGGGCACGCGCCGGTCGAAGTCGCGTTCGCTGCGGGCGGCGTGGGCCACGGCGGCAAGGCTTTGCAGCGGCCCGGTGATGCCATTCAACAGACGCCGCGCCAGGTGCAGCGCCACCCAGGCGCTGAGCGCGGTGCAGATCACAATGCCCGCCAGGCCGCTGAGCAGGAAGCGCAACAGGCTGCCGCCATGACCGGTCAGGTGGATACTGCCGACCGTTTGCCCCTGGTGAAGGATCGGCTGGCTGATGGGTTGCTCGAGCAAGGCATGCGCCAGTTCGAGTTCAACCCGCGACAACATCCCGTTGTTCGGCCGCACCCATTGCGCCAGCAGCTTGCCACTGGCATCGAAGACTTCGGCCTGGGCCACCTCTTCGGTCGAAGCGATCAGGCTCAAGGCTTCAGTGGCGGCGGCGCTGTCGTCGAACACCACGGCTGCTTCCACGGTGTAATTGATCGAGCGTGCGATCAAGTGCAGGTTGTGCTCGGCGTACACCCGCAGCGCCAGCACGCCGAGCAGGGTCAGGGACACACTGGCCAGCGCCACCGCCACCAGGGCCAGGATCATGTGCCCTCTGCCGATGACCGACCTCAGGGTCGGTCGCGTCTTGGCCGGCCTCATGGCGTCGGCGCTCGACGGCGCGACAGTTGCAGCACGCTGGGGTGAATGCGTACGCCACTGCGGGCAACGGAATCCAGGTTCACCTCAAACGACACTTGCGCATCACTCACCCGCAGGCAGAACAGGCTGCCCACGGTGCATTGATCGCCGCCTTCGCTGATGCTGAGCACCGGATGGCCGATCAATGAGGCAAACAACGCGGTGCGTTCGTCAGCGCTGAGTTTGCCGATGTAGACGGCGTCGCAGGCACTGACGATGTCCGGATGATTGGCCAGCAGGCGTCGCACCGCCACCGGTCGGCCGGTGGCCTGGGTAGTGCCTTTGATCAGGTCGTCGGTGTACTGGGTGGGCCCGACGATGCACAAGCGCAGTTGCACAGGCTCCACCGGCCAACGGGCATAACTGAGAATCCCCAGCACAACCTGGGTGACCGCCTGGGCGCGCTGCTCGGCCAGGCTGGACGTTTGAGCCCAGGCCTGTGGAGCGAGCAGGCATAGCACCGCCACCTGCAACAGGCGCCTCCAGCTCAAACTGCGCTCTGAGAGCGAGACAGCCACGTTCATGCAGCAATTCTCTCAAGAAATTCGATGGTGATGCCGCAACGATAGCACAGCAGCGGAAAACCCCATGACGCGAGGCTTTCCACAGTGCTGAGTATTTTTTCAGAAAAATCAGACATCTGAATCAAAAATATCGCATGACCGTTCAGTCAGCTTCTTCGGCCGTGGCGTCCAGCTCCAGCATCAGCCCGCTCAAGCGTTTGACCCGGCGCCGTACGGCTTCCTCAAAGACGCCGGCACGGGGTTCGATCAGGCTGAACCAGCGTTTGGCGCGGGTGATACCGGTGTAAATCAGTTCTTTGGTCAGTACCGGGTTCAACGCGTCCGGCAGGATCAGCGCGGTATGGGTGAACTCCGACCCCTGGGATTTGTGCACGGTCATGGCATAGACGGTTTCCACATCGTTGAGCCGGCTGGGCAGCACGAAGCGCACGCCACCCTGGCCGTCATTGCGCGGGAAAGCCACGCGCAGCACCTGAGGGCCGCCGTCGCTCTCGGGCAATTTCAGGGCGATACCGATATCCCCGTTCATCAGGCCCAGGCCGTAGTCGTTACGGGTCATCAGCACCGGACGCCCTTCATACCACTGCTCGTCGCCCTCGATCATCCGCACCTTGCGCAGGGCGGCGGTGATGCGCAGGTTCAGCCCTTCGACGCCCCAGGGACCTTTGCGTACGGCGCAGAGCAACTGGAACGCGTCGAAGGCTTGCAGCAGTTGTTGCGCCCAGTGGGTCCAGGCGTGATCGTCACGCGGGGTCTGCGGCGCAGGACGCGCCGACTGCAGCAGGTTCAGGTAGAAGCGATAGCCCTGGGCACCTTCGCCCTGCCCGTCCAGCACCAGGCGCTCAAGCGCGTGATCATGCTCGCCCTTGAGGCTGAGGCAGAACAGGTCGTCATGACTGCGCGCGGCCAGCAACATGCGCGCTTGCTCAGCGTTCTGCTGGTTGACCCAGCGCGCCAGTTGGCCGATGCCGCTGCCCTCGCCGAAACGACGCGAGTAGCGCAGCATCACCACCTGCTGGGCCAGCGGATGACTGCCGTCAAGGTCTTCCTGCAAGCCGCTGTTGCCGAGGTCTTCGGCGCTGACCGCCTGCAGCCATTGGCGCGTGGCCGGGCTGTACCAGCCGGCCTCGGCATCGCGACACAGATCACCAAGCACCGCGCCCGCCTCCACCGACGCAAGCTGGTCCTTGTCACCCAGCAGCACCAGGCGAGCATGGGGCGGCAAGGCGTCGAGCAGATTGGCCATCATTTCCAGATCGATCATCGACGCTTCGTCCACCACCAGCACATCCAGCGGTAACGGGTTGCCGACGTGATGACGGAAGTGCCGAGTGCCCGGGCGGCTGCCCAGCAACCGGTGAACCGTGGTGACCTGGGTCGGGATTTTTTCGCGCACGCTGTCGGGCACTTTCAGCGACAGCACTTGCTGGCTGATGGATTCGGTGAGACGCGCGGCGGCTTTACCGGTGGGCGCGGCCAGGCGGATGCGCAGGGGATTGCCGCTCTCCACGGCAGGCGCCTGCAACAGCGCGAGCAGGCGCACCACGGTGGTGGTCTTGCCGGTGCCGGGGCCGCCGGTGACGATACTGAATGCGCCCCGGGTGGCCAGGGCACAGGCGAGCTTTTGCCAGTCGATCACGCCGTCGGGCGCCGGTTGGTCGAACAAACCATTCAGGCGCTGCGGCAAATCGGCGGCGACGCTCTCGTGGCTGGCCAGCCGCAGGCGCAAGGCACTGTCGATGCGCCGTTCATAAGCCCAATAGCGGCGTAGATAAAGGCGTTTTCCGCACAGCACCAACGGGCGGCTCCGCGCCGACTCACTGTCATCGAACGCCGGCGCGACCAAACGGCTGGTGGCCAGGGCATGACACCAGTGCGCGCCGTCCAGCCCCTCGAGCAATTGCGACGGCAGCAGCATCGCGCCGGTCTGCTGGTCGCCTTCGGGCGGCAGCGACAGGGCAAAGTCCGGCGCCTGCAGGGTTTCGAACAGGTCGAGGCATACGTGGCCGTGACCCAATTGGTGACTGGTCAATGCCGCCGCCAGCAGCACCAGGGGATCGGCCTGTGGGTCAAGCTCGTGCAGGAAGCCGACGAAGGCTTTGTCCAGGGCCCGCAACCAGCCACGGTCCACCCAGCGCTCCAGCAGTTGCACCAGGTCGGCGGCGCGACTGAGCGGCGACAGTTCCTCCAGCAGTAGCGGCGACAGGCTCATAGCAGCACTCCTTGTTCCCAGGCGGGCTCGGCTTTTGGTGGGACAGGCTTGCCCTGGAACAACAGGTCCAGCCCTTCGATCAGCTCACGCGGCGGCCGGGTGAAGTACGCGCCCTGGGTCGCCGACTGCGTTCCGCGCAGGAACAGGTAGAGGGCGCCGCCGACGTGGCGTTCGTAGTCGTAATCAGGCAGGCGCGCCTTGAGTTGGCGATGCAGGGCCAGCAGGTAAAGGACGTATTGCAGGTCGTACCGATGCTCAAGGATCGACTGTTCCATGGCGTCCATGGTGTAGGCCGAATCGTCAGGCCCGAGCCAGTTGGATTTGTAGTCAGCCACGTAATAACGGCCATCGTGCTCGAAGGTCAGGTCGATAAAGCCTTTGAACATGCCGTTGAGCAACACCGGTTCGGCCGCCACGCGTGAGACGCCGTGGTGGGTGTGCTGGCACACCAGTTTGTCGAGGGCGAGCACGTCGACTTTATGGCTGGCGAACCAGAATTCCATTTCGATCTGGTAGTGCGTCAGCGCGCTGAGACTGACCCGGCCGTCGTACAGAGGCAGCGGCGCGTGCAGCAAGTGGTCAAGCCAGGCGCTGAGGGTGACGATCCAGCCTTCCCAATTGCGCCGATTGCAACGCGCCCCGACGGCCTTTTCAATGGCCTCGGGGCTGACGTTGAATGCTTCTTCACCGGCCCACTCCAACAAGCCGTGAAGGAAAGTGCCTGGATTCGGACCGCGTGGGAATCGATGAATATCGCCGCCGGACGCCACCACTTCGCGCGGTGCATCGGGATCAAGGCGTTCGTCATCGAACAGTTTCTGCGCCTGCGGGCTTTCAGGCGCTTCGAGACTGGCGGCGCTCATACTGTCGCCAATGCGCAAGGCGCTGTAGGACGCAATCCACCAGTTCTCCGCCGCCTTGCGTTTGGGCAACAGCGGAGCCCGCAAGGTCGCTTCGTTGCGCGGGGGGTGGAACACGATGTCTTGCGCTGGCGGCACCTGGGCATAGCTGATGGCCGGGCAGCCCTGCTGCACATCCAGCAACCAGCGCGCCAGGCCGGCGGACTCACCCAGTGGCGCACCGGCGCCCAGCAGATAGCCCAGCGCCGACAGGTGCAGCACGGAGCTGCCGCTGTTGCCACGCTTGAGGTCGGCGATGCCCAGCCAGCAGGCGTGTTTGGCGCGGGTCAAGGCGACGTACAGCAAGCGCAGGTCTTCGGCCAGGCGCTCATCATCGGCCTGGGCGATCAACTCAGCCGTGGGCCGCAGGCTGACGTGGGATTTGCCCTGCGCGTCGTGGTAGTGCAGCGGCAAGCGCGTGCCGTCCACCGGTTTGGCCGAGCAGATGAAGGGCAGGAAGACCAGGTCGTATTCCAGGCCCTTGGATTTGTGGATCGTCACCACCTTGACCAATTGCTCGTCACTTTCCAGGCGCAGGATCTGTTCTTCACCGGCCTGGCCCGACAGCGCCAGGTGCTCGGCAAGATGGCGAATCAATGCCTGTTCGCCGTCCAGCTCCGACGCGGCCTGTTGCAGCAGCTCACTGAGGTGCAGCAGGTTGGTCAGCACACGTTCGCCATCGCTGCGGGCGATCAGGGTTTGCGGCAGCTTGAAGTCATGCAGCAGGCGACGCAGCATCGGCAGTACGCCTTGGGAGCGCCAGATCGAGCGGTAACCCCGGAACTGCATCACGCGGCGTTCCCACGCCAGTTCATCCTGGTTCAGACGCTCCAGTTCCGTCAGTGACAGGTTCAAGGTGACGCAGGCCAGGGCCGCGCGCAGCGGGCGCTCGACGTCCGGCTCGGCGCAGGCCTTGAGCCAGGCCAGCAGATCGTGGGCTTCCTGGGCGGCGAAGACCGAGTCCTTGTCCGACAGGTACACGCTGCGCACGCCCCGTGCCGCCAACTCGACGCGCACGGCCTGGGCTTCCTTGCCGTCTCGCACGAGGATGGCGATGTCTGACGGCAGCACGCCTTTGAACGTGTCGTCTCTGGCAAAGCCTGCGCTGCCGTGCTGCCCACCGTTAAGCAATTCGACGATCTGCGTGGCGCAAGCAGCCGCCAGTTGCTGGCGATACAGCACATTGGAAATCGGTTGGTCGGTGGCTAAATGCCAAAGGTTCATTGCCGGCAGCGTCTGGCCGTCGACCTGCAGCCGTTCTTTGCGGCCCTGGGACAGCACCGAGTGGAACGGCACCGGGTTACGGCCGTCGGGCTCACGAAACAGGAACGCGCCGCGGCCGGTTTCCGCGCGCTGAAATAGATGGTTCACCGCTTCGACCATCGCATGGCTGGAGCGGAAGTTGGTGCCCAGGGTGTGGTGGCGATCGGTGGTGGACTCCCGGGCGCGCAGGTAGGTGTAGATGTCCGCGCCCCGGAAGGCGTAGATCGCCTGTTTGGGGTCGCCGATCAGGAATAGGCCGCTGTCCAGGTGGTTTTCTTCGATACGGTAAATGCTGTCGAAGATGCTGTATTGCACCGGGTCGGTGTCCTGGAACTCATCGATCAGGGCCACCGGGAATTGCTCGCGGATCACACTGGCGAGGCGCTCGCCGCCGTCGGCCTGGAGCGCGGCGTTGAGGCGGATCAGCATGTCGTCGAAGCCCATTTCAGCGCGACGCCGCTTCTCTTCTTCGAAGCGCTTGCCCACCCAGGCGGCGGCGTGTTGCAACACCGCGGCGTCCGGGGTGGGCAGTGCGTCAAGGGCCGCTTTCAGACCGGCCATCGCGTCGATGCCGGGATGCCGTGGCGGCTCGCCTTTCCAGGCTTCGGCCATACCCTCGGGGGTCAGCCGGGTAAAGCCGGTGCCGATATCCAGTTGTTCCAGGGTTTCGTCGGCGGCCCAGGCACTGATTTTTTCAAACCAGGGCTCGAAATAACGCGCCTGCATTTTGCGTCCATCGACCGCTTTGGCGGCCACGGCTTGCAGGCACAGATCACGCAGCTCGACGGCCCATTGTTGCCAGGGGGCCTTGATGCTGGTCAGTGCCTCGCGACGCTCTTGCAGGCAGGCAGCGATTATCTCGGCGGGCTCGCGGCTGTCTTCGGCGGGCCGCTCACTGCCGAACAGCGCGCGCACCCGTGGCATCAACGCGGCCGGGCCGCCCCAGTTGTTGCGCACCCAGTTGAGCGCATCGTCATGCATCGGGTAGCAGAACAGGCGCCAGTAGTCGCGCAGCACTTCACCGAGCAAGTCGCTGTGGTCGGTTTCCAGGGTCTGGGTAAACAGGCTGCCGCTGTCGAACGCGTGTTCGCGCAGCATGCGCTGGCACCAACTGTGAATCGTCGAGACGGCTGCCTCGTCCATCCACTGCGCGGCGATGTCCAGCCGATTGGCGCAGGCGTGCCATTGGTCACTGGGGTATTGGTGACGCAGGTCGGCGATCAAGGCGTCGGGCTGCTCGATTTCGTCACGGAAAAACCGCGCGGCCTCCGCCAGACGGATACGGATACGTTCACGCAGCTCCTTGGTGGCGGCGTCGGTGAAGGTCACCACGAGGATTTGCGGCGGTAGCAGTTCACGGCCGAAGCCGGACTCATCGCCACCGTTGCCGAGCACCAGCCGCAGGTACAGGGCCGAAATCGTGAAGGTTTTGCCGGTGCCGGCGCTGGCTTCAATCAGTTGGCTGCCTTTGAGCGGAAAGGCCAGGGCCAAGGGTTTGCTGGTCATGCGCCGGCCTCCTCGCTGGACAGTGAGCGCCAGGGGGCGTTGAGCAGGGGGCGATACAAGGTTTCGCACCAGCCTTCGAACTCTTCGCTGGCGACCAGCGTGGCGTAGTTGGGGAACTGGCGAGTGAGCGCGGGCGTTTCGCGGCGTTCGCCATCGGCGGTGATACCGTCGCCCTCGTAGGCTTTGCTGGCAGCGGCGTGGGCTTTGGCCGGATCGGTCTGGCCGAGCCAGGCAAAGGCGGTCTTTACCGCGACGGGCAGCGGTTTGCTCATGCCGGTGTGCCAGGCGAGCAGCAAGTCACCGAGGAGGTTCTGAGCGGTGGCAGTGTCCAGCGGGGCCAGCAGCAAGGTGTCGTCACTGGCCACCAGGCCGGTGCTCAACGGCACGCCACAGGCACAGGCGACCACATGATTGACCCAGGGGCGAATCAGGCGGTGCCATTTGCGCGTCTTGATCGAGCCGATGCTGTTGGGGATGGTGGTCACGCTTAACAAACCGCCATCACCGCGCCGATGCAGGCCGCTGATCCAGCCTTCGAGCTGAATGCCCTGGTACGCGAAGCTGATCGGTTGCGCACCAATGTGCGGCGTTGGCCAGAGCGCCAGGAGGTGTTGGTAGCGCTGCAACAGGTCCGGCAACGGCTCGATCAGCTCGTTGCGCAGGCATTCACCGAAGCCGACCATCGGCAGCAGGCCACTGCCTTGCAGGCGCAAGGCTTGGGCGTTGAGGGCCTGATCAAGCTGGTCGGGCCGGGCCAGTGCTGCGTTGAGCAGACTGTCGCTGAGGGTGTAGCGTTGCAGTGCGTCGAGGACGAAGGGTTCTTCGTCGGCCAGCGGTACTTCGGCGGCTTCGAAGAACACTTTCAGGCGTTGGCTGAAGAAATGCCTGACAGGATTGCGCAGAAAATCCTGTAATTGGCCGAGGCTCAGGGGCTCTTCCTGATGGTGCGGTGCCAGCGCGTGGTCGTGCACCAGTGCGGCTGGAGCTTCATGCAGCAACTGCCATTCGCGAGCGTAACTGAACAGCGGGTCGCCTTCATGGAAGTAGCGGGCGCTGAACGGTTGGAGCGGGTGTTCCTGGGTCATTGCGTCGATCAGGGGTTCGGCGCTTTGGGCGTTATGCCAGCCACTGGCGAGGTGGTCACGCAGTTGGCCGATCAGCACCGAGGCCGGGCGATCGCTGTTGTCGCGGATGCTGCGGCCGACCCAACTGATGTAGAGCTGGTCGCGCGCGGACAGCAGGGCTTCGAGCAGCAGGTAGCGATCGTCTTCACGGCGTGAACGATCGCCGGGACGGTAGTCGCTGCCCATCAGGTCAAAGTCCAGTGGCGGCTGGGCACGCGGGTAGTCGCCGTCATTCATGCCGAGCAGGCAGACCAGTTTGAACGGGATCGCGCGCATGGGCATCAAGGTGCAAAAATTGACCGCGCCCGCCAGGAAGCGCTGGGACAGGCGGCCCTGGTCAAGCCCGGCCAACCAGGCCTCACGGACCACGGTGAGCGGTAATTCATCCTGCAGTCCGACGGATTCACAGGTCTCCAGCCACGTCTCTCTTAACTGTTCAAGCTGGCCAAGCAGGTAGTCATCGTGCTCGCTCCCGGGCAGGAAAAACAGTTGCATCAAGCGTTGCAGACGCTCGCCCCACACATGGGGAGGTGCGGGTTGCGACAGCGTCTGGTGCGCGTCATTCAAGGCATCGAGCAAGGCCACCAGTGGCCCAATCAGCGCCGCATCAAGCCCACCGATCTCGTCGTAAGGCTCGATGCCTTCGCACGCCACACCCGTGCCGACGGCGTAGCCCAGCAGCATCCGCCGCAGGCCGAATCGCCAGCTGTTCTGCTCAAGTTCTGCGGGCAGCCCCAGGCCCGCACGCTGTTCGGCGTTGAGCCCCCAGCGGATGCCCGCGCCTTCAATCCAGCGATGCAGTGTAGGCAGGTCGCGCTCATTGATGGCGAAACGTTCGCGCAGGGCCGGGACATCCAACAGGTCGAGAATTTCGCTGACCGGGAAACGGCTGTCGGGGAGTTTGAGCAGGTGCTCGACCGCAATCAACAGCGGGTCACGACCACGTTGCCCCTGGTCTGTCAGGGTGAACGGAATGAAGCGTGGGTCGTTTCTTTCCAGTTGACCGAACACCGCGCGGATGTGCGGTGCATAACTGTCGACGTCGGGGACCATGACGATAATGTCCCGAGGGCGCAACGTGGGGTCGGCGCTGAAACGTTGGAGTAATTGGTCGTGGAGAATCTCCACTTCGCGTTGAGCGCTGTGGGCGATGTGAAAGCGAATGGATGCGTCGCGTGTGAGGTCGACCGCCGGCCAGAACTCACGGGTTTCATCGAGTGGGCGCAATTCCAGGATGTCATCCTGAAGCTGGTTGAGCAGCGTGGTGGGTTGGCTCTCGCTGAACAGGTCGATACGACCATCACGGAAGGCGGCGCGGTAGCTGTTGGGGTCGTCATAACTGTCCAACAGGCTGATGTAGTCACGACCCTGCTTGCCCCAGGCGGCGAGCAGCGGGTGAGCGTGCTGGTGCAAGGTGTGAGGATCAATGGTGACGGGCATGCCCGCTTTGCGCGCCTGGCGCTTGTATTCGTTACGCAGCAGGTCTTTGTCGGCCACGATGTCCGACCAATGATGGCGGCAAGGGTTGTGCACGCACAGCAACACTTGGCTGAAACGAGCCAGGCCCGCCAGTGCTTCGAGCGCCTGGGCGGGCAGCGATGAAATGCCGAAAACAATCACGCGGGAAGGCAAGCCGGGCGGCGCTTGCTCGAGTGTGTTGATGCGTTCGATAAACCGCTGATGAACGCCCGCACGGCTCTCGGCCATGCCCTGCTCCCCGACGTCGAGCAGCAACGCGCGCCATAATTCAGCCTGCCAGCAGTTGGCGGGGTTGAGGGGTTTGGATTCGCCCCGCCCGTTGCGTAATTGATGGCGCCCCGCCGCCCAGTCTTCCAGCCAATCGGCGCGATACACCTGGTATTGGTCGAACAAGTCGGCCAGCCGCTCGGCAAGCTGGTAGCGTTTGCGCAGGTCGGTGTCGTGCGTCAGGAAGCGTTGCAACGGCTCAAAATGGGGCTGATCGATAAGCTCCGGGAGCAGACGCATGAGTCGCCACGTCAGCGGGGCCTTATCAAGCAGAGACTTGGGGGGGATTTCGTCACGCCCCAGCACCATGCGATAGAGCTGCCACATGAAACTGCCGGGCAATTGCACATCGATTGCCGCGGCGATGCCACAGCCCCCCATATCGTCTGCCTGCGGATCTTCGGCCAGGGCAAGCTTGAGCCATTGGGCGATGCCATTGCTTTGGACCAGAGCAATTTCATTCTCCAGGGGCGCCAGGGGATAACGACGCATCCAGCTGACTACCAGGCTGCGCAACTCGTCCAGGCGGTTACCGTGAACCACCATGAATCCTGCGCTGAGGGACATCGCACCCGGCATAACGGTTTCCTTGGAAAAGCAAAAATCGAGGCTTGGACTTTAGCACTGAAGACCATTGCCATGAGCGCCTTGATACTTTTCAAGCGCCCAAAACAAAACCCCAACTGCTTTCGCAATTGGGGTTCTGGAATTTAATCTTGACGATGACCTACTCTCACATGGGGAAACCCCACACTACCATCGGCGATGCATCGTTTCACTGCTGAGTTCGGGATGGGATCAGGTGGTTCCAATGCTCTATGGTCGTCAAGAAATTCGGGTACTGAGTCGTGGCCTGATGGCCTCGCTTCAGCAAATTGGGTATGTGACAGCTGTCGGTGTTTTGTGAGCGTCGAACTTTCGGTTCATCTCGTCTTCACACACCGCAATCTGATGCTCGTTAGAGTAGTCAAATTGCTTGGGTGTTATATGGTCAAGCCTCACGGGCAATTAGTATTGGTTAGCTCAACGCCTCACAGCGCTTACACACCCAACCTATCAACGTCGTAGTCTTCGACGGCCCTTCAGGGAACTCAAGGTTCCAGTGAGATCTCATCTTGAGGCTAGTTTCCCGCTTAGATGCTTTCAGCGGTTATCTATTCCGAACATAGCTACCCGGCAATGCCACTGGCGTGACAACCGGAACACCAGAGGTTCGTCCACTCCGGTCCTCTCGTACTAGGAGCAGCCCCTCTCAAATCTCAAACGTCCACGGCAGATAGGGACCGAACTGTCTCACGACGTTCTAAACCCAGCTCGCGTACCACTTTAAATGGCGAACAGCCATACCCTTGGGACCGGCTTCAGCCCCAGGATGTGATGAGCCGACATCGAGGTGCCAAACACCGCCGTCGATATGAACTCTTGGGCGGTATCAGCCTGTTATCCCCGGAGTACCTTTTATCCGTTGAGCGATGGCCCTTCCATACAGAACCACCGGATCACTAAGACCTACTTTCGTACCTGCTCGACGTGTCTGTCTCGCAGTCAAGCGCGCTTTTGCCTTTATACTCTACGACCGATTTCCGACCGGTCTGAGCGCACCTTCGTACTCCTCCGTTACTCTTTAGGAGGAGACCGCCCCAGTCAAACTACCCACCATACACTGTCCTCGATCCGGATAACGGACCTGAGTTAGAACCTCAAAGTTGCCAGGGTGGTATTTCAAGGTTGGCTCCACGCAGACTGGCGTCCACGCTTCAAAGCCTCCCACCTATCCTACACAAGCAAATTCAAAGTCCAGTGCAAAGCTATAGTAAAGGTTCACGGGGTCTTTCCGTCTAGCCGCGGATACACTGCATCTTCACAGCGATTTCAATTTCACTGAGTCTCGGGTGGAGACAGCGCCGCCATCGTTACGCCATTCGTGCAGGTCGGAACTTACCCGACAAGGAATTTCGCTACCTTAGGACCGTTATAGTTACGGCCGCCGTTTACCGGGGCTTCGATCAAGAGCTTCGCGTTAGCTAACCCCATCAATTAACCTTCCGGCACCGGGCAGGCGTCACACCCTATACGTCCACTTTCGTGTTTGCAGAGTGCTGTGTTTTTAATAAACAGTCGCAGCGGCCTGGTATCTTCGACCGGCATGAGCTTACGGAGCAAGTCCTTCACCCTCACCGGCGCACCTTCTCCCGAAGTTACGGTGCCATTTTGCCTAGTTCCTTCACCCGAGTTCTCTCAAGCGCCTTGGTATTCTCTACCCAACCACCTGTGTCGGTTTGGGGTACGGTTCCTGGTTACCTGAAGCTTAGAAGCTTTTCTTGGAAGCATGGCATCAACCACTTCGTCGTCTAAAAGACGACTCGTCATCAGCTCTCGGCCTTAGAATCCCGGATTTACCTAAGATTCCAGCCTACCACCTTAAACTTGGACAACCAACGCCAAGCTGGCCTAGCCTTCTCCGTCCCTCCATCGCAATAACCAGAAGTACAGGAATATTAACCTGTTTTCCATCGACTACGCTTTTCAGCCTCGCCTTAGGGACCGACTAACCCTGCGTCGATTAACGTTGCGCAGGAAACCTTGGTCTTTCGGCGTGGGTGTTTTTCACACCCATTGTCGTTACTCATGTCAGCATTCGCACTTCTGATACCTCCAGCAAGCTTCTCAACTCACCTTCACAGGCTTACAGAACGCTCCTCTACCGCATCACTTACGTGATACCCGTAGCTTCGGTGTATGGTTTGAGCCCCGTTACATCTTCCGCGCAGGCCGACTCGACTAGTGAGCTATTACGCTTTCTTTAAAGGGTGGCTGCTTCTAAGCCAACCTCCTAGCTGTCTAAGCCTTCCCACATCGTTTCCCACTTAACCATAACTTTGGGACCTTAGCTGACGGTCTGGGTTGTTTCCCTTTTCACGACGGACGTTAGCACCCGCCGTGTGTCTCCCATGCTCGGCACTTGTAGGTATTCGGAGTTTGCATCGGTTTGGTAAGTCGGGATGACCCCCTAGCCGAAACAGTGCTCTACCCCCTACAGTGATACATGAGGCGCTACCTAAATAGCTTTCGAGGAGAACCAGCTATCTCCGAGCTTGATTAGCCTTTCACTCCGATCCACAGGTCATCCGCTAACTTTTCAACGGTAGTCGGTTCGGTCCTCCAGTTAGTGTTACCCAACCTTCAACCTGCCCATGGATAGATCGCCCGGTTTCGGGTCTATTCCCAGCGACTAGACGCCCTATTAAGACTCGCTTTCGCTACGCCTCCCCTATTCGGTTAAGCTCGCCACTGAAAATAAGTCGCTGACCCATTATACAAAAGGTACGCAGTCACCCAACAAAGTGGGCTCCCACTGCTTGTACGCATACGGTTTCAGGATCTATTTCACTCCCCTCTCCGGGGTTCTTTTCGCCTTTCCCTCACGGTACTAGTTCACTATCGGTCAGTCAGTAGTATTTAGCCTTGGAGGATGGTCCCCCCATATTCAGACAAAGTTTCTCGTGCTCCGTCCTACTCGATTTCATGACTAAGAGATTTTCGCGTACAGGGCTATCACCCACTATGGCCGCACTTTCCAGAGCGTTCCGCTAATCTCAAAGCCACTTAAGGGCTAGTCCCCGTTCGCTCGCCACTACTAAGGGAATCTCGGTTGATTTCTTTTCCTCAGGGTACTTAGATGTTTCAGTTCCCCTGGTTCGCCTCTTACGCCTATGTATTCAGCGTAAGATAACCATCTTATGATGGCTGGGTTCCCCCATTCAGACATCTCCGGATCAAAGTCTGTTTGCCGACTCCCCGAAGCTTTTCGCAGGCTACCACGTCTTTCATCGCCTCTGACTGCCAAGGCATCCACCGTATGCGCTTCTTCACTTGACCATATAACCCCAAGCAATCTGGTTATACTGTGAAGACAACATTCGCCGAAAATTCGAATTTCTC